>NZ_JAUIZP010000018.1:0-205695 GCF_041414735.1 Rhodococcus sp. GXMU-t2271
GGGAAGGCACTCACGGACGGACGACGGTGGTGGTGCCGATGTCATCTGGGAGGTCGGTCGGCCCGCCGGGTCTTGGGAGCGGCGGGCCGACCGAGGACCGCGGCGTCACCCGGAACGGTGACGGAAGGAAACGGACTACGGAGACTTCCGGTCCGGACCGATGCTGCGACGAAGGTCAGGCGAAAGCGGCGACGGAACCGAGGCGGGCGGACTGCAGTGCAGCGGCGATCTCGGCGCCTGCGCCGGCGGCCAGGGGCAGCAACGGGGAGCGGACGGTGGCGTGCTCGAGAATGCCGCGAGCGACCAGGCCTTCCTTCAGGGCGACGGTGCCCTCCATGTGCGAGCCACGGTGGTAGACGTTCGCCGTGACCGGCAGCAGGCGGTCGTGGACGGCGCGGGCGGCGGGGTAGTCCTTGGCCTTGCCGGCGGCGATGAGCTCGACCAGCGGCTCGGGAGCGAGGCCGCCGTATCCGACGAGCAGACCGTCGACGTCGAACACGGTGTGCAGCAGGTACTCGTCGTGGCAGCTCAGGATCTGCAGATCCGGGTTCTCCTTGCGGAGCACCGGAATCTCGCGATCCCAGCGGCGCATGTTGCGCACCCCGTTCTTGGTGGCGAACACACCTGGCTGGGCGGCGATTTCGAGCTGGGTGTCGAGGTTGTACGTGGCCTTGGTGACATCGGGGTACTGGAACAGGATGAGCGGCAGACCCGATCCTTCGTAGATGGCCTGGTACCGGTCCTGCGGGGCACCGTCCTGGTAGCCGAAGCGCAGCCAGCCGTGGGAGGGGTAGACCAGGCCGGCCGAGGCGCCGGCGTCGACCGCACGCTGGGCTTCCTCCACCGCAACGGCGGTACCTTCGCCGGTGATGCCCGCGATGATCGGCAGCCGGCCGTCGACGGACTCCTTGAATGCGGCGATGACGCGCACCTGCTCGTCCTGGGTCAGGAAGGTCCCCTCGCCGGCGTGGCCGAGGACGACCAGGCCCTTGACGCCGTCGACGCTGCCGAGCCACGAGCCGAGGCGATGAATGGCGTCGTAGTCGACCTCGCCGTCGCGGGTGAACGGGGTCACCGGCGCGGGAGTGAGGCCACGGAGGTCGAGAGTGCTCATGATTGCTCTTTTCATCGAAGGGCGATGCTCTGTATGAAATCGTTCCCGGGAACGTTCCCGTGAACGATTTCATCGTGGGGTACGATCGGTAGCTGTGTCAAGGGTCACTATCCGGACGAGGTGGAGCGAGCGTGCTCGTCCGGTCCGGACGGCGACCGAGGAGGTAGACAGGAAGACCATGAACACCAACGGGAACGCGCCACAGACCACGGTGGACGGCAAGCCCAGGATGGTGACGCTGCGCGAAGTCGCCGAGGCGGCGGGCGTAAGCACCTCGACGGTCAGCCGGGTGCTCGACGATCGCGTCCCACCGTCCCAGTCCCCGACTGCGCAACGCGTCCGTGAGGTCGCCGCCGCGCTGGGCTACCGGCGCAACACCTTCGCCTCCAGCCTCCGGCGCGGCCAGACGGCCACGATCGGCGTGCTCGTACCCCGCCTCAGCGACACGGTCATGGCGCTGATGTACGAGGCGGTCGGGCGTGCCGCGAAGCGGCTCGGGTACTTCACCATGGTCGCCACCACCGGGGACGACCCCTTGGACGAACAAGAGGCGGCGACAACGCTTCTCGGACGCAACGTCGACGGCCTGATCATCGCCTCGAGTCGACGGGACGACCCGCTCCCCGGGCAGCTGCGGGAGCAGGGCGTGCCCCACGCCCTCGTCCTCCGCACCGACGGCATCAGCCCGTCCTCGGTCGGCGACGACGAAACCGGGGGTTATCTCGCCACGCGTCACCTGATCGACCTGGGGCACACCGATATTGCCGTCCTGTCCGGCCCGTTGTTCACGTCGACCGCTACCGGACGACTCGCAGGCGCGCAGAGGGCGCTGCGGGAAGCCGGGCTCGAGATCGATCCAGCGTGGATCGTCGAAACCGGTTTCGGCATCGAGAGCGGCGAGGAGGCCGGTCGTCGCCTCTTCGCGTCCGAAAAGCGCCCCACCGCCGTCTTCGCCGCCAACGACAATCTTGCCCTCGGCGTGATGGCGGCGGCTCACCAGCGCTCCCTGGCGATCGGTACCGACGTGGCACTCGTCGGATACAACGACATTCCGCTCTCGCAGCGTCTGCCGGTTCCGCTGACGTCGGTGCGGACCCCGTTCGATCAGATCGCGGCCACGGCACTCGATCTCATGCTCGCCGCGACGCCGGTGAGCGATCCGATCCGCCGGGCCCTGCCCAC
Organism: Rhodococcus sp. GXMU-t2271; assembly: GCF_041414735.1. Classification (NCBI taxonomy): domain Bacteria; kingdom Bacillati; phylum Actinomycetota; class Actinomycetes; order Mycobacteriales; family Nocardiaceae; genus Rhodococcus; species Rhodococcus sp. GXMU-t2271. The sequence continues at coordinate 2,297 of NZ_JAUIZP010000018.1, forward strand.
CCTGATCCCCCGACAGTCGTCGGGACCCCACCGGAATCCGGCCTCCGTGCCCTGACCACGGGGCCGCCGGAACGCACAGCCTCCGCCGGCGCATACACCCGCGCCGGCAGGTTCGTCGGGCGCCGGCACGACCGCGCGGTCTTTCCGGCGGGATCACCCATGCAGGGGGTGGGTGATCGCGCTGCACGCCGACGCGGTGCGAGGCTCCCGTGCGCGGCACGCAGGCGGAACCGTTGCGTGATCGAGACCCGCCGCGGCCCGACGGAATGAAACCGGAACCGGTGGAGGTTGGACCCGGCGTGACGGATTCGACGAAGGCAGAGAACACGACGCACACTCCCCCGCTCGGCCGTTTCGGCGTCTGGCGGCACGCGACCGGCCTCCCCCCGGAGACCGGAGCCGAGATCGAGAAACTCGGTTACGGCACCATCTGGATCGGCGGCTCACCGCCCGCCGACCTCGAGGTGGCCGAACGTCTCCTCGACGCCACCGAGAACATCGTCGTGGCCACCGGCATCGTCAACATCTGGACCGCCCCCGCCGACGAGATCGCCGCCTCCTACCACCGGCTCGAGGAACGCCACCCCGGCTGCTTCCTGCTCGGGGTCGGCGTCGGCCACCCCGAGGCTCACGGTGAGACGTACCGCAAGCCGTACACGGCACTGGTCGAATACCTGGACGTGCTCGACCGCGAGGGCGTACCCGAGGCGCGGCGGGTGCTCGCCGCGCTGGGACCGAAGGTGCTGAAGCTGTCCGCAGACCGGTCCGCCGGGGCCCATCCGTACCTCACCACCCCCGAGCACACCCGCGAGGCGCGCGATGTCCTCGGCCCGGACGTCGTGCTCGCCCCCGAGCAGAAGATCGTGCTGTCCACCGACGTCGCCACTGCCCGCACCATCGGCCGCAAGGCCGTGGCCAACCCGTATCTGAAACTGCGCAACTACCGCGCGAATCTGGAACGCACCGGCTTCACCGCCGAGGAACTCGACAACGACGGCACCGACCGGGTCGTCGACGCGCTCGTCGCGCACGGCGACGCGGAGTACATCGCGACCCGGCTACGAGAGCACCTCGACGCCGGGGCGGACCACGTCGCGGTGCAGGCCCTGCCGATGCGCGACGACCCGGTGCCGGCCCTGCGCGAGGTGGCCGCGGCCCTCGGGCTCTGACGTCCGGACGGGACCGCGCCGGCCGGTGCGGTCCCGTCGTCCGCGGCGGGAGCGGTGCGGCGCCGATTCACCGGTCCCCGCGCCGGATCCGGACGCAGCAGAATCCCGGTTCCGGGGCGAGTTCTGTGTCGAGCTCGGCAGTGTCGAGACCCGCAGCCCCGAGCCCGGCGACGACCGCCTCGACCAGAGCGAGGTTCATGCCACAGACCAGGTCCCGGTGTTCGCCGGCCAGCCGGTCGAAGGGGCAGTTCGCCAACCGGATCTGCCCGTCGCCGGACAGGCGCGGCTCGTAGCCGTGCCGGGCGAGCACCCGCGCCACGCCCTCGAGGCCGGCCGGTGCCTCGACATCGTCTCCGTTCGCGGGGCCGTCCGCCGGGGCCGGCTCCGCCGCGATCCGCCGTCCCCGCTCGGCGGCGGCGGCTCGCACCGCGTCCGCGACGGGCACCGACTCACGCATCGATCGCTCGATGGCAGTTGCCAGAATCTCCCCCGCCAGGTCGTAGCGACGCTCGGGCAGGGAGATCGACAATTCCTGCGACGAGCGCCGGTAGAGCTTCGACGGCCGTCCTGCGCCCGGGCCGGTCCGTCCCGAAAGCCGTCGGAACTCCGTCTCGAGCAGACCGTCGGCGACGAGCCGGTCGAGATGGAATTTCGCCGCATGCACCGGCACCTCCACCGCGGCCGCCGCCTCCTCACGCCCGACCGCATCCGCCTGCGCGACGACGTACCGGTAGAGCGAGCGCCGGACGGGGTCCGCCAGCGCCCCGATCCCCGCAGCCTGCTCCGCAAACTCGTCCTGCACGCTCGCTCTCCTTCTAAAAGAGAAACTCCTTGACGTAATCTACGTCACAGATCTAAAATAGATACTACTCTCTTTTAGAAGTCAGGAGACTTCGATGAGCCCCTCCCCCCTCTCCCCCGCCACGCCCCCTCGCACCCGCATCGACGCCGACGTCGGAGCCCGCCAGGCATTCGTCCTCCTCCGGACCGTCTTCACGGTCGCTCCGATCGCCTTCGGTCTCGACAAGTTCACGAACCTGCTCACCCACTGGGAGCGCTATCTCGCCCCTTGGATCGACGACATCGTCCCCGGCACCGCCCACCAGGCCATGCTCGCGGTAGGAGTGGTCGAGATCCTCGCCGGCATCCTCGTCGCGATCCGACCTGCGATCGGCGGCTACGTCGTCGCCGCCTGGCTGCTCGGCATCATCGTCGATCTGGTCACCCTGGGCGGCTACCTCGACATCGCATTGCGCGACGTCGGACTGGCGGTCGCCGCCCTCGCCCTCGCCCGGCTGGCCACCGCCCCGGCCGCCCGGCGCAGAGTCACCGCCGGCACCCCGTGAAGTCGAGCGGCGGGTCCACGGCGGACGCCGACCGTGGACCCGCCGCTCCCACACCCGAAGGTGAAATGCCATGGACTGGGCCGGATGGGCACTCTTCGGATCGCTGGCCACCACCGTCCTGACGGCGGTCATGATCGCCGCCCAACTGGCGGGTTTCAGCCGACTGGACCTGCCGTTGGTGCTCGGCACGGCCGTCACTCCCGACCCGGACCGCGCCCGGGTGGTCGGCTTCTTCGTCCACCTCGCGATCGGCCAGGGTTTCGCGCTCGGGTACGCCGCCACCTTCGCGCTTCTCCATCAGGCGACGTGGTGGCTCGGCATGATGCTCGGCCTGCTGCACGGCATCGTCGCCTTGACGGTCCTGCTGCCGCTGTTGCCGGGCGTACATCCACGCATGGCTTCCCGGCGAGCCGGTCCGCGCAGCACCGCGGTCCTCGAACCGCCCGGCCTGCTCGGCCTGAACTACGGTGCCCAAACTCCGGCCGTCGCCGTCGTCGCACATCTCGTCTACGGCATCGCACTCGGACTGTTGTTGCAGGTGTCCTGAAATGACCTCCACGGCAAGCGCTTTCGATCTGATCAGGGACGACGCGGCCGTGCCGTCCCGGATCGAGGACTACGGCCTGCTCGGCGACACTCGCACTGCAGCGCTGGTCTCCGACGACGGATCGCTCGACTGGCTCTGCGTGCCGCGCTTCGACGGAGATCCCGTCTTCGGCCGGCTCGTCGGCGGGGCGCAGGCCGGACGGTTCCGGCTCGGGCCCGAGGGGCCTGCCCCCGTCGTTCGGCGCCGCTACCGGACACACACCGCGACGCTGGAGACCACCTGGGATCTCGGCAACGCCCGGCTCACCCTGCGCGAGGCGATGATCGCGGAGGTGGCCGGGCGGCTGCTACCGACGACGGTCCTGGTGCGGAGGCTCTCCGTCGAGGGCGAACCAGCCTGCGCCGTCGCCGAATTCGACCCTCGGTTCGGCGAACGTCACCGCCCCCCGAAGGTGCGTCGGCGCGGCCGCGATCTCGTGTGCGAGTGGGGCTCGCTCGCCCTGTCGCTGGCCTGCGATTCCGAAACCCCGATCACGCCGGGCCGGCCGGCCTCGATCACCGTGACCCCCGGGCATCCGGTCACCTTCGTCCTGGCCGTGGCCCACCGCGAGCCGCTGATCCACCTCGCTCCCGACGCCGCCTGGGAGCTCGTCGCCGAGGACGAGGCCCGCTGGCGGGCGTGGACGGCCGAGATCGCCCACGACCTGCCCCACCGGGAGGCCGTCGTGCGAAGCCTGCTGACGCTGCGTCTGCTCACCTATTCTCCTTCCGGCGCACCGGTCGCCGCGCCGACGACGTCGCTGCCCGAACGGCCCGGGGGGATCCGGAACTGGGACTACCGCTACGCCTGGCCGCGCGACGCCGGCATCGGCGTCGCAGCCTTCCTGGGAGTGGGCAGGGTCGACGAGGCACGCGGGTTCCTCGGGTGGCTCCTGCACGCGAGCCGTCTGCAACGACCCCACCTGCCGGTCCTGTTCACACTCGACGGCCGGCCCGGACCCGCCGAACGCACACTGGCGGGATGGCCCGGCTTCGCCGGCAGCGCCCCCGTGCGGTTCGGCAACGACGCGGCCGACCAGCACCAACTCGACGGCTACGGCTGGGTCGTCGACGCGGCGTGGGGGTTCGTCCGGTCCGGCCGCCCGCTGTATTCCGAAACCTGGCGCATGGTGCGTGGATTCACCGATCATGTCTGCGAACGGTGGACCGAGCCGGATGCCGGTATCTGGGAGATCCGTGGCGACGCCGCCCACCATGTGCACTCGAAGATGATGGCCTGGCTGGCCCTCGACCGTGCCCTGCGCATCGCCGAGACCCATCGCCTGTCCGCCCGTCGCCGCCGGCGCTGGCGCGCGGTGCGGGACGCCGTCGCCGCAGAGGTGCGCGATCGCGGTTTCGACCGGCTCGGAGACCGCTACACCCGCACCTACGGCTCCCGCGACGTCGATGCCGCCCTGCTCGTGCTTCCCGTGCTGGGCATCGACGCCCCGGACTCCCACCGGGTGCGGGGCACGATCGACGCGATCCGGCGCGAGCTGTCGGCCGGAGGCCCGCTGCTGTACCGGTATCCGCCCGGACAGGACGGACTGCCCGGAGGCGAGGGCGCGTTCCTGCCGTGCTCCTTCTGGCTGGCCCAGGCACTGGCCCTCACCGGTCGGCGGGTGGAAGCCGAGGAGCTGTTCGAAACCCTGTTGCGGCACACCGGCGCACTCGGCCTTCTTCCGGAAGAGGTGGATCCCGCCACCGGCGCCTTCCTCGGCAACTATCCGCAGGCGCTCACGCATGCCGCGGTCGTGCAGGCCGCCCTCGCCCTCCGGACCGTCCGATGAGCGGGACCGCCGGGACCTTCTCTCCCCGGCTCCGGTGTGGAACAGTTTTCTCATGGCGATCCGCACGCTCGCCGCAGTCGCGACAGCGGTGAGTGCCTTCGTCCTGTATCGCCGGTGGCACCGGCGCTGGGGAGCGACGACTGCCGAGTGCGCCGGCCCGATGCCCGGCGACGGCATCCTCTCCTCGGCGGCGTTCAGCGCGACCCGCGCCCTCACGATCGACGCGCCGGCCGAGTGCGTGTGGCCGTGGATCGTCCAGGTCGGCTACAACCGGGCCGGCTTCTACTCCTACGACCGTCTCGACAACCTGGGGCGGCCCAGCGCGACGACGATCGATCCGCGTCTGCAGTGCATCGAGGTCGGCGACGTGGCGGCGCCGATGGCGAGTCCGGCCACGGCGGCGACGTCCTTCCGGGTGCACTCCTTCGATCCGGGGCGCTACCTGGTGTGGGCGAAGCCGGATTCGACGTGGTCGTGGCGCCTCGATCCCGTCGACGGCGGGCGACGGACCCGGCTCGTGAGCCGGTTGCAGGCCGCCTACCGGCCCGCACCGTCGCTGCCGCTCACCGTCGCACTGATGGAACTGGCCGATTTTCCGATGATGCGCAGGATGCTGCTCGGCATCCGGGAGCGCGCCGAGCGCCTCGCGGCCCGCGAGTCCGCTCGTTCCTGGCAGGTTCGGGAGGACGCATGACCGAATTCGAGCCGGACCGGGTGCGCGCCACCTACGGTCCGGGCACGTATGCGCGATCGGCCGAGATCAAGGCGATCCGCACAACGTCTTTCACCGCAATGCGAACATCGTTCCCGGCGTACGGCACGCGTGACACCGGGTGAACGTCCCAGCCGGATGCGACCGGACGACTACGCTCCCGTGGGCCGATACGGATCGGTGATCTCCCGGAGCAGGGTGAGCGCCTCGCGCAGCTGCTTCATCCGGCGCACGCCGAGATGCTCGGTCCATTCGGCCTCGATCCGGGCCTCCTCGGCCCGGGCGACAGGGAGGGCCTCCGTGCCGCGCCGCGCGATCCGCACGAGTCGCGCACGGGCGTCGGTGGGGTCGACGGTGCGTTCGACGTAGCCGGCCCGCTCGAGCTGGTCGACGAGGAAACTCGCCGTCTGCTTGGCCACCTGGGCCTGCTCGGCGAGGTCCGTCAACCGCGTCCCGTCGGGCCCGATACGGGCCGCCACCCGCGCCTGCGCGAGCGTGATGTCGTCGTAGCCGGCGCGCCGCAGCGCCGCGAGAATGCGGTTCTCCGCCGACCGGGCGGCGATGAACATCAGCAGGGCGGTATTGAGATCGACTGCCATCCCACTCCTTGCAGATAGTCCGATTCTCGAACTATATTGGTACCAACATCGTACTTGTTGGCCCGCCCGGGAGGTGCGAGATGGCCGACGAAGCGCCCGTCGTGGACTTCTACTTCGACCCCGTCTGCCCGTACGCGTGGATCGCGTCCCGGTGGCTGCTCGAAGTGGAGCGCCGGCGGCCCCTCGATCTGAGATTCCATGTGATGAGCCTGAGGGTTCTCAACGAGAACCGCCCGGGCGATCCCGCCTATCTCGCCAACATCGAACGTTCCGCCGGTCCGTCACGAGTGGCCACCGCTGCCGCCGTCCAGTTCGGCGAGGCGGTCCTGCGGGACTTGTACACGGCATTCGGTGACGCGATCTTCGATCGGTGGCGCTACCCCGATGCGGACGAATATCGCACCGCGATGGCCGGTGCGCTCGAGCGGACCGGCCTGCCGGCCCGACTCTCGTCCGCGGGCGACTCGACCGAGTACGACGACGCGCTCCGCCGCAGTCACGACGCCGGGATGGCGCCAGTGGGCCGCGAGGCCGGCACGCCGACCGTCCACATCGACGGCGTCGCGTTCTTCGGTCCGGTGCTCAACTCGATTCCGCGCGGCGACGACGCCGTGCGCGTCTTCGAGGGCGCGCGATTGCTGTCCGGGTTCTCGGACTTCTTCGAACTGAAGCGCACCCGGACCCGCCCGCCGGTGTTCCACTGACAAGAGGGGCCCCATGATGAACGAGGACGAAATCTGGGCCGCGATCGACAGCGCGCGAGGGCGCACGGCCGATCTGCTCGAACAGCTCTCCGACGACGAATGGGCGCAGCCCTCGCTGTGCGACGGCTGGACGGTGCGTGACGTCGCCGCCCACCTGACCCTGCAGCAGTTGACCGTCGGGGACGCCGTCCGGATCGCCCTGCGGCATCCCGGCCCGATGAATTCGATGATCCGTGCCGCCGCGCGCGACCGGGCGGCGTTGCCGACCGACCGGTTGATCGCGGACCTGCGCGCGACGATCGGCTCCCGCCGCCACAATGTGGGCCTGACCGCCTTCGAGCCCCTGACCGACATCCTCGTGCACGGCCAGGACGTCGCGATCCCGCTGCACCGCGACCTCGGGATGCCCGCGGACGCGGCGTCCGTGGTCGCCGCGCGGGTGTGGTCCCAAGGCGGCAGGGGCAAGGCCCGGGTCTTCCGCTCCCTTCCCCTGCGCGGCTACCGGCTCACCGCCACCGACGTCGAATGGTCGGTCGGCGAGGGGCCGGAGATCCGGGGACCGATCTCCGCGATCCTGTTGCTGCTCACCGGCCGTCGCGCGGCGCTGCCCCGGTTGTCCGGCCCGGGTGTGGACGATCTGCGGGCACGGGTGGCGACCGGGTGATCCGGGTTCAGGACGAGCCGTCTCGCTCCCACGCCGCGGCGATCTCCGGGTATCCGGCCGCGATCTCGTCGAGCCGTTCGTCCGAGGCGGTCTCGATCTCGGCACGGTGCCGCTGCGCCGCCACGAGGGATCCGTCGAACTCCCCCGATGTCGGCACCGGACTCTGTTCGCCGGGACCCGGGGCACTCGTCTCCAGGGCTCCGATGATCTCGTCGAGCCGCTGAGCCACGAACCTGCGCTTGTCGTTGTGTGTCTCCATACGAACCGGCATACCCGGCTCGCTGCGCGTCACACCGCCGGTTCGGCTCACCGAGTCCCGGCCTCCCCGGCGGCGGACAGGTCGACCTTCGCGGGTATCACGAGCCGGTGCGGGGAGTCTGCGCCCTCGGCGACGAGCGAGGCGTGCGTCGGCGGGTCCGACGGCACGTGCGCCGGGCGGCGACGTTCGAATTCGGCGCGCAGCACGGGCACGACGTCCCGGCCGAGGATCTCGATCTGCTCGAGCACCACGTCGAGGGGCAGGCCGGCGTGGTCCATGAGGAACAGCTGCCGCTGGTAGTCGCCCGCATAGTCGGCGAAGCCGAGGGTGCGTTCGATCACCTGCTCGGGGGTGCCGACGGTGAGCGGGGTGGTGGCGGAGAAGTCCTCGAGCGACGGTCCGTGACCGTAGACGGGGGCGTTGTCGAAGTACGGACGGAAGACGCGCTTGGCCTTCTCCTCGGTCTCGGCCATGAACACCTGGCCGCCCAGCCCGACGATCGCCTGGTCGGCGGCGCCGTGGCCGTACTGTTCGAACCGGGTGCGGTAGAGGCCGATCATCTGCTGGATGTGTTCGCGGTTCCAGAAGATGTTGTTGTGGAAGAAGCCGTCGCCGTAGAACGCGGCCTGCTCGGCGATCTCCGGCGAGCGGATCGAGCCGTGCCACACGAACGGCGGGGTGTCGTCGAGGGGCCACGGGGTGGAGGTGTAGCCGCGCAGCGGGGTGCGGAACGTGCCTTCCCACTCGAGGTCCTTCTCCCGCCAGAGCCGGCGCAGCAGGTGGTAGTTCTCGATCGCGAGCGGGATGCCTTGGCGGATGTCCTTGCCGAACCACGGGTAGACCGGGCCGGTGTTGCCCCGGCCCATCATGAGGTCGACGCGGCCGCCGGACAGGTGCTGCAGCATCGCGAAGTCCTCGGCGATCTTGACCGGGTCGTTCGTCGTGATCAGGGTGGTCGCGGTCGAGAGGATCAGTTTCTCGGTCTTCGCCGCGATCCAGCCGAGCATGGTGGTCGGCGACGACGGGACGAAGGGCGGGTTGTGGTGCTCACCGCTCGCGAAGACGTCGAGCCCGACCTCCTCGGCCTTCAGCGCGATCTCCGTCATGGCGACGATCCGCTCGTGCTCGGTGGGGACGCGGCCCGTGGTGGGGTCGCGGGTGACGTCGCCGATGGTGAAGATGCCGAACTGCACGGGTGCCTCCGTCTAATCGTTGATTGCTCAACTATACGAACGGTGGGGGCTCGCCGGTATTCCCCCTCCGCTCGTTCCGTCCCCCGCCTGCACCTCGACGGTGCATGATCGGCGTCATGATCCGCACACTCGCGGTTGCCGGTCTCCTGGTGCTGGGCAGCAGTGTCGTCGCGAGTCCGCCGGCCTCCGCCGACGCGCCGACGGGCCCGCCCCAGAGCACCTTCGGCGCCGCGCTCGTCTACTCGCTCGCGCATCCCGGTGTCGTCCCGGCCGGGACGAACGACTTCGACTGCGTGCCTGTGCCGGAGCACCCCGAGCCGGTGGTGCTCGTCCACGGTTTCCTCGAGAACTCCTACGCCAACTGGGCCGGATTGGCACCGGCCCTGAAGACCGAGGGGTACTGCGTGTTCGCGCTCGACTACGGGGCAGCGCCGGGCGAGCCGTTCAAGGCGCGCGAGCCGATCCCGGACGCCGCCGGCGAGCTGGCGACGTTCGTCGACACCGTCCTGGCCGAAACCGGTGCGGAGCGGGTGTCCATCGTCGGTCACTCCAAGGGCGGCGCCGTCCCCCGGTGGTACGTGCGGTTCCTCGGCGGGGCGGACAGGACCAGCCGGATCGTCGGGCTGGCGCCGGCGAACTATCCGTCGCTCGGACCGCCGTCCGTCGCGCAGGACGCCGTGCTCGCCGCGCTCAACGCCGGCAGCGACACCGTCGAAGGGGTTTCCTACACGGTCGTCGCCACCAGATACGACCAGGTGATCATCCCCTACACGGCGTCGTTCCTCACCGGACCCGGCGCCCAGAACATCCTGCTGCAGGACGTGTGCCCGGCGAACACCGCCGACCACGTCTCGATCCCCTACGATCCCGTCGCCGAGCAGCTCGTGCTGGCCGCGCTGGGCCCGTCCGCAGACCGGCCGATCGTGTGCTGACCACGGCCGCTACCCGCCGGGCAGGCGCCGCGTTCCGCCGATCACAAGCGTGATCTCGACGTCGACGTCGCGCAGACCGGCCTCGTCCAGGGCGTCACGCAGCGTCGCCGGGTCCGCCTCCGGAGGCGGGCCGAGCGCCTCGATCCAGAGCACGGACTGCCGGAATCCGATGTCGGTGATCGCCCAGCCCTGCTCCTGGGCCCACCGCTCGGCGACCGGAGCGACGTCGGCCTTCAGCGTCTCCTGCCGGATCACCCGGGCGCTGGACAGACCCAGCGGCACCGCGACGACCACCACCGCGGCCACCACCGTGAGCAGGCTGAGGCCGCGCAGGTCCCCGACCTCGCGACCGGCGCGCCGCGCCGCCCCGCGCACACCCGAGAACAGGAAGACCAGCGTGCCGGTGGCGACGATCGCCGCGACATTCGTGGCGAACAGCAACAGCGCCCCACCGGCCTGCCGCGGCGCGTCGGACTCGAGGGTCAGGCCGACCACCGCAAGGGGCGGCACCAGCGAGATGGCGATCGCCACCCCGGGCAGGGCGTCGGACACATCGCGCCGCACCAGCGCGAACGCCCCGACCGCGCCCGTGGCCAGGGCCGCGACGAGGTCGATCAGCCGCGGTGCCACCCGGCCTGCCACCTGGCTGTTGTTCTCGGCGAGCACATCCAGAGGGTCGAGCAGGCCCACCGCGTATCCGGTCGCCACCACCGCGGCCGCTCCCGCCGCGACGAGCAACGCGGAGGCGACCAGATTGCGATGGTCGTTGAGCACCACCGCCAGGGCCGTCCCGACGATCGGCGTCATCAACGGAGCGACGATCATGGCGCCGATGACGGTGGCGGTGGAGTCCGCGACGACGCCCGCCGAGGCGATGACCGAGGCCAGCACGAGCAGGGTCCAGAACGTCGCGCGCCGCGACCGTGGCCGGGCGTCCTCGGACAGGAACAGCGTCGCGGTCATCCGCTCGATGTCCTCGGTGGTGAGTCTCACGGAAGCCTCCCGGGTGCGTCGTGTCGCGAGTGCATCACAGCAGACGCCGGGCGCCCGCGCGATCGGGACACCGGTCCCTTCCGTCCGGGACACCGGTCGCGACACGATGTCCCGCACCGGACGGAGGAGGACGCACGCGGTGACGACGGACGAGGCGGTGACGACGGACAAGGCGGCGACACGACCCTCGACGCTGATCGCTGCCCTCCCGCACCGCTACCGCGCCGTGCTGCACCTGCGCATCGCGTGTGGCCTGTCGATCACCGACACGGCTCGTGCCCTGAACACCGATGCCGCCTCCGTCCGGCTCGCTCAGCACCACGCCCTGAACCTGCTCCGGCACCAGCTCGGGCACTCCCGGAACATGTCGGACCCCCGGCGCACACTGATCACAGAACCGGGGACCACCTCGCCCGGACGTACCGAGGAGGAGCGAGTGTCATGGACACGGGGTGTGGGGCCTTCTTCAGCTGGACCTCACGACGGGTGACGTTGCCGCGCTGCCTGCGTGCCGTCGCGGCGGGAACGCAGCAGTCCGGGCTGACTCTCGATCGGCGGCTCGCCTCGGACACCGTCCGCGGCCGCCTGCTGGCCTATCACGATGCCGACGACGACGCCGACTACGTGGCCCTGCTCATCGGCGACGTGGCCGGATCGGACGACGTGCCCGTTCGGATCGTCGACGAGGAGCGGCTTCTGATGGAAGGTGCGCGCAGCACCGAGCCGGCGGAGATTCTCGTGGGCACCTCCGACGACCGCGACCCGGACGCCGAGCGGCGCGAGCTCGACCGGCAGCTGTGCCTGGGCGGCCCGGTGCGTTCCATGCTCGCGCATTCCGGTGCGCGTTCGGTCACCGTGGACTGGTGCGCGGTAGCGGCCGCGTAGCTCGTGCGGAAAGGCTTGACCTCGAGTCGACTCGAGGTTGAACGATGGGCGACGTCAGTTCATCGGCCCTTCCGGAGGACATCATGAGTGTTGTCAAGCCCCTCGATCACACCGCCACGCCGACCATGCCCGCCTTCTCGCTGAGTCGTCCGATGGCGGTGCTCGTCCCGGTAGTCGTGGCTCTCGTCGTCAACGTCGCGCTGTGGCTCGTCGGTCTCGCCGCCGGCGGCACGTTCGAGCTCACCAACGGCGACACCGTCGAAAGCGCCTCCCCGGGTGGCGTTCTCGTCATGAGCGTCGTCCCACTCACCGTGGGCCTGGGTCTCGCGGCGTTGCTCAGCCTGCGCTGGTTCGGCATCATCCGCGTCGCCGAAGTCGTCGGCGCGGTGGCCGCGCTCGGCACCATCGCGTCGACGATCGTCGCCGATTTCGACGCCCCGAGCACGATCACCCTGTCGCTGATGCACGTGGTGATCGCGATCGTCGTCGTCGCAGGGCTCGAGGCGATGCGCAATCGCATTGCAGCCCAGCGGTAACCACTGGGCGACGCATCCGTCCCGGAGGTCCCGGTTCGAGGGATCTCCGGGACGTCGCCGCCCGGTCAGTTGAGCCGCGCGATCCTGCCACTGAGAACCGTGGCGAACGCGCACCACACCGCGTAGGGGCCGAGCGCGGCCCCCGCCGCCGGCTTCGCGAGCGCGGCGCGGCGCGCCAGGTCGGCGCTGCTCACCGCGAGCGCGCCGGCGACCACCGTCGCCGGAACGAGCCGGTGCGCCTTGAAGAACACCCACGACCAGGACGCGTTGAGCACGAGGTTCGCTGCGAGGGCCGCCCGGTAGTAGGTGGCTTCGTCGACCCGCGCCTCCGATTCGAGTTCGTCGATCGCCACCGCGGAACTCACCGCGATGTCGGCGTACAGCGCCGTCCAGACGACGGGGAAGACCGCGCTCGGTGGCTGGAACGACGGCTTGCGCAGCCGCCGGTACCACCGCGTGTCCACGTCCCGCGAGGCAATCGATCCAGCCACTGCTGTCGCAGCGGTCGCCGCGGTCGTTCCGAGCAACGTGCGGCCGAACATGCTCGACATACCTGCTCTCCTTCTCTCGCCGCCGGCGAGGTCGTCACATCGCGTGGTCGGGGATCTGGGGGAAGGGCCGCTCCGGATGCGGAGGCGAGGGCTCGGGATCCGGTTCGGGCGGGAACGGCGGTTGCGGCTCCGGTGGAGTCGGCACCGGATTCGGTTCCGGCGGGAACGGGGACGGCGGCGGGGGCGTCGGCGGGATCGGCGGGGCCGGCTCGGGCGAGCCCGGCTCGGTATCCGGGTCCGGTGTGGTCAGGTCCGGTGTGGTCAGGTCCGGTGTAGTCAGGTCCGGTGTAGTCAGGCAGTGGGTGGTCATGGCCGGTCCCTTCCGATCGTCGACGAACGGTGTTCCGGGCATACCCGGAGCCGCGGCCCCGCAATCCCCCGGTGCGTCGATGACAGACACACCGCACTCACCGGCGGCCACGGACCGTCTTGTACACGAAGTCTGCGGCAAGGACCGCGGGGATGCCCAGCAGCGCGACGCCCAGAGCCTCCAGCGGGGGGACCGCATGGCCCAGCACGTCGGCGACCGGGACGACTCCCAGGAAGACGACGAGGGCGACGAGCTCGACGAGAACGGCCCACAGCAGCAACCGGTTCGAGCCCCATCCGAGCTGCCACGGCGGCCGGGTCGCGCTGCGGCAGGCGAACGCGGTACCCACCTGTCCCAGGACGACCGCGGCGAACGCGGCACCGGAGGCAGCGAGAAGTGCCGTCCCGGTGGGAAATTCGCCACCGGGACGCCAGCCCGCGACGAGCAGCGCGACGAGGAACGCACTCATCTCGACGATCGCTTCGGTCGGGCCGAGCACCCCGAACACCCGGACCAGCAGGGTCCGGTCGACGAGGTGCCGGCGCTCCGGTGGCCGCTTCAGCGTGTCCCGGCTCGGCGGTTCGCTGCCGAGGGCCAGCGCCGGCAACAGATCGGTGCCGATGTCGATGCACAGGATCTGCAGCACCCCCAGGGCGAGCGGGAACTGCCCGCCCGACAGCCCCCACAGCGCGAACGGCGTCAGTTCCGCGACGTTGGAGGTCAGGTGGTAACTGAGGAAGCGGCGGATGTTGGCATAGGTGGCCCGGCCCTGTTCGACCGCGGTGAGGATGGTTGCGAAGTCGTCGTCGAGCAGCACCAGGTCCGCGGCCTCGCGGGCGACGTCGGTGCCGCTCTCACCCATCGCCACCCCGATGTCGGCCTGCCGCAGGGCCGGCCCGTCGTTGACGCCGTCGCCGGTCATCGCGACGACGTGGCCGCGGTCCTGCAGGGCCTTCGCGACGCGCAACTTCTGCTCCGGGGAGACCCGGCTGATCACGACGCCGTCGCGATCGAGGAGGGCACCGAGCAGCTGATCGTCGTCCGGCAGATCCTTGCCCTGCACCACCTTGCCCTCAGGCCCGAGCAGACCGATCTCGCGGGCGATGGCGCGGGCCGTCTCCGGGTGGTCACCGGTGAGCATCGCGACCTTGATGCCGGCGCCGCGGGCGGCCCGCAGCGCGGCCGGGACGGCGATCCGCGGGGGATCCTCCATGCCGAGCAGGCCCAGGAGTTCGAGGTCGCGTTCGGCGAGATCGGCGTCGGTGACCGCGCCGGGGTCGGTCAGGGTCCGGCGGGCGACGGCGAGCACCCGCAGCCCCCGCGACGCCATGTCCGCGAGCGCTTCCTCCGCGCGGTCGATCAGCTCACCCGCGTCGGCGCAGCGCGGGAGCACCGCGTCCGGTGCGCCCTTGAGGAGCAGTCGCCCGCCCACGACCACCGATTCCCGGCGGCGCCGGGGGTCGAACACGAACCGGCGGATGACCGGTCCCGGCTGCACGTCGGGGCGGGCGAGACGAGCCGCGAACGCGGCGATCGCCGCCTCCATCGGGTCACCGACCGCCCGCCACTCGTCGTCGTCGAGGGTGATCCCGCCTTTCGACGCGGCGGCACCGGCGAGACCCACGGTCGCGGCGGCCGCCACCGCGGGCTCCGGGCCGGTCACCTCGCCGGTGGGCGCATACCCCTCCCCGCGCACCGTGACCGTCCCGGCCGGGGTCCAGGCCTCGACGACGTTCATCCGGTTCTGGGTGAGCGTGCCGGTCTTGTCGGTGCAGACGAACGTCGTCGCACCGAGGGTCTCGACGGCCTCGAGGTTGCGCACCAGCGCGTTGTCCTTCGCCATGCGCTGCGCCCCCATCGCCAGCGACAGCGTCACCGTGGGCAGCAGTCCCTCGGGCACCAGAGCGACGGTGATTCCCACCGCGAAGAGGAAGGCGTCCCGCCAGGAGATCCCCACCAGGAGCGACACGGCGAAGAACACCGCACCGACGCCGACGGAACCGAAGGCGAGCGTGCGAACGATCCGCTGGATCTCCAGATCGAGCGGACCGGGTGGGCGCCGTACCGAGGTCGTCAGGGCGGCGATGCCGGCGAGGCGGGTGTGCGCACCCGTCGCGGTCACGACGCCCTCGGATTCGCCCTCGGCGACGAACGTGCCCGCGAACACGACCGCGCCGGCTTCGCGGAGCACCGGTTCACTCTCCCCGGTGAGGGTGGATTCGTCGAACGTGCAGCGGCCCGCGACCACGAGGGTCAGATCGGCCGGGACGCGGTCACCGCCGGTGAGCACGACAACGTCGCCGACCACCAGGTCGCGGGCGTCGACCGTGCGCAGCGCCCCGTCCCGGCGCACCACGATGGTGGTGGGCAACAGCTCGCCGAGACGTTCGGCGGCCTTCTCCGCGCGTTCCTGCTGCACGAAGGCGAAGATGCCGTTGACGACGATCACCACGATCACGGCGATGCCCAGCTCCGGCATGCCCGCGACGAACGCGAGCGCCGAGGCGAACCACAACAGCAGCGCGAAGAAGTGCGTCAGCTGCGCGACCAGCCTGCGCCACCACGCCACCCGTCGTGCGGCGGGGAGCTGGTTCGGGCCGTCGCGGGTCAGCCGCGCGGCGGCCTCGCTCCCGGTGAGGCCGTCGCCGGGGAGCACCTGCGGACCGGGATGTGCCTGCACGCCGCCTCCTCGCCCACCCGGATGCGTCACCGCAACCGGGTCGGCCCCGTCGCGGCAGGCCCAGCGTATCGACAGGGAGGCGGTCGCGGACGTGACTGCGCCCCACCGGCACGTCGGCCGGTGGGGCGCAGTGGACGAGCCGTCAGGCGTGCTCGAGGCGGATGCCCTTGGTCTCCCTCATGAAGATGCAGGCGACGCCGGTCAGCACGCACAGCACCATGATGTACACGCTGAACGCCCACCCGAGGCCCCGGCCGATCAGCAGCTGGTTCAGGTACGGGGCGGTGCCACCGAACACCGCGACCGAGAACGAGTACGCGAAGCCGATCGCCTGGGTCCGCAGCCGGGTGGGGAAGCTCTCCGACAGCGTCGCCGACAGCACCGACGCGGGAACGGACACCACGAGCAGCGCGACCGTCGTCGCGACGAGCAGGGTCCATCCGGCCGAGGAGATCATCATCGTCAGCGGCAGCTGCAGCACGAGCATCAGGCCGGCGAACGCGAACAGCATGGGACGGCGGCCGATCCGGTCCGACAGCATGCCCCAGAAGGGCAGGGAGATCAGCGCGATCGACTGGGCGATCACCGACATCCAGTAGGCCACGTCGGGATCCATGCCCTGCTGGGTGATGGCGTAGGTGGAGACGTAGGACGTCCAGGTGTAGTGCGCGGCGGTGATGCCGGAGGTCATGCCGATCATGAGCAGGATCGCGCGGACGACGGTCTTGCGCGGAATACGCGGCTGGTCGTCCTGCTGGGCGTCGAACACGTCGCTCTCGTCCATGCTGCGGCGCAGGTACAGGGCCACCAGCGCCAGGCAGGCGCCGATGAGGAACGGGATACGCCAACCCCATTCGGCGACAGCGCTTTCGGAGAGCGACGAGGTGACCACGCCGCCGATGCTGTAGGCGAGGACCGAGCCGCCGAAGATCGCGATGAAGGCGACGCTGCCCCACATGCCGCGACGATGCGGCGGGGCGATCTCGCCGACGTACGAGTAGGCGGTGGCCGATTCACCACCGTGGGCGAAGCCCTGCATGATCCGCGCGGCGAGCAGGATCAGCGACGCCCAGGCTCCGATGGACTCGTAGGTGGGCATGATGCCGATGACGAGGCTGCCCGTCGCCATCATGAGCATCGTGGTGACGAGGACGAACTTGCGGCCCCGCCGGTCGGCGATGCGGCCGAACACGATGCCGCCGAGGGGACGCATGAGGAAGCCGACGGCGAAGACCGCGAGCGTCGACAACAGCGCGGAGATCGGATCGGAGTTGTTGAACATCACCGCGGCGATGAACGGGGCGAAGACCGCGTAGGCGCTCCACTCGTACCACTCGAGTACGTTGCCGACCGCGCTGGCGAACAGCGATTTCTTCTTCGAGGCCAGGGTGGGCGCGGTGTCGACCGCATCCCGGGGGTTCCGGACGTCGGTGTTCACGTCGTGTCTCTTTTCGTTCGCGGGAGCAGTGGCCGAATGTCACATCGGGTCGATGTGACCGAACCCGTGTGACATTCGGTCGGTAGGAGGTCGGTAGGAGGGGGTCGGGCCGGGGGCGGATCGTCAGGTGGTCGGGGTGGGGATCGTGCGGTCGCGCAGGTCGCTGCGCCGGATCTTGCCGGTCTGGGTCTTGGGGAGGTTCTCGACGATGTGGACCCGCCGTGGCCGCTTGTAGGCGGCGAGGCGGTCGCGGACGAAGTCCACGAGTTCGCCCTCGGTGGCGTGGGCGTCGCGTTCGAGCGACACGAACGCCACCACGGATTCGCCCTGGTAGTCGTCGGGCTGACCGACGACGGCGGCCTCGTGCACGGCGGGGTGCTCGTAGAGGGCGTCCTCGACCTCGCGGGGCCACACCTTGTAGCCGGAGACGTTGATCTGGTCCTTCAGGCGGTCCACCAGGTAAACCCAGCCGTGCCGATCGATGATCGCGCCGTCGCCGGTGCGCAGCCGTCCGCCGGGCAGGGTGGAGGCGGATGCCTCGGGCTTGCGCCAGTACCCCGAGATCACCTGCGGGCCGGCCAGTTCCAGCTCCCCCTGCGTGCCGGGTTCGACGGCGGCACCGTTCGCGTCGACGACCCGCGCATCGATCAGGGGCAACGGGACGCCGATCGCGAGGGTGCCGCTGGCGGGGTCCACGGGAGCCCGCCGTCCGGGGGGCACCGCGATGACGCCGGAGGAGGTCTCGGTCATGCCGTACGCGTTGTGGATGTACTTGCCGAACTTCGCTTCGAACTTCTCCACGGTCGCGGGCGGGATCGGTGCGCCGCCGGAGTAGAGGGTCTTGACCGACGCGAAGTGGTGGGCGTCGGCGCCGGGGGTTTCGTACAGGGCGTTGAACACCGTGATCGAGCCGATCGTGAACGTGACCTTGTGCTCGACGAGGGCCTCGAGCGCGACCTCGGCATTGAAGCGGTTGGCGAAGACCAGGGCGGTCCGGTGCACCAGCGCCAGCGTGGCGTTGATGACGGCGCCGGTGATGTGGAACAGGGGGGCGACGGCGAACACCACGTCGCCGTCGGTGAGGCCGACGAAGGAGCCGAAGGTGGTAGCCACGGCCATCACATTGGCGTGGGAGTTCATCGCGCCCTTCGGCGGTCCGGTGGTTCCCGAGGTGTAGGCGAGCAACGCGACGTCGTCCCCGGTGATCTCGACGGGCGACGGCCGCCGGCCCCGGTACTGCTCGATCAGCTGGACGAGGTCGCCGTCGGGCGAGGCCACGGCACGGTCCGTCGTCGGGAAGACCCGCGCGTCGTCGCGGCTCTGGAAGTCCAGGTCGCTGGTGCTGACGATCCAGCGCACCGAACTGTCGCGCACGGTGTCCGCGGTCTCCGCGACGGCGGTGTCGGCGCACACCATGCCGACGATCTCGGCGTCGTCGACGAGGCGGCGCAACTCGGCTCTGCGGTACATGGGGTTGAGCACGAGCGCCGCAGCGCCGAGTTTCCACAACGCGAGCAGGGTCAGCGCGTACTGGGGGACGTTCTGCAGGTAGATGCCCACGCGGTCGCCGCGCTGCACCCCTCGGGCAGCGAAGGCGACGGCGAGAGCGTCGGAGAGCTCGTCGGTCTCGCGGGCGGTCAGCACACCGTCGAAGTAGGCGATGGCCTTGCCGTCGGGGTCGGCGTCCACACGGGCGCGCCACGCGTCCACCAGGGAGACGAACGGCACCACCGGCTCGGGGTCGAGTCCGTTCGGGTAGAGCGCGGTCCAGGGGCGCATCTCGGACGTCACGACGCAGTTCCTTCCACTCGACTGCGAGGGCCTTCCGCTACTACGACCGATCGCTCGGTCGGTAAGCGGTCTGTCAGTAGTGTCCTGGGCCACACAACCGCGTGTCAAATCGGCCAGACCACACCCGCCGCGCTCGGATTCGCGGTCTGGCCTGGGCATTCCCGGAGTGGGAGAATCGGAGATCGAACGACCCCCGGCGCACGACGCGACGAGCGGTCGGAAATCGTCGGTGGGCGGTCGAGAACCGCACGTCGGTGCGAGCGGACACGGCTGACGGAAGGCCGAGACGATGGACGACGTGGACACCCGGCACGCGCAGGTCCTGCTCGAATGGGACGGCGGCCGCGCCGGCTACGACCCCGGAACGACGGTGCGCATCGGCCGGGACCGATCGATGGACGTCACCCTCGAGCACCCCGTGGTCTCCCGCGAACACGCGCTCCTGAAGTGGGAGGACGGCTGGTATCTCGTCGACTCCGGCAGCAAGAACGGACTCTTCGTCGACGGACGCCGGGTGGAGCGGATCCGCGTCACCGGAACTGTCGTCGCCCGGATCGGCGACCGCGCCGAGGGACCGGACCTCCGGATCTCCGTCGCCGAACCCGAGGCGACCCATGAACGCAGAGGGGGCCTGCTCGACCAACTGACCGCGGTCCGGGCCGGCGAGACCCGCGGCGCGCGACGCCGGCCCCGGCGCGCACCCCGCACCGGCGACGTGTCGATCGGCCGGGCCGCCGACAACGCCGTCGTCGTCGACGATGTCCTGGCCTCCCGCCATCACGCGGCCCTGCGCACCGGGCCGACCGGCCTCGAGATCGAGGACCTCGGCAGCGTCAACGGCACGTTCGTCGCCGGCACCCGGATCGACCACGCCGTCCTCGCCGAGGGCGACGTCGTGACGATCGGCAACACCGACCTCGTCGTCCACGACGGCACCCTCGTCCCGCGGGAGAAGACGGCGGCTGCCACCACCGACGGCCTGCGCGTGCGCGCCGTCGGGCTGACCATCGACGGGAGCCGGCGCCTGCTGCACGACGTCACGCTGGCCGCGCCGCCCGGCACGCTCACCGCCGTCATCGGCCCCTCCGGCGCGGGCAAATCCACCGTGGCCAAGATCGTCTCCGGCACCGGCAATCCCACCGACGGGGTCGTGGAGTTCGACGGCCACAGCGTGCACGCCGAATACCAGGCGCTGCGCTCCCGGATCGGTCTCGTTCCCCAGGACGACGTGCTCCACCGGCAGCTCACCGTCCGTGAGGCCCTCGGCTACGCCGCCGAACTGCGGCTGCCACCGGACACCACCCGGGCCGACCGCGACGAGGTGATCGCCCGGGTGCTCGGCGAACTCCAGCTCACCGAGCACGCCGGCACCCGGGTCGACCGCCTCTCGGGCGGGCAGCGCAAACGCGCGTCGGTCGCCCTCGAACTGCTCACCGGACCGTCGCTGCTGATCCTCGACGAACCCACCTCCGGCCTCGACCCGGCGCTCGACCGGCAGATCATGACCACGCTGCGCCGCCTCGCCGACTCCGGCCGGGTCGTCCTCGTCATCACCCACTCGCTGTCCTACCTCGAACTGTGTGATCAGGTGCTGCTGCTCGCGCCCGGGGGCAAGACCGCCTATGTCGGGCCGCCCGGCGAGGTGGGTCCCGCGCTGGGCAGCTCCGACTGGGCGGAGATCTTCGCCCGCGTCGCCGCCGAACCCGACGCGGTGTACGCCGAGCACCTCGCCCGCAGTGCGACCGTCGACCACCCACCCGCCGCCGCGCCCGGCCCGCTGGGCCGGCCCGCCCACACCTCCCGTCGCCGACAGCTGAGCACCGTCGCGCGGCGGCAGATGCGGTTGATCCGCGCGGACCGCGGCTACCTGATCTTCCTGTCGTTACTGCCGTTCATCCTCGGGGGGCTGTCGATCCTGGTGCCGGGCAGCGACGGATTCGGTCCGCCCAGTCCGGGCGCCGAACCCGGCGAACTGGCGTTCATCCTCATCCTGCTGATTCTCGGGGCCTGCTTCATGGGCTCGTCGCTCACCGTCCGGGACCTCGTCGGCGAACGGATGATCTACCACCGCGAACGCGCCGCCGGGCTCGCACCCTCGGCGTACCTGATCGCGAAGATCGTGGTGTTCTGCGCCGCCGCGATCGTGCAGTCGTTTCTGCTCGTCCTCGTCGTTCTGATCGGCAAGGGAACTCCCGGCGCCGGCAGCGTGATCCCTTCCGGCAGTGTCGAACTCGTCGTCAACATCGCCCTGACCACGTGTGCCTGCGTGGTGGTCGGTCTGGCCCTGTCGGCCGTCGCCCGGTCCGGCGAACAGGTGATGCCGCTGCTCGTCGTGACGGTCATGGTGCAGCTCGTGCTCAGCGGCGGCCTGATCCCCATCACCGGGCGTGCAGTGCTCGCCCAGCTGTCGTGGCTGTCGCCGTCGCGGTGGGGCTACGCCGCGACCGCCTCGACCACCGACCTGCGTGCCAAGGACCCGACCGCCGAGGCCGACGTGCTGTGGCAGCACGCGACGTCGTGGTGGCTGCTCTCGGCCGGGATGCTGCTCCTCCTCGGGATCGTCTACGCGACGTTCACCTACACGCGGCTGCGGCTGCGCGCCCGGTGAGTCATCACAGCGACACGCGGATTGTCGACCGGCGAAGGCGCCCGACGTAGCCGATTGTCGGATTGTTCACGGCTCGCCCCGCTTGCAGCGTCGTGCCCCGAGCGGCTTCGGCCCCGAGACGAGCCGCTGAACCTCATCACACGCCGACGACCCTCGCCCGTCGCATGCGAGCACGCCGTGACCGCACCTCCAGCAACTTCCCGAAGATTGCACCAGATGCTCATCCCTTCCCTCGACTGCTGCCAATTCGATCATTCCCCGCTGACGTGACACAGGTCGGCACTAGCAAACGTACGTACGTTTGCCGTAGTGTTGGAGGCCACACACCGACACCTGTACGGCTAAGGAGAACGATGTTTACTCTCGTCGACGCTATTCGTCGTAACGAGCGGCTGGTGCCTGGGCGCGAAGCGCTCTTCGACGGGACGCGGCGGCTCACCCATGGAGAACTCGCCGATCGGGCGTGGCGGATCGCTGCCGGCCTCCGGGCCCAGGGTGTCAAGCCCGGCGACACCGTCGGTGTGCTGGCCGGCAACACGGCCTTCAGCATCGAAACGTTTCTCGGCATCGTGGCCGCCGGGGCGGCCTTCGTCCCGTACAACTGGCGGTGGGCCACCGAGGAGCTGACGCACGGCATCAACGAGACCGGCGCCCGCGTCGTCCTCGTCGGTGACGGATTCGATGCCGCGATCGCCGAGGTGCTGGCCGGCGGCGGCCTGGACGGGCCGATTACGGTCGTGCACGAGGGCGAGGAGTTCGACCACCTTCTGCGCTCGCAGTCGCTCCGGGATGTCCCGGTCGGCCCGTCGGATGCCGCCTGCATTCTGTTCACCGGCGGAACCACCGGGTTCTCCAAGGGCGTCGTGCTCTCGCACTCGGCGATTCTGACCAACGCCGTCAACGAGATCGCGGACTGTCGGATCGGCGGCCGGGCGAACGACCACGGTCTGGTCGTCACCCCGCTGTTCCACTCCGCAGCCCTGCTGTGCTGGTTCCTCCCGCACTACGTCACCGGCAACAGCTCGGTCCTCGTGCACAAGTTCGTGGAGGACGAGATTGCGGACCTCGTCGCCCGCGAGTCGATCACCAACATGTTCCTCGTGCCCAACATGATCCGACGCATGCTCAAGGCGGGTACGTTCGACACCGACGGGTTCCGCAACCACTTCAAGGCCCTGCACACCGGCGCCGGCCTGTTGCGTATGCCGGACAAGCTGGCGGTGTCGGCGCTGATCCCGGACGTGGAGCTGTTCTTCCGCTACGGACTCACCGAAGCCGGACCGATGGTCACCCGATTGTTGCCCCACGACATGCTCCGGCCGGAGATCGACGGCTCGATCGGGACCGAGTACCTGCTCACCGAGGTTGAACTACGCGATCTGTACGACGGCACCCCGGCCGCCGTCGGGGAGATCGGGGAGATCTGTGTCCGCGGTCCCAACCTGATGACCGGCTACTTCGGGCGCCCGGAGGCCACCAAGGAGGTGCTCGAGAACGGGTGGCTGCGCACCGGCGACCTGGCGGTCCGCGACGAGCAGGGCTACCTGTACTTCCGGGACCGAGCCAAGGACATGATCAAGACCGGTGGCGAGAACGTCTACAGCTCGGAGATCGAGCAACTGCTCCACACGCACCCGGCGGTCATGGAAGCGGCCGTCCTCGGTGTCCCGAGTGAGGAATGGGACGAGGAAGTGCGCGCGGTCATCGCGGTTCGACCCGGCCAGAGCGTCACGGAGGTGGAGATCGCATCGTTCCTGCGCGAGCGCCTGGCGGGCTACAAGGTGCCGAAGATGATCGCCTTGGTCGGACCGAACGCCCTGCCGATGAATCCCAGCGGCAAGATCGTCAAGACCAACATCCGGGCGGCGATGGGCTGGTAACGACGCGTAGACCATCAGGCAAACGCGGATCGACTAACGTACGATTGTTTTCGAGATCGCTCGCCGGCCCCTTCGGGGCCCGTTTACTTTACTTCGGAGGGGCACAGTGACTCGAGCAACTCGGGCGACACGCGGCGGCGCGCGCACCAGTGACGCCATTCGCGAGGCCGCGGCCAAGCTATTCTACGCGCACGGCTACGAGGCAACGTCGCTGCGCACGGTTGCCAGCGAGGTCGGGATCCAGGTCGGCAGCCTCTACAACCACATCAGCGGTAAAGAGGAACTCCTGACCGACATCATGGTGTCGGTCATGGACGAACTCCTCGAAGCGGTCCACGCCGCCATCGAGAGTGTCGACGGCACGGCGGTGGACCGCTTCAAGGCTGCGGTCGATTGCCACATCCGCTACCACGCGGAACACGCGCGAGAAGTCTTCATCGGCAATTCCGAGCTGCGTTCGCTCAGCGACGGGGACCTCGACGAAGTCCTGGCCAAACGCGCCGAATACGAGCGGTTGCTACAGAAGTTGGTCAAGGACGTGGCCAAGGAGACCGGCGCCGACATCCTGGACGCCAAACTGCAGACCTACTCGATTCTGGCGCAGGGCGCACACGTGTCGTCCTGGTACAAGCCCGGCGGCCCCAAGTCGCTCGACAAGGTGGTCAACACCTACATCACGATGGCCCTGCGTCAGCTCGGCGTCGAGAACGCCGACTGACCGACGTACCGACTCCGGTCGAAGCGGATTCGGCCCACGTGTATCCGGGGCATGCCGCCATCGTCGTGGCGGCATGCCCCGGGTGGGGCCGCGCCCTGCCGACTGCACCCTCGAGGTGGCACGGTGCCGGGGCCGCTCCGAGGGGCGTGCCGGGACTCCGTGCCGCCGAGACCCCGCCCGTGCCACGCGGTGGCGGCTGTCGTCTCTGACGTTCCGAAACTCTCTGTTCGAGAGTGGATTTCCTAAACTTCGCCCCGTGCATGCGGATGAGGCATCACGTTCGTGACGGGCGCGCGCTCTCCTCGGCGCGGTGGTTGACATTTGCTGTCCTCCAGATCACACTTTAAGGAAACAAACGCACGTACGTTTGTTGTCACTCCTCCGAACATCTGCAGTTGAGTACATCGACAGATTGGAAGTTCAATGAGCCGCTTGGAGGGCAAGGTCGCCCTGATCACCGGGGCCGCACGCGGCCAGGGACGGTCGCACGCACTGGGACTGGCCAAAGAAGGTGCCGACATCATCGCCATCGACATCGCCGACCAGATCGGCAGTGTGCCGTACCCGATGGCTTCGCCTGACGACCTGAAGGAAACGGCACGGCTGGTCGAGGAACTGGGCCGCCGCGTAGTCACCGCCCAGGCTGATGTCCGCAACCTGCAGCAGATGCAGGCCGCCGTCGCCGACGGCCTCGCCGAATTCGGCAAGATCGACATCGTCTGTGCGAACGCGGGCATCATCTCGGCCAACAAGGTCCTGGACCTGACCGAGGACCAGTGGAACGACATGATCGACACGAACCTGACCGGTGTCTTCCACACAGTCAAGGCCGCGGTCCCGAACATGGTCGAGCGTGGGGAAGGCGGCTCGGTGATCTTCACCGGCTCGACCTCGAGCCTGAGCGGATACCCGAACGTCGGCCACTACGTCGCCGCCAAGCACGGCATCGTCGGCCTGATGCACACCCTCGCGAACGAGCTCGGCCCCCAGGGAATCCGGGTCAACGCGGTGCACCCGACGAACGTCAACACCAAACTGCTGCAGAACGAAACCTTCTACGGGCTGTTTCGACCCGACCTCGAGCACCCCACCCTCGAGGACTCCCGACCTGCGTTCGCCACCATGCACTCGCTGCCGAACATCCCGTGGGTCGAACCCATCGACATCACCAACGCGATCATCTTCCTGGCCTCCGACGAATCGCGCTACATTACCGGGATCAACCTGCCCATCGATGCCGGCGCCAGCCAGAAGGTCGGCGGCTGACATTGCCGATCCTGTGGTCGGGCGGCATGCAGCCCGACCACAGGAACCCGGTGGCCGGGTACCGGCACTCTCCTGCCGTCCGCCTGCCCTACCCGCATCGATTCCCCGTACTGCCCGCACCGCCCGACACACTCGGGCGGTGCGGGCAGTACTTCGTGCACGGCCTCGGTGGGCCGTCGAGCTCGCCGACGTGGTTGCGGACCGGGGCCGCAGCCGGCAGCGCCGGGAAGGAACAGGCCCGCGGTCCTGCGCACGCGCCGGCCGCGGGAAGTGGCGGGCGTGAGAAGTGGCGGGCGTGGGCACACGCACACGAAATCCCGTGCCCTCATCGTTCGAGGGCCCGGGATTTCGAAGCCGAGTACGGCGGCAGCCGGTATCAGAGCGCCATGCCGCCGTCGACGGGCAGGACCACCCCGGTGGTCCAGTCGTCTTCGAGGGCGAAACGCGCGATCCACCGCGCGGTGTCGAGCGGGTCACCGACCCGCCGCAACGGAATCGCGGCTGCGCGCTCGCGGAGGAGGGTCAACTCTTGCTCGGCGCTCATCCCGGCCGTCCGGTAGATCGCCGTGGGGGTCGGCCCCGGGGCCACGGCGTTGACCCGCACCCCCGCCGGTGCCAGCTCGAGCGCCCAGCACCGGGTCAGATGCGCCACCGCTGCCTTGGAGGCGGCGTAGTGCGCATTGCTGACGGTCGGCTTGAGAGCGACCGAGCTGGCCACGTTCACGATCGACCCGCGGCTGCTCTCGAGCGCCGGGAGAAACGCCTGCGTGACGAGCGTGGTTCCGAGCACGTTCACATCGAACAACGAGCGCACCGAGGCCGCACTGACCTCGGCGAGCGGCCCGACCAGAAACGCACCTGCACAATTGATCACGAAATCAATTCTCTGCCAATCATTCTGCGCGGAAACGGCGGCCGAAGCGACTGCATCGACATCGGTGACATCGACGGTACGGGCCGCTACATTGTCGCAGTCGGCCAGGTCGGACAACGCGTCGTCGCTGCGGTCCCACGCATCCACGCGGGCGCCGTGGTCGACGAGCATCTCGAGGCAGGCGCGGCCGATCCCGGTGCCGGCACCGGTGACGACTCCGGTGAGCCCTTCCCGCCGTGGGGCGAGCACCGGGCCGCTCATACCGGGGTGACGCCGTTGCGGCGGGCGGGGGCGGTGCGGTCCCGCTTGCGGTAGAGGGCGAGGCGCTGTGTGAGTTCGTTGCGCAGCTCGTTCGCGGGCACGACGGCTTCGACGGCGTTCTCGTTGGCGATCTTGAACACGTCGATCCCGGCGGCGTACTCGGCCTGCTTCTCGGCGATGAACGCCGCGCGCTCCTCGGGGTCCTCGATGGCCTGGATGCGGTTGTAGTGGATGCCGTTGACCGCGGCATCCGGGCCCATCAGCGCGGGCTTGGCCGTCGGCAGCGCGATCAGGGCGTCCGGCTGCATCGGGGCGCCGGACATCGCGAGGTAGCCGCCTCCGTACGCCTTGCGCAGCAGTACGGTGATGCGCGGGACGCGGGCTTCGGAGACCGCGAAGATCATCTTCGCGCCGTGCCGGATGATGCCCTGACGTTCGACCTCGGAGCCGATCATGTAGCCGGCGATGTCGACCAGGAACAGGATCGGGATGTTGTAGGCATTGCAGATCCAGATGAACCGCGCGGCCTTGTCGGAGGAGTCCGGGAAGATCACCCCACCTTTGACGGTGGGCTGGTTGGCGACGATGCCGACGCTCTGGCCGTTCAAGCGGGCGAATCCGGTGACCAGTTCCGGGGCGAACAGGTCCTTGTACGGGAAGAAGCTGGCGTCGTCGACGAGCGAGTCGATCAGTTCGTGGATGTCGAAGATCTCGGACTCGACCTCGGGGACGATCTCCTTGACGGTCCGAGCACCGGACGGGTCGGCCGGTGTGGTGACCGGGGGTTCCTGTTGCCAGTTCGACGGCAGGAACGACAGCCACACCCGCACGGCGGCGATCGCTTCGGCGTCGTCTTCGACGAGGACGTCGGACAGACCGGAGACGGTCGAGTGCATCTCCGCCCCGCCCATTTCCTCGAGGGTGACGTCCTCGCCGGTGACCATCTGGGCCAGGCGCGGGGAGCCGAGGTACGCGGTGGCGTGCCCGCGGACCATGATCGTCAGGTCGCACAGCGCGGGCACGTAGGCCGAGCCGGCGGGGGAAGGGCCGAACAGGGCACAGACCTGGGGGACGCGGCCGGAGATCTGGACCTGGTTGTAGAAGATGTTGCCCCACGCGCGGCGGCCGACGAAGCTCTCGAACTGTTCGTCGATGCGGGCGCCGGCGGAGTCGAACAGGTACACGATCGGGGTGCCGGTGGAGTCGGCGAGTTCCTGCGCGCGGGTGATCTTCTCGAAGGTCCGCTTGCCCCAGGTGCCGGCCTTGACGGTGTAGTCGTTGGCGATCACCACCACGTCACGGCCGTCGACCTTGCCGACCGCGGTGACCACGGCGTCGCCGGGCAGGCCCTCGTCGAAGCGGGCCAGCAGGCCGTCCTCGAAGGACCACCCGTTGTCGAAGAGCAACTCGAGCCGGTCGCGGACCAGCATCTTGCCGGCCTCGATCTGCTTTTGACGCTGCTTCTCGGAGCCGCCGAGTCGGGCCGCGGCCAGGCGGGCGTCGAGTTCTTCGTGCGGTCCCACCGGGGCGGTGGTCTTCTGGTCGAGAATGTCAGTCATGATCTTTCCAAACTGTTTGGGAGGTACTGGATTGCCAATCGACGGTGCTGTTCAGCGGTAGCTGAACAGTAGGGAGGCGCCGCCGTCGATCACGGTGGTGGTGCCGTTGACCCCGCGGGAGGAGCGGCCGGCGAGGAACCCGATGACCGCGGCGACGTCCTCGGGGTCGAGGATGCGTCCGGTCGGGGTCTTGGCCGCCATCCGCTCGGCCGCTGGTCGGTCGAGCATCGGGGTGACCATCGCGCCGGGAGCGACTGCGTTCACGGTGACCGTGGTCCCCCAGAAGTCGAACAGCAACGAACTGGTCAGGTTGATCAGCGCGGCCTTGGAGGCGGCGTAGGCGGGGTACTCGTAGCCGCGGGTGCCGGCGAACGAGGCGCAGTTGATCACCCGCCCGTATTCGGCGGCCCGCAGATCGCCGGCGAAGGCCTGGGTGAGCAGGAACGGCGCGGTGACGTTGACGTCCATGACCTGCCGCCAGGACGCGGCGTCGGTGTCGGCGAGATGGGTGCGGCGCAGGATGCCGGCGATGTTGACCAGATGTGAGACCTGACCGAGGTCGGCGTGCACCGCCTCGACCAGGGATTGAGCCGCCGACTCGGAGGTGATGTCCACCCCGTAGGCAGCGCTGGCCACCCCGTGGTCGCTCAGCTCGGTGGCGGTGCGCTCGGCGGCGACTTGGTCGATGTCGACACAGGCGACCGCCAGACCCAGGTCACCGAGCGCCGCCGCGGTGACCGCGCCGAGCCCGCCGCCGGCACCGGTGACGACTGCGACCGACGACCCTGCTGGTGTGGCCATTTCATTCACCTGCCGCCGTGACGGTGGCCAGGGCGGCACCCGAGGCCACGACCTGGCCGACCTTCACCTGCAGGGACTCCACGACACCGGTGATGGCGGCGCGGATCGGGTTCTGCATCTTCATCGCCTCCAGGACCATGAGTACCTGGCCCGCTTCGACCCGGGCACCGACCTCGACGTCGATATGGGCGACCGTGCCCTGCATCGGGCTCTTGACCTCACCGCTCGCCGCACCGCCACCGCCTCGCTTCTTACGCGGCCCGCCACCGGCGCCGGTCGCCCGCCGGGCCGGGGCCTCGGCCGCCGCGGCATCGGGCACGGCGGCCGTGGCCGGTGAGAAGAACGGGATCACGTAGCGGCGATCACCGACCCACACCTCGTTGCGGGGCTGGGTCTCTTCCTCGCCGGCGTCGTCTTCGGTGTCGGGGTCTTCGACCGGCGGCAGCATCGAGGCGAAGTCGATGTCGCGTTCGAGCCAGTTGGTGTGCATGGCGACATTGCGAAAGTCTTTGTGCGCAACGATCTGTCGTGCGGCCGGGACCGTGGTGGGCACGCCGTCGATGACCAGCTCGTCCAAGGCGAGGGTCAGCCGGTCCAAGGCTCGATCCCGGCTGGGTGCCCACACGATGAGTTTGCCGACAAGGCTGTCGTAGTAGGGCTGGACCTCGTCGCCGGATTCGTAGCCGCCGTCCCAGCGCACACCGGCCCGGGTCGGCGCCGTGACGGTGGCGATCGGACCGGGGCTGGGCATGAACAGCGCGCCCCGGGTGTCCTCGGCGTTGACACGGACCTCGATCGCGTGCCCGCGCGGGGCGGCGCCGGACTGGGTGATCGCCAGCGGTTCTCCGGCGGCGACGGCGAGCTGTTCGGCGACCAGATCCAGGCCGAGGGTCATCTCGGTGACCGGGTGCTCGACCTGGATGCGAGTGTTCATCTCCAGGAAGTAGAACGCCTCCCGGTCGGCCTCGACGAGGAACTCGACGGTGCCGGCGCCGACGTAGCCGACCTGCTCGGCCAGGCGGACCGAGGCTTCACCCATGGCGCGGCGCAGCTCGTCGGACAGGCCCGGGGCGGGAGCCTCTTCGATCAGCTTCTGGTGCCGCCGCTGGACCGAGCAGTCGCGGTCACCGATCCATACCGCATTGCCGTGGGTGTCGGCGAAGACCTGGACTTCGACGTGGCGGGCACTGGACAGGTACCGCTCGAGGTAGACGTCGTCGCGGCCGAACGCGGCGGCCGATTCCTGCTTGGCCGAGGCGAACGCCGATTCAGCCTCCGCGGCCGAGGCGACCATCCGCATGCCGCGGCCGCCACCGCCGTAGGTGGCCTTGATCGCGACCGGGTAGCCGTGCTCGTCACCGAACGCGATCACATCCGCCGCGGAAGCGATGGTGCCCTGCGAACCGGGGACCTGCGGGACGTCGGCCTTCGCGGCGATCTCGCGGGCGGCGATCTTCGATCCCATCACCTCGATCGCCGACGAGGGGGGTCCGATGAAGACCAACCCGGCGTCCTCGACGGCCTTGGCGAAGGCGGCGTTCTCGGCCAGGAAGCCGTAGCCGGGGTGCACGGCCTGTGCGCCGGTGCTTCGGGCGGCCTCGATGATCTTGTCGATCGCCAGGTACGACTCGGAGGCCGACGCCGCGCCGAGCAGCACCGCTTCGTCGGCCAGCCGCACGTGGAGCGCCTTCTCGTCGGCCTCCGAGTACACGGCGACGCTGGCGATGCCGGCCTCTGCGCACGTGCGGATGATACGGACCGCGATTTCGCCGCGGTTGGCGACGAGGACCTTGGACAACATGCCCGGACTCCTTGGGGGTGTGGATATCTGTGCCGATGGACGCCCCGGTGTGGGGTCGCCTTCGTAGGACCATGCCGTTAGACAAACAATCGTACGTTCGCTTACGGTACCGTCCGATGTGGTAACGGTCAACGATGGTTCTCGTCCCGCCTGCGCGGATCGGGGGTCGACACCAAGGAGGACGCGGACGGTGATCGCCTCTGCCGAACAACTGGAATTGCTGGTCGACGCTCTGCGGGTGACCTCCGCCGGAGGCAACCGGTTCCGTGGACCGACCGCGGCCCGCAAACTTCCGCGGCTCTTCGGCGGGCAGGTGCTCGCGCAGGCCGTGATGGCGGCCGGGGCGACGGTGCCCGAGGACCGGTATCCGCATTCGCTGCACACGCTGTTCCTTCGCGGAGGAGACCCGCATACACCCGTCACCTACCAGGTGACGATCCTGCGCGACGGCCGCTCGTACAGTGCCCGGACTGTCGTCGCCACCCAGGGCGAGGACGTGCTGGCGACCTTGCAGCTGTCGTTCGCCACCGAGCAGGAGGGGCCGGAGCACCAATGGTCCGCGCCGCTGCCGCCGACGGCGCCGGAGGAACTGCTGCCACTGCACGAGCGGCTCGAGTCGGAGAGTGCGGTGTTGCCCCCGTGGTGGTCGCAGCCTCATCCCTTCGATGTCCGCTTTCTCGAGCATCCCGAGGCGCTTGCCGCGGCCGGAACCCGGAGTCCCGAGCAGCGGTTCTGGGTGCGTGCCGCCGCCGGTGTCCCGGACGAACCGTTGCTGCACACCGCCCTGCTGGCGTACGTCAGTGACCTGACCCTGCTCGATCCGGCGCTGATGCCGCACGGGCGCTCCTGGTACGGCAACCGGGTCATCGCCGGTGCCAGCATCGACCACGCGATGTGGTTTCACCGCCGGTTCTCGATGAACGACTGGATGCTGTGTCGACAGACCAGCCCGATCGCCACCGGTGGTCGATGCCTGTGCACCTGCGACTTCACCACCGAGGCGGGTGCGCGCATCGCGTCGGCCACTCAGGAAGGGGTCCTGCGCGAACCCTGACCGCGACGAAATGCCCGTCAGACCGGCACGATCTCCGACTCGGACGCGAGGAACCAGGTGATGGCGCCGATGAACTCTTCCTCGTGCTCGCGAACCGCGTCGGCCTCCGGTGAGGAGAACGCCTGGGCCACCGCGGCGACCGAGGGGAACCACAGCTCCGCCATCCCGTCGTACGCCCATCCCTTGCGATGCTCGATCGTGGGGTTCTGCACGTAGCGCTCGAGTTCCGGGAGTTTCCAGACGTATTGGGGATGCTCGACATTCCAGTACCGGAGGAATTCGGCGCGAGAGAGTTCGGGCTTCGAGGTGATCAGCGCAACGATCTTGACGGACATGCATCTTCTCCTTGCGTCGGATCGGTCGAAATTCGACGACCGATCGGGAATGTGCGGCGGCGTTCGACCGGAAGATCCGCAGATTCTTCGTCGAACGCCGCCGAGGGTGATCAGTGCGCGAGGGTCTTCGTCTTGTCCAGACCCGCCCCGGTCAGGGCGCGGACCTGAAGTTCGTCGAAGGCGGCATCGTCGGCCGACTCACGGCTGAGGTAGCTGCCCACGATGCACCCGAGGAAGCCGGCGGGCACCGACAGCAGGATCGGGAAGGCCAGCGGGAACGGAGCGGTGGTCGACAGCGAATCCGACAACAGCGGCGCCAGGCTCGGCCAGACGAGGGGGCCGGTCAGGATCAACGCGAGTGCGGTGAGCAGACCCGACAGCGCGCCGACCACGGCCCCGAGGGTGCGCATCCGCCGCCAGAGCAGCGTCATGATCAGGACGGGGAAGTTCGCACTGGCCGCGGTGGAGGTCGCCAGCGTGGCCAGGAAGGTGACGTTCTGAGTTCCGCCGATGGCGAGGGTGGCCCCGACGGTGACGATCACCAATGCCACCGCGGCGATCCGGCCGACCGCCATCTCCTCCCGTTCGGGCCGGTGGAACGTCTTGGCCCACAGGTCGTGGGCGACCGCGCTCGATGCACTGAGCACCAGACCGGCCGACACCGCGAGCAGCGTCGCGATCGAGACCGCGACCACCAGCGCCAGCAGCAGGTCCGACGCGAATCCGTCCCCGCCACCGAGCCAGACGGTCAGGGCGGGCAGGGCGAGGTTGCCGCCCTTGCCAGCGATTTCCTCACCGCCGGTGCCGAGAGCGGCACGCGCGGAGATGCCGAGGAAGGCGATCAGGACGTTGAATCCGCCGATCAGGCTGATCGCCCAGATCGCAGACTTGCGGGCCTCGATGGCATCGGGAACGGTGAAGAACCGCATCAGTACGTGGGGCAGGCCCACCGCGGACAAGGTCACGGCCACCGCCATGGAAATGATGTTCCAGGGTCCTTTGAAGGAGTTGCCGGTGGCCAGGAAGTGGTCGCCGAATGCACTCTGCGAGATTGCCTGCTCGATGATGTTGAGCGGGTTGGGATCGATCCGGACGAGGACCAGGATCACCAGCAGCGCCACGACGGTCATCAGGGCCACGGCCTTGATGATCTGCAGCCACGTGGTGGCGAGCATGCCGCCGAAGAGCACGTAGGTCAGCATCAGGACCGCGGCAATCACCACGCCCCAGGAGAAGTCGATTCCGGCGAGTGCTTCCATCAGCACCCCGCCCGCCACCATCTGGGCGAGGAGGTAGAAGATGCAGATGAACAGCGTCGAGATCGCCGAGACGATGCGCACCGGACCGGACCGCAGCCGGGTGGCGAGCGCGTCGGCGAAGGTGAAACGCCCGAGGTTGCGGAGTTTCTCGGCGATCAGGAACATCACCATCAGGAAGATCCCGCAGGCGAAGATCGCGTAGACGATGCCGTCCATGCCGTAGAGGTAGGCCAGCCCGGCGTAGCCGAGCAGGGACGCCGAGGACAGGAAGTCACCGGCGATGGCGGTGCCGTTCTTGCGTCCGGTCATGCCACCGCCGGCCGTCCAGAACTCTGCCGAGGTCTTCGTACGGCGCGAGGCGAAGTAGGTGGCCACGAAGGTCGTCGCCAGCAGCAGGACGGTGACGACGACGGCGGTGGTGTTGAAGCCGTCAGACATTGCTCGTGACCTCTCGCTCCCCAGCAGCGGTGGGGGCGTTCAGCACGGCCGCGGCCAGGGTGTCCCAGTGATGTGCACGGCGCACATACCAGGCTCCGAGCCCCATCACGGTTGCGACGTAGGTCAGGGACAGGATCAGCCCGATGCTCAGGCCCGGTACGGGCCGTTTCGCGACGATTTCCGGTGCGAATGCCGCGAAGCCGACGAGTGTGCAGAACGCCAGCGCGAAGATGCTCCAGGCGACGGTGAAGAAGCTGCGGCGGTCACCTCGCAGGCGGAGCATCGCCGGATCCGACCAGAGCCGACTCCAGTCGACGGCGGTCTCGGTGGGACTCATGGTCACCCTTTCTCGTGATGGTCGGCGCCGTCTTTCGCGCGTGTAACGCGAATTCGCGACGAGTGAGGGCCGGACCGGTCGCGGTGTGGGACCGAGTGATCCGCTACGCCCTCTGTAATGGGCATCACATACCTTAGGCGAACGTGTGTTTGTTTGTCCAGGCCGGGTCGGGGCCGGTCGAAACCCTTGGAAAAACGTGCGCTCGTTTGTATGGTGGGGTGAGTGACCAGGTCACACGCGACGGCGGCACCACCTCGAGACCCCGAAGGGCGCCGTCACCTCGAGTCGGAGGAGTCCCATGATCGGAAGCGGCACCCTGCCGGACACCACGGAACAAGCGGATCTACGCGAGATGGTGCGCGAGATCATCGAGAGGTACGCACCCCCGCAGCGCGTCCGGGAACTCGACGACGCCAACGCCTTCGACCTCGAGCTGTACCGCGCCCTCGGGGGAGCCGGACTGATCGGACTCGGCGCCCAGGCCGACGGCGTGACCGGGGCCGACCCCCGCCACCAGATCATCGTCCTCGAGGAACTCGCCGCCGGCCCGACCTCGATGGCGGTGTGCCTGGTCGTGCAGTACATGGGCGTCGGCCTGCTCACCGAGTACGGCACCAACGAGCAACGCCGCACTGTCCTGGCCCCGCTCCTGGACGGCCGCGAGCGGGTCGCCTTCGCGCTGACCGAACCTGACGGCGGCACCGACGTCGCCCGCGTCATGCGTACCCGGGCGAAGCAGTCCGACGACGGCCGGTGGGTTCTCAACGGCGCCAAGACCTGGATCTCCGGCCCACAGCACGCGGGGAACCTCATCGTTCTGGCCCGGACTTCGACACCGGAATCCTCGCCGATCGACGGCATCACCATGTTCGTGGTCCCCACCGACACCCCGGGGATCACCGTGAAAGAACTCGACACCTTTGCCATCCACAGCCTCGACACCTGCGAGGTGAACTTCGACAACGTCGAAGTCGCCGCCTCCGCCGTGCTCGGGCACGTCGACCAGGGGTTCCGGCAGGTGCTCGGCACCCTCAACGGGGAGAGACTCAATGCCGCCGCCGCCGCTCTCGGAATCGCCCGCGGCGCACTGGACGCGGCCGTCGACTACGGCCGGCAACGGCAGGTGTTCGGGCGCCCCGTCGGCAGCTTCCAGGTCGGGCAGCACCGACTCGTCGACGGCGCCATTGCTGTCGAAGCGGCGCGGGCGCTGATGCTGCAGGCCGCCGAAGCCACCGCTACCGGCAAACGCGCCGACATCCTCAGTGCCATGGCCAAAGTCGCCGCCTCCGATGCAGCCGTCGCGGTCACCGACGCCGGCATGCGCCTGATGGGCGGATCCGGGTTCAGCAAGGAATACCCCATGGAGCGGCTGTTCCGGGACGCTCGCCTCTACACCTTCGCGCCCCTGACCAACGAAATGCTCCGCAACCACATCGGTGAGAAGTATCTGGGCCTGCCGCGGTCGTTCTGACCGCACCGATCACACTCCCCACACAGAAAGAAGGATCCCTCATGACCGCGATCACCCCGTTCGCCGACGCACTCAACGCCCTGCCGCCCCTGGCCTCGCGCTACGTCGACGTCGACGCTCTGCCGTGGCGACCCTCCGGATACGACGGCATCGACATCAAGGTGCTGCTCAAGGACGAGGAGAGCGGCCTGCTCACCGCGCTGTTCCGTTGGCGGCCCGGATCGGTCCTGCCGATGCACGAGCACGTCCGAATCGAGCAGACCTGGGTGCTCGAGGGCAGCATCGTCGACGAGGAAGGCGAGGCCACGGTCGGGAACTTCTCGTGGCGGCCGCAGGGCAACCAGCACCGCGCCTCCTCGCCGAACGGCGCCCTGGTGCTGTGCTTCTTCCTGACTCCCAACAAGTTCCTCGAGGGCCCGAACGCCGGGTCCACGCTGGAATGACCGTCACCCCCGACCCGAGGAGTTCGTGTTGTCTCGACCCGCGGTTCATCGCACGCGGCTGTTCTCACCGCTGACCCTGCGCGGTGTGACCTTCCGTAATCGCCTCTGGGTGGCGCCGATGTGCCAGTTCTCCGCTGACGACGGCATACCCGACGACTGGCACCTGGTACACCTCGGTTCCTTCGCCAAGGGCAAGGCCGGGCTGGTGCTCACCGAGGCGACCGCAGTCAGCCCGGATGGACGGATCAGCCGCAAGTGCACCGGACTGTGGAACGACACGCAGCGCGAGGCATTCGCCCGCATCAATCGCTTCGTCACCGAGCACGGATCGATCCCCGGCATCCAACTCGCACACGCCGGCCGCAAGGCCTCGGCGCACGTGCCCTGGGAGGGCGACGGCACCGTTCCGGTCGGCGAGGGCGGCTGGGAAACGGTCGGTCCGTCCGCAACGGCCTGGGGGGATCAGGCCGTGCCACGCGAGATGACCGTGGCCGACATCGCGAACGTGGTCACCGACTTCGCCGATGCCGCCGTCCGGGCCTTGGCCGCAGGATTCCGGGTCGTCGAGATCCACGCCGCACATGGGTACCTGCTTCACCAGTTCCTGTCCCCGATCACCAACCGGCGAACCGACGGCTACGGCGGAGACCCCGACCGCCGCGCCCGGTTGCTGCGGGAGGTCGTCGCCGCGGTCCGCGCAGTCTGGCCGGAAGAGTTGCCGTTGTTCCTGCGGATTTCCGCCACCGACTGGGTCGAGGACGGCTGGGACGTCGATGACAGCGTTGCATTGATCCGCTCGCTCGAAGGCTCCGGGATCGACCTCGTCGACGTTTCCAGCGGTGGTCTGACCCCCGAGCAGCAAATCACCGTCGGACCGGGATACCAGGTACCCTTCGCCCGCCGGATCCGCAGCGAGACCGCCCTGCCGGTCGCGGCCGTGGGGCTGATCACCGACTCCTCCCAGGCCGAGCAGGTCCTCGTCGACGGAGCCGCCGACGCGGTCTTCGTCGGTCGGAACCTGCTGCGCGAGCCGATGTGGCCACTCAAGGCGGCCAAGGAACTCGGGGTCGAAGACACGCTCGACTGGCCGGCCCCGTACCGGTCCGCGCGTTACCGCGGCAACATCCCCTGATTCTGGTGGGCACGATCGTTGACAGCTGTGGGGGCCGAGCCGGTACCGTAGAAGAACAATCGTTCGTATGTGATAAGCGTGTCGGGTCCGCAGGGCCTCCGAGCGCCCCAGGCGGCGACCACGGCCGCATCATCGTCTCGTCGCCGCCAGTGGTCGGATGTTCGCCGAGCAGCTCTACCGAAAAGGAGATCAAGATGTCCGAGACCAACCCGAGTCGTCATCAGCTGCTGATCGACGGCAAATGGGTGGATCCGGTCGAAGGCGGCACCGTCGACGTCTTCAACCCGTCGACCGGAGACAAGCTCGCCGAAATCGCCGCCGGCGGTCCGCGCGATGTCGACCTGGCGGTGCAGGCCGCACGCCGGGCGTTCGACGACGGCCCGTGGCGGCGGATGCCGGCAGAAGCCCGTGCTCGCATCCTGCACCGCTTCGCGGATCTCATCGAGGCCAACGCCGACGAGATCGCCCTCATCGACACCCAGGACTGCGGAAAGCCGTACGCGTTCATCCGTGACATCGATCTGCCGAACATGGCCGATCTGCTGCGCTACATGGCCGGGTGGACCACCAAGCTCGAGGGCCGCACCATCCCGCTTTCGCGCCAGAACCCCGGAGACTTCTTCTCCTACACCCGCCGCCAGCCCGTCGGCGTCGTCGCCCAGATCATCCCCTGGAACGGAGCAGCACTCGCCGCGGTCTGGAAGCTCGCCCCGGCGCTGGCCGCCGGATGCACAGTGGTGCTCAAGCCCGCCGAACTCGCGTCTCTGGCCCCGCTGCGTCTGGCGGAGCTGGCCCTCGAAGCCGGTGTTCCCGACGGAGTGGTCAACGTGATCACCGGAACGGGCGCAGATGCCGGGGCCCCGTTGGCCGGTCATCCCCAGGTCGACAAGGTGGCGTTCACCGGCTCGGTCGAGACCGGCAAGAGGATCGTCGTCGCGGCGGCATCGAACCTGAGCAAGCTGACCCTCGAACTGGGCGGTAAGTCCCCCAATGTCATCTATGACGACGCCGACCTCGACATCGCCGTCGACGGTGTACTGGGCGCTGTCCTCTACGCCCAGGGGGAGGCCTGCACGGCCGGGTCGCGGCTGTATGTGCACCGCAACATCTACGACGAGGTGCAGAACCGCATCGCCGCCAAGGTGCCGGAAATCAAGATCGGCCCCAGCGCAGAGCGCGGGGTGCTGGTCGGCCCGATGATCTCCGACCAGCACCGCTCCAAGGTCAAGACCTACGTCGAGGGCGCACTCGGTGACGGAGCCGAGATCATCGCCGGTGGCGCCCGGACCCGCGAGCCCGGTTACTACCTCGAGCCGACCGTGCTGGGGGGGGTCGACGACGACATGACCATCGCCCGGGAGGAGATCTTCGGTCCCGTGGTGTCGCTGATGCCGTTCGACGACGAAGCCGAGGTGTTGCGCCGCGCGAACGACACCACCTTCGGCCTGGCGGCCGGGGTGTGGACGACCAACGTCGGACGGGCCCACCGCTTCGCCGAAGCGGTCAACGCCGGTGCGGTGTGGGTCAACTGCTACAACGTCTTCGATGCCGCGTTGCCGTTCGGCGGATTCAAGCAGTCCGGTTGGGGTAAGGAAATGGGCGGCGAAGCCCTCGACGGCTACCTGCAGAGCAAGGCGGTCACCGTCTCGCTCGCCTGACACCGCTCGAAGCGCCTGTAGACGCCCGGCTGGTACACCAGCCGGGCGTCTACGTGTGCTGTGGACGTACGCCGGTTCGCCCCTCACCGGAACGCTGCGGGCTGGGTCGGCAGTCGAGTTCGGTTGTGACCGTTGACACGGCACGCGAGCTCAAACTAACATACGTACGTTCGTTTAAGGCGTTGGCGGATCCATTCCCGCGCCACCACATGCCATCCGTTCCAGGTGCCCTGCACGACCGAATACACCACAGGCCGTGGGTACTCCGGCCCGTCGAACCCGTCCCGATGACGCCTTCCGCCTTCTCCGGCGGCGTCCCCGATACAGGAGCCACGTCATGACAACGTTGACGCTCACCGGCACGCGTGCGGCCTATACGCGCGCACCCCTCTACAGCTGGTGGGTCCTGCTGGTCAGCCTGCTGTGCTTCATGACCTGCTTCATCGGCCTGAACACCGTGGCGGTGTTCGGCACGGTCATCCAGGACGACTGGGGAATCAACGCCACCCAATTGTCCTTGCTCACCACCGCATCGATGCTCACGTTCTGCGTGGTGCCGGTATTCGCCGGCAAGTGGGCCGCTCGTATCGGGGTGAAGAAGATCGTCGTCATCGGCCTGCTCTGCAACGTCGTTTCGGGGCTGTTGATCTCATTCGTCGGTGAGTCCTACACGGGCATGCTTGTGCTCCGTCTGCTCCTGGGCTGCTGCGGCGGCGTGATGAATGCGTCGCTGGCCACACATGCTTCCTTGTGGTTCCCCAAGAACAGGCGCGGATTCGCCACGGGTCTGCTGATGGGCTTCCTCGGCGTCGGCTTCTCCATCACCTCGTTCGCCGGACCACTGCTCACCGACAGCGGCATGTCGTGGGAGACCGCGTCGATGTGGCTGACCGTGGTCCCGAGCATCGCCTGCGGTGCATTGTTCGTGCTCACCGTCAAAGACTTCCACCAGGCCCATCCCGGGGTGCCGTCGATGGACGCCCTCGTTGCCGAACCCGTCGGACTCCGACGCCCGCACTCGACCCGCTTCGACGCATTGCCCAAGCCGGGGTCGCTCGCCGAGGCGCTGCGCAGCTCCCGCATCTGGTGGTCCTCTCTGTACGGTGCAGGCACCGCGATCACCCTCTACGGGCTCGCCTACGCCCTGCCGCTGTTCCTCGAACAGGACCGGGGAATGACGCTGCTCGAAGCCTCCGCGATCATCGGCGTCACCTTCATGTTCAAACTGGTCGCCGCCCCCATCGGGGGGTTGATGTCGGACCGGCTCTTCCGCGGTGAACGCTTCCAGACGAACATGATCGGTGCGGGCCTGGCCGGAATCATGGTCGTGACCCTGCCCGGGATCCCCGCGAGCACTCTGGGAATCTACCTGTGCATCATGTTCCTGGCGGCCTCGCTCTACGGTGGCACCTACTGGGCGTGGGCGGCGGAACTGTCGCAGCCCCGGGCGAACTACCAGACAAGCGGGCTCATCGTCACCGTCAGCAATGTCGGCGCCGTTCTCGCCGCCCCGATGCTGGGACTGATCATCGACGCCACCGGCAGCGCCACCTACGCCATGGTGACGATAGGTGTCCTCGGCCTGCTGAGCGTGGAGTGCGCCCGCCGCTCACGGCTGTAGACCGCCCTCCCCCCCTGGCCGTCCATCCGCGAGACCGCGTACCCTCCGATGCGCCACATCCTTGCAGGCGGCTCCCGAACGCTCTCCGATTCCGGACGGCTCACACTACGGCAGCGCGATCCCGGAACCCGCGAGCTCTCCCGCGCAGTCGGCGAGTCGTGCTCGACCACACTCGAGCCACCTTCCGCATGACGCAACGAGCGCGGAGGAAAGGGCTCGGACCGCGATCCGGTCCGAGCCCTTTTCCTTCGATGCGAGGAAAGTCAGCGGATGGTCCAGCTACCGTCCGCAACGTAGACCGCGCCCCTGCACGAAGCTCGCCTCGTCGCTGACCGGGAACAGCGCGGCATTTGCCAGTTCCTCGGGCTGCGCGTGCCGGCCGACCGGGGCACTATGCAATGCCTCGACGACCGGCAGATCCTCGTTGGGCAAGATCTCCTGGGACATGACGGTTTCCACCGCAACGGGCGCGATCGGTCATGATCGTGGCCGACAACGTGGAGCCGCCGTCGAAGAGGCGACACGAACGCACTGACGGATAGGCGCCGCGCCATATCCGCCGCGGACCGAATGCGCCACAGGTGCGGGGCGACGGGAGGCGCCCGTAGCCCCGCACGGACGACCCCGGCCTCGCTCGGGCGAGGCCGGGGTCATCGAACAGGTATGGCCGTCAGTCGCGGAAGGGCTGCTTGACCCAGCCCTGGTCCCAGTTCGACACTTGGTGGGTACGACCGCGCAGCTCCTGGAAGTACCAGGCGCCCTCGCGCTTGACGAACTGGTCGGTGTAGTTGATCGTCAGGATGACCGCATCTTTCTGGGTCGGGTCCTGGCTGTTCTCGATGGTGCACAGGCACAGCAGGTAGAAGTACCCCGTTGCGGTTCGGCCGTCCTCGCTCAGGTCGATACGGGGGGCAATCATATAGTGCTGAGCCCAGGTGATCTTGCCGGACAAGGCCCTGAAGTGGGCCTTGATCTCCTCGTGGCCGGTCATGGAACCGCCTTCGCCGTCGACGACCCACCGGCCGTCCTCGACGAACAGGCCGGCGATGCCTTCCGGGTCGTAGCTGTTGTCGCAGAATCCGGCGTAACGGTACTTGAGCTGTTCGATTGCGCGGACATCCTCGAGACGTGTCAATCGCTCGGCGAGCTCGCTGACGCTCACATCTGCGGTTGTAGTGTTCATGACTACGAGTCCTCCTGTGAGGGTTGGTTTCTGGTGATGTGGGTAGTTAGGAGACCTGCGCTAGGACCTTGGAGACGGTTTCGAGGTTGCGCATGCCTTCGCCCGGATCGTCGGCGGGATCGACCCACAACACCGCCCGCTCGATGCCGAGCTCCCGATAGCTGTCGAGTACGGCCGGATCCGGGGGCGCCGACGCCACCGCGATACCCACCGAATCGGGATCGCGTCCAGTTTCTTCGACGAGTCCGCGGAACTCGGACACGCTCTTGGTCAGCGTGGGATCGTCGGCGGGGGGTACGACATACCAGGCATCGGCCCACTCGGCCGCATGCTGCATGGTAGTGGGTCCGGCACCACCGAGATAGATGCGCGGGCCGTTCGGTTGTGCCGGCTTGGGCCACGCCCACGAGGGGGCGAGGGACGCGCGCTGCCCGTCGTAACTCGCCTCCTCCTGGGTCCACAGTGCCTGCATGACCTTGAGCTTGTCGCGTACGGTCGAGTAGCGCTGCTTCCAGACGACGCCGTGTGCCTCGGCCTCCTCGACGTTCCACCCCATACCGATACCGCAGATGACGCGGCCGCCGGAGAGGTGGTCGAGAGTGGCGATCTGCTTGGCCTTGGCGATCGGGTCGTGCTGGGCGAGCAGGCAGACTCCGGTACCGAGCATGATCGTCCGCGTGTGCGCGGCGATCATCGATAACGTGACGATCTGATCGTAGGTGCGCAGGTAGAACCCGGGTAGTTCGGGCCCGCCATAGGAAATCGGGTAGTCGGTTTTCCGGGACACCGGGAAGTGCGTGTGTTCAGGGACGAAGAGAGACTCGAATCCGTAGCCCTCGGCGGCCTGCCCGAACTCGATGGGGTCCGGACCTTGATCGGTGAAGAAGTAAACTACGCCCACATCCATGACGGGCTCCTAACTGATGTGTCTGCGTGTATGGACGCCGACGAATTCAGGCGTCGCCGACCACAACGTGGTCCTCGAGGACCACCACGTAGTGCTTGCCGATGAAGTTCTCGACGTCTGCCAGGGCCGCCTGACCGGCCTCGGACGCCCATCCGGCCTCCATCGCCTCCGTGCTCTCGTAATCGAGAACGGCCAGGCCGTCGATCCCGAATCCGTTGTCGGGCTCGGAGGCACCTTCCTGGGGAACGACGTGCCGCTGCACGTAGCGGATCACGCCGGGCACCTGGGCGGCAAGGGGAGCGTGCTTTTCCCGCCAGTACTCGTCGAACTGGGCGAACGACATACCCGGCTTGCGTCCGATCAGTGCGATCGTGCGGACCGGCCCACCGTTGACTGTCATTGATCTTCCTTTTCTGTTGAGGTTTGCTGACGGGACATGCAGAGCGTCAGCCGGGGTACTTGGCAAGCATTCCGGCGTCGACGGGCAGGGCGGTGCCGGTCACGTACCGGGACTCGTCGCAGGCCAGCCACAGGACGGCTTCGGAGATGTCGGCGGAGTCCACCCACGGCACGGGGAGCAGATTGATGCGACCGAGAACTTCGATACCGTCGTCGAGAGTGGGGCTTTCGAGGTCGGGTCGGAAGATCTTCGCCGCCGTTGGGTTGTCGATCATGTCGGTACGGACGTTGGTCGGATGCACCGTGTTGACGCGGATGTGATGCGGAGCCACCTCGTTCGCCACCGAGCCGACCAGCCCGACGAGGGCGTGCTTGGCGGCGCTGTAGTGCGCTACATGTGGAACTCCGCGTATGCCGGCGATGGAGCTGATTGCGATGATGGACCCGCCTCGACCCCCGGCGATGATGTGCGGCAACGCCGCCTTCATCGTCTGCCAGACACCGGTGAGGTTGATGTCGATGAGGGTGTCCCATTCGGCGCGGGTGAGTTCCCAGGAGGGTTTGGCGGCACCGAGCACGCCGGCGTTGGCGACAACGATGTCGAGTCGTCCCAGCTCGGTAGCGGCAGCGGCGACCGAGTCGATCATCGACTCGTCGCGGACATCGGCTTCGATCACGACCGCCTTGCGGCCCCGCTCTTCGACCAGGCGGGCGGTCTCCTTCAGATCCGCGTGGTCCGGCATCGCGTAGCTCACCTGGTCGATCGGACGCACCGAGTCGAGCAGAATGAGATCGGCGCCCTCACCGGCGAGAGTCAGGGCGTGCGACCGGCCTTGACCGCGGGCGGCGCCGGTCACGAACGCCACCTTGCCGTTCAGTCGCTGACCGATGTTCGTCATGAAAGGTCCTTTCCGGGAATCAGACGGTGGAGGATGTGGCGCAGGTCCAATTGCTGTGCTCCCACCGCAACGGCGATGACCACGGCCTGGACGAGGAACTGGGTGGAGGACGGTGCGCCGAGGGAGAGCACCAGCTGGGTGAGCTGGCTCAGGAACAGAGCTCCGACGGCGGTGCCGATGATGTTGCCGCGGCCACCGGTCAGGGCGGTTCCGCCGACGACGACCGCTGCGATGGCCGGCAGGAGGTAGCTCGTGCCGGCATTGGTGTTCGGTGTGCTCACATACCCGGCCAGCAGGACTCCCGCACCGCTGTAGC
Organism: Rhodococcus sp. GXMU-t2271; assembly: GCF_041414735.1. NCBI lineage: Bacteria > Bacillati > Actinomycetota > Actinomycetes > Mycobacteriales > Nocardiaceae > Rhodococcus > Rhodococcus sp. GXMU-t2271. The sequence goes on from NZ_JAUIZP010000018.1 coordinate 46,654, forward strand.
ACAGCGCTGCGGCGACATAGCCGCTGATCTTGATTCGTGCGGTGCGCACCCCCGCCGCGTGGGCGGTGCGCTCGTTCGAGCCGACGGCAACGACCCGGCGTCCCCAGGCGGTGCGGCCGGTGGCGAAGACGGTCACGAGCATCAGCGCGATCGCCAGCCACACTGTGTTGGAGATACCGATCGTCTTTTCCAGAGCGAAGTCGGACACGCTCTGGGGGGCGCGGGTGGGTGTGCCTCCGGAGTAGGCCAGGGCGGCGCCCATCAAGATGGCATTGACTGCCAGGGTGGCCACCAGCGGGGTGACCGAGAACGCCGAGACGACGATGCCGTTGACCAGCCCGACGACGACGGCGATGAGGGCGACGATGAGCAGGGCGGTGAGGATGCTGCCGTGGTCCTGAGCGTATTGGCTGCTGACCAGGGCGGCCATGGTCATCATGCCGGGTAGCGACAGGTCGATGCCCTTGAGCATGACCACGATGGTCTGTCCGATCGCGGCGATGGCCAGGATCCCGGCGAAGGGCAGCAGTGAGTCGATCGCGCTGCCGGAGACGCTGCCGGGTGCGATGAGCCAGCTGAAGCCGAACAGGGCCACGGTGATCGCGATGACCGAGGTGGTGCCGTTCCAGGTCGGTGTCCAGCGCCGTTGCCCGGCGCCCGTTGGTTCGGTGTCCGGGAGTGCTTGTTGTGCGTGCAGTGCGCTCACGGCGTCAGCTCCGCTCTGCGAGGGTTCGGGACTTCGAATAGAAAGCGGCCGCGGCGATGGTCAGACCGCCGAGCAGCCACTGCTGCCAGTACAGCGGCAAGCCGATGAACTGCACCACTGTGTTGATCTGGATGACCAGTACCGCGCCGAGGCAAGCACCGATGAACGAGCCGCGCCCACCGAAGATCGAGGCACCGCCGAGCACCGCGGCGCCGATGCTGGCGAGGGTGTAACTGTCCCCGATGCTGGCATTGCCGGTCCCGGCCTGCGCCATCAGCAGCACCGCTGCCGGGACGACCAACACCGAACAGCCCACGTACGCGATGAGAGTGATCCTCTTGGTGTGCACACCGATCCGATCGGCGGTGGCATGCGCGGATCCGGTGGCGCGCAGGCGGACACCGAACAAACTCCGGTACATCGCGAACTCGAGAAGCACCGCGACGATGATCGCCAAGATCATCATGATCGGGATGAATCCGAGCTTGGTGGACGCGTACGACAGGAAGACGGGGTCGATCTTGCCGGCGGGCAAAGGTCGCAGCAGGTACGCGATGCCTTGGATCGCGGTGTAGGTCACCAGGGTGGCGATCAGGGGATTGATCTTCACCACCGCTGCCAAGGTCCAGTTGACCAGACCGACGGCCGCGGCCACGAGGCCGAGCACGATCAGCCCGATGATCATCCCGATCGGCGTCTTGTACGCCGACAGCACGAACGACCCGACCACGACCAGCAACCCTGCCAGGGGCCCGACCGACAGGTCGATGCCTCCGACCATCATCACCACCTGCTGGGCCATTGCGAAGAATGCCAAGGTGGCCAGCAGCGGCAAGATCAGCCCGAAGTTGCGGGAGGTGAGGTAGAACTCGCTCTGGCTGATCGCCACCCCGGCGAGCAGGATGGTCGCGAGCGCGAGGATCGCGGCGGGGGTGAGGTCGTTGCGGGCCAGCTTCCGACCGAGAGTGACTTTCTGCAGGGCCGCGCCGACGCGACTGCGGCTGCCGGTGGCGCTCAGTGCGGCCTGGGCGATGCCGTGCTCGGACAACTCGTCGTCGACGAGTTCCTTCGCGGCCTTGCCGCGGGAGAAGACGATGACCCGATCGCAGAGCTGTTCGAGTTCGGCAGCAGAGGAGGAGAGCACGATGATCGCCGCGCCGCGGGCTGCCGCCTCACGCAGGATGGTGTAGATCTCCTCCCGGGCGCCGATATCGACGCCCTGGGTGGGCTCGTCGGCCAGAATCAGCTTCGACTCGGTCATCAGCACGCGGCTGAGTACGACCTTCTGCTGGTTTCCGCCCGAGAGGGTGGTGATGTCGACCTCGGGGGAGGGCGCCTTGACCCGCATCGACGCGAAGGTTTCCGATGTGGCCTTGCGCTCGCGCACGCGAGAGAGCACGCCGAGGGAAGACAACCGCCTCAGCGAGGACAGCGAGGCGTTCTCCCGTAGGCTCAGGCCCGGCAGAATGCCCTCGTTGTGCCGGTCGTGGGGCAGATAGGCGATCCCCCCGGCCAGCGCCGCGGTCGGACTCGACGTCTTGATCGTGCGGCCGCTGAGCTCGATGGTGCCGTGCCCGGTGCCCAGGCCGCCGAGCGCACGCAGGACCTCGCGTTGCCCCTGTCCCTCGACACCGGCGAACCCGACGATCTCGCCGGCACGGACCGCCAGGTCCACGTCATCGAAACCGTGACCGGAGAATCCGGTGACCTTCAGCATGGTGTCGCCGAGTGCGGTCGTGCGGGTTCCGGCCCGGGTGTGCGCGCGGGTGAGTTCGCGCCCGACGACGAGGTTGACCACGTCCTGCTCGGTGACTTCGGCGCCGTCGAATGTCCCGACCAGTGCGCCGTCACGCAGTACCGACACGGTATGGGCGATCTGCTTGACCTCGTTGAGTCGGTGCGAGATATAGACCACTGCGCCGCCGGCGTCGATCAACTCCGATATCAGGCGGAACAGTTCGGCCACTGCGGGCGGCAGTAGATGCTCGGTGGGTTCGTCGAGAACGATGACCTTAGGCTCTTCTGCCAGTGCCTTCGCGATTTCGACGACAAACCGTGCGTCGGGTGGCAGTTCGCGGACCGGGGTGCGCGGATCGATCGCGGCCACGCTGCTCCACCGGGAGAGGATGCCTTCCGCCCAGCTGACCTGCTCACCGACCGAAGGCCGGTGGTCCTCGGGCATGCTCAGTCGCATGTTCTCCGCGACCGTCAGATCCGGCAGCAGTGCCGGCTCCTGGTAGACGATGGCCAGTCCCTGCTCCCGACACCAGTCCGGGGACGGGTCGGTGGCAGTGACACCACCGATCTGCACTGTCCCCGAGTCGGCGGTGACCGAACCGGCCGCAATGCCGACGAGCGTAGATTTGCCGGCTCCGTTCTGGCCGACCAGCGCATGGATCTCGCCGCGCCGGACGGTGAGCGAGACACCCTTGATGGCGTGGACGCCCGGATACCTCTTGTCGACGGCGTCCAGCCGCAGGACGGTGTCCTGATCGATGACTTCCTGGGCCGGATCCTGCTGAATCTGTACGTCAGACACGTACATCACATCCTCGACGATGTCTTGTTGAGTCACTGTTGACCACTCCTCAACCCCAGCGCTCTGTTGTTATTTGAAGACGGCCGAAAGCTGCTCGGGCGAGAGCGCCGAGGACAGGTCGGCGTCCGGGGGCAGGTCCTCGCGGCAGGTCGGGAGCTTGCCGTTGCGGGTATCGATGAACGTCGGCAGTTCGAAGTTTTCCGGCTCGTTGTCGGGCTGGCCGTTCAGTGCGGCCAGCGCCTTGCGGGCGGCGATGCGCACGACGGTGGTGGTGCCGTCGAGGGTGAGCAAGTGGAAGTCCGGGTTCGCTTGGTGGTACTGCAACCACATGCATCCGAGCTCGTTGTCGGTCGCCGAGGTCGCCAGCGGCGGGATTGGGCGACCGGCGTTGACGAACGCTCGCAACCCGCCCTTCGATGCGACACCGTAATCCGATGCCAGAGCGTCGATCTCGGGGTACTTGGTCAGCGCCCCTGCCATCGCACGCTGCTCGTATGCGGCGTCCCAGCTCGACGGTTGGGGCTCGTTGGTCAGCGGGGTGAACGGATCGCCGAGTTCCTTCGAGGTCTCCATGATGCCGTCCCACAGCGCCACGGTCGAGGGGCTGCCGCCCGGCAGTCCGCCGCTGAAGAGCAGCTTGGCGCCCGGCTGGACCTGACCGGCCAGCCACTTGGCCATCGTGTCGCCCTCGACGTCGAAGTCGTACTGGACGTACCCGTCGTAGTCGACACCGACCTCTCCGCCGGGGTCGGCGATGTAGGGCACGACGACGACACCGGCGTCGTGGGCGTTCTTCAGGGCGCTGAGTGCCTGACTGCCGAAGTCGTCGTAGGTGACGATCGCATCGAAGCCCTGTGCGGTGTACGAGTTGATCGCGGTGATGTACTTCTGCAGGTCGTTATCGGCCTGGGTGTACTCGAGGGTGACGTTCGGGCAGGCGGAAAGCTCGTCGGTGAGTTCCGCCTGCGTGATCTTGCGCCAGGAGTTGGCGCCGAAACCGGCGACATGTGCGATTTTCAGCGGCCGGTCGCCGCAGAGCTGCTCGACCGGCATAGCCTGGCCGCCGTCGCTCGTCGAACCTCCGGAGTTGCCGCTCGATTCGGCCGGGGCACTGGCCGTGCACGCCGCGACGCTCAGGGCTGCACTGAAGACAACTCCGGCAAGGGCCGCGCGACGACAAGTCAGAGCTTTCATGGATGTTCCTTCTCGATGCCAGATACAGACGAACGTTTGCTCGTTTGTTGATATTGTGGCGTAGAGCACAGCATTCGTCAACGGGTAATCTGCCGCATGCGGCCGCCTGCGGCGATACGAGATCTCGTGGCCTCAGACGCCTACGGGGCTGCGTCACAGGCGATCTCTTGTCGCCGACGCGGCAATCCTTCTGGGTCGGTGGAAGTCGTTTGTGTCTGCTGCTGCTGTGGGTTCGGTATTGCGAGTGAACTCCCAGGCGGAGAACCGTCGTATGCGATGGATGCTGCAGGGCTGTGGGAAGCTCGCGGGGCACACGGCCGCTAACCCTCCCGGTCCAGGACGGACCGGGAGGGCTAGCCGTGTCGTATTCGATTGTGAAGGTGCGGTACTGGTGTCAGCCGACCGGGATCGGCGCAGCCACGCACACGGTGTTGCGCAGCGCGCCCAGGCCAGTGATTTCCGTGGTGAGGATCTGGCCGTCGGACAGGTGTGTTCCCGTCGGATGGCCGACGCCGCCGGGAGTTCCGGTCAAGATCACGTCCCCGGCCTGCAGGGTGACGATGTGGGAGATGTACTCGATCAACCGCGTGGGGGTGAACACCAGGTCGCCGGTCGAGTCCGACTGGACGGTGGCTCCGTCGACGAGGGTGTGCAGTGGGGCGCCGAGCGAAAACTCGTCCGGGGTCACCAGTGTCGGACCGAGCGGACATGTTCCTTCGAAGGTCTTGCCCTGTAGCCACTGTTGCGTCCGATACTGATAGTCGCGCATGGTGACGTCGTTGGCGACCGCGAAGCCGGCGATGTACTCGTCGGCGTCGGCGGCCCGTACCGTTCTCGCCTTCTTGCCGACGACGACGGCGAGCTCTCCTTCCCAGTCGACTTGCTGATCGGCATAGGGCGGGACATGGATGTCGTCGTAGGCGCCGATGAGTGCTTCGGGGAATTTGGCGAACAACGTCGGGTAGCGGGGGAGTTCACGTCCCATCTCCTCGATGTGGTTCGCGTAGTTCAGTCCCACGCACACGATCTTCGTTGGGTGCGTGACCACAGGGGCGTACTCCACAGCACCAAGCTCGACCACCTGTCCGGTGGTCTCGGTGGCGATGCGCTGCCAGTGAGGGTCCCGTAGTAGATCCGAGAGACCGGAGTAGGGCTCGATCAGCACCGCGCTTTCGCCCTCGATCCGTGCAGCGGCGGTGGTCAATCCGTCCAGGCGCAGCGTGGCCAGCCTCATGAGACAGCGACCTCGGCGGGCTTCTTGAGCATCAGGCCGGACCGCTGTACGCGGCAGATCAACTTGTCGTTCTGGTTGAAGCCACGGTGCTCGAACCGCACGATACCGGTGTCCGGGCGCGATTTGGACTCACGTCGAGACAGGATTTCGGTCTCGATCCGGAGTGTGTCACCGATCAGCACCGGCGCCGGAAAGGCGATCTCCTCGAACCCGAGATTGCCCAAGGTGGTTCCGAGGGTGGTCTCCTGCACCGGGATGCCGACCACGACGCCGAGGGTGAAGACGCTGTTGACAATGCGTTCACCGTACATGCTGGCCTTGGCGAACTCGGCGTCCAGGTGCAGGGGCTGGACGTTCAAGGTGAGGGTGGTGAAGAGCAGATTGTCGGTCTCGGTGACGGTACGGGTTACCGCGTGCTTGATGACGAGCCCCGGCTCGAGCTCTTCGAAGTACAGTCCACTCATTGTCGGTTTCCTTACGAGGTTGGTGTGGTTACTGCGTATTGATGGCTTCGGCGAGGGCGACCACGCCGCGTGCGGTCTTCACGTGTGCGATATCGACGTGCTCGCCCTCGAAGAGAGCGGCGGCCTGACCCTTTGCCTGAGCCTGCTCGAAGGCCTCGATCATGCGCCGGAAGCGGTCGACGACCTTCGGGTCCGGTGCATAGACGTCGTTGACCGTGGGGATGTGTGAGGGGTGAATGAGGACCTGACCGGTAAAGCCCAGCCGACGGTTGCCCTCGGCGAATCGACGCAAACCGTCCAGATCGGAAATCTCCTGCCACAACCCCACTATGGGATGGGCCAAACCGGCAGCGCGACAGGCGAGCACCGCCTTGCTGCGGTAGTGGAGAGTCTCGAGACCCTCGGCAGTCCACTCGAAACCGACCTCGCGCGAGACGTCGGCATCGCGGGCAGCGGCCACCATCAACGACGCGACCCGCGGATGTGCGGCGGCGATTGCTTCGCAATTCACCAGTGATTTCGCGGTTTCGAGGGTGGGGATCACTTCCACACTGCCGCGGTCGAGCGAGGCCTCGATCTCGAAGTGGTCGAGCAACGCCGCGAAATCGAGGACCTCCCGCGGGCCGTAGATCTTCGGCAGCAGAAGGTTGCCGAGCCCAGCCCGGACGACGGCCTGCAGGTCTTTGCCGAAGTGGTCCGTATCGAGGGGGTTCGGGCGCACCAGCACCGTCACCTCGGGATGCTCGCGTTGCAGGGTGTCGATGGTGTCGGTCGCGACCGCGCGGGCGTCGGCCTTGCTCGGCTCGGGAACCGAGTCCTCGAGATCGAGGATCACGGCGTCGGCGCCCGCGCGCACCGCCTTCTGCGCCCAACCCTCACGATGGGCCGGCACGAACAACAGAGAACGTAGAGGTCGCATTACTTCCTCACTCGATATGGCACCACTGGTGCAGGAATGACACAGGGGCTGGCGACGCGGTGCGCCGAGGCGTTGCAGACCGGTCGTGGCCGGGCGCGGTGACACCACCGGCCATCGGAGAGGCCGGTGCGGACCACAGCGAGGACGTGGTGTACGTCATCTCGTCCCATCCAGAAGGTCGCGGTGCAAGGTCGGGGCAAATGATTGACCGGCAGGCGGGCGAACCCGTACCGTTAAACGAACAATCGCTCGTACGTTAACACGGCCGGCGCTACCGGCGCTATGAGGAGTTTCGATGACAGTCAACGACGTCAGCATCACGGCCCGCGTGATCGGCCAGCCCGATCGCTGGTGGGAGGATCTCGCGCTGGGCGATGTTCTCCGGGGCCCTGGCATGACCGTCACGGATGCACATTTGGTGCAGTGGGCGGGCTTGACCTGTGACATTGTCTCGCTGCATCTCGACGAGGAGTACGCCGCAGGCACCCAGTTCGGGCAACGGATCGCGCATGGGCCGTTCACCCTCTCGCTCGCATTGGGGCTGACCACCCAAACCGGGTACTTCAACAACGTCGTCGCCTGGCTCGGGCTCGACGAGGTTCGGGCGGCACGTCCGGTGATCATCGGTGACACCCTGCATCCGGAAGCGGAACTCGTCGCTGCGCGGCCCACGAAGAAGCCGGACCAGGGAATCTGGACCCTCGCCTACAGCGCCCTCAATCAGCGGGGCGAACCTGTCATGACCTTCCGCAGCAGCTTCATGATCCGGCGCCGCCCCGAACCACTACGCTGACGTCGCCGTCGGCGCGGCGCGGCGACGTTCTTCGGGTCGGATCCCGGAGTCGCGCCGCAGGCGCTCGTCCGACGGTGGCGCGCGACCCATGTGGACGATGTGATGCTTGCGAAGGCTGAGGAATGCACACGGTCGTCGACTCCGACTGGTCGACTACGGCCGAGCACGACAAGCCGGTCGTCACTCGTAAGTGCGCAGAGGCGAAGAGTACAGATCAGTCCGGCGCTGTGCACGGCTCAGGGTCGGCGTGGAGCGCACTCCGGCGACGAAGATCCGATTGGGGAAGGTTTCGACGAGACGGGCTACCGGTCCCTGACACACCGCCACGAAGCGGCCCAGACCGATCGGTACGTCCTGACCGGCAAGACGCGTACCTACTTCCGGTCAGAACTTCGGAAAGTACATCGACATGACCGAAGGGGATTCCGTCTTCGTCCACACCTCATGTCGAAGGCAATAGGAGCACGACCGAGGAGTTCCTCCGACCGACCACACGCACCCCGGAGAGCATCGTCCTCAATCCTCCCGATGACGATGACTCCATGGTCGAGAGTTGCGTCCGCGTCAAAGCTCCGACCGGACTGGGCTGGCCGACTCCTCGCCAGATCATTCGGCTGAATACCCGCTGCGTACGCGGCGGATCCGACCCACGGCCGAGCACCTGAGACGAGGCGGATCCGTCCGATGGGGTTTACGCACCATGCGGTGCGCACCGCGAGCGGGCGAATCCGCGCGTAGGTACGAGTGGCCGTGCCCGAGGCACACAGCAGACGTAGGGATACTGCCGAGACCGGACTCGCTGACACGACCTACCGCCTGAGGGCACCCTCCTCAATCTTCGCGACCGCGGCGGTTCGGTTCGTCACCGCCAGTTTGCGCAGAATTTTGCGCACGTGGAACCGCACCGTATTTGCCGAGATGAACAGGTCGCGGCCGATCGCGGCGTTCGAGGCACCGGAGGCCGTCATGATCAGTACCTCGTACTCGCGTCGGGTCAACGGTTCGCCACGGGCCCAGTCGCTTTCGGCCTCCCCCTCGGCGCCGAACGTCCTCGTGCCGGCGCCACCGGAGACCCGAGGATGCTCTCGAGCATCGATGCCGCTTGCAGGCGCGCTTCGCGGTCCGCGATGTGCCGGGAACGGAGTACCGCGAGTGTTCGACCCAACTCGATCTGCATCATCGTCCACTCATTCCAGCGGGCCGGCCGTCGAATTCCGTGCACAACACCCGTGCCGTTCCGATACCGGAGCGACCTCACACCCCGGGGCCGGTTCTCGCGGTGTTCGCCGGATGGCGTCGCTGCACGGCCGACTCGCCGCAGGTCCCCCAGCCCTCGGTGGCAGACCCTGCCATCCGTTTGCCACTACGGACTCCCAATAGCGATGACCGGCGCACCGGTCGGTGTGCAGAACCGTCGAGGTTTCACGACTCCTCGGCACCTGCCGCCCGGCCGTGTCCATCGGTTGCGGGAGGGTGGCCGACAACGCGACCGGCGCTGTATCCGCGCCCGAAGTCGTGTACGCCGGCCTCGTGCCGACCGGGGCGGGGCCCATTCGCCGCTACCGCAACGTACATATCCTGGCAGCGAGTCGAGAGGGTCGGACTCGTCGAGAAAGTCACATGGGCGCTGCAGCCACAGACTGCCCCTGAAACGACATGGTGGCCGGTCCGAATCGATCCGGACCGGCCACCATCCTGGTTCTTCCGGCTACCCGACGGCTGTCGGCGACCACTCCGGATAGTCGATGTAGCCCTTGTCTCCGCCCGAGTAGAAGGTGTCGAGATCAGGCTCGGCGAGCTCGAGGTTGTCGCGGAGGCGACGCACGAGGTCGGGGTTGGAGATGAAGTAGCGGCCGAAAGCGATCAGATCGGCGCCGCGTGCGAGCCATCGATCTGCGTCCGCCTTGTCGACGAACGTCGAGCTACCGACCTGAGCGGGATTGACGATCAGGGGGCCGGTCCACAGCTCCCGTAGCTTGTCGTTGAGCTCATCAGACGCCGTCTCGAGGATATGCAGGTACGCCAGTCCGAGAGGGTTGAGGGCTTCGACCAGAGTCGTGTACAGGCCGGCAGGATCGCTCTCGTTCATGTCGTGGAACTTCCCGCCGGGCGAGAACCGGATGCCGACCCGGCCGGCGCCGATCGCTTCGCTGACCGCTGTCGCGACCTCGACTGCGAACCGGGCTCGGTTCTCGTGCGAGCCACCGTACCGGTCGGTGCGCTGGTTGCTGTTGTCCGAGAGGAATTGCTGGATCAAGTAGCCATTGGCGCCGTGGATCTCCACACCGTCGAAGCCCGCGGCGACAGCTCGCTCGGCCGCATCGACGAAGACCTGGACCTGCTCCTGGATCTGCTGGACGGTCATCTCGATCGGCGTCACGAACGCGAGTCGGCCGCCCGAATTGAAGATCGTGCCCCGCGCTGCAATCGGTGACGCACCCAGCGGCTGCATTCCGTTGATCTCGGGATGGCCGACCCGGCCACCGTGCATGAGCTGTGCGAAGATCCGTCCGCCTGCATCGCGGACCGCCTGGGTGATCGGGCGCCAGGCGGTCTCCTGTGCGTCGTTATAGAGTCCGGGGATGTTGGGCTCGGACTGTCCCTGCTTGGACGGCGAGATGCCCTCGCTGACAATCAACCCCGCGGATGCACGCTGCGCGTAGTAGCGTGCGGCGCTTGGCGACGGCAGTCCGGTCTCGGATGCGCGTACGCGCGTCATCGGCGCCATGACAACCCGGTTCTGCAGCTCGATCGAGCCCAGCTTGATGGTGTCGAACAACATGCGTGACAACTCCTTTGTGACAGATAGGGTCTTGCAGGCGTCAGTTGACTGATCCTCGACATGAGGGCCGTACAGCGGCCCACGGTCTGCAGGACAGCGGGACCCGGCGTTCGCCGTGTCGATGCCTGTCAACGAGCTACAGGACTTCGTGTGGCGTTGGTGGGACGAGACGGATTCAGGAACCGAAAGCTCCTTGTGCCGTTGTCTTTCCCGACCACTGGTGAGGCCGTCTCGATGGGTTCCTTGTCAGGAATGCCGAGCTGCGCGCCCTACTCGCAGTCCCTTACGGAATAAAACGTACGTACGCTTGTAAGTATTAGGCGTCCGTCTCGGCTGTGTCAACCCTCACACCAATCGGTGGGTGGATCCGTGGCCGCAATCCCGACGGGATTGCATCCCCAGTGGCGCTGCCGCCGGAGCATTTCGTATCAGCCATATCCGGACAGAGAGTTACTCGATAACATTGCGCGAGAAAGATTCCTGCGCCACTTTCGGTCGGCACACATCGGTTTCCACCCGAGGCCCTCTTGTACCGAGGCTCGCCATGGTCTACATTACGATCAACAAACGATCGTTTGTACGTTACGAACCGTGTTCACGCTGAGATGCTCCGAAGAGGTTTGAATCATGGTCGAGATCGGACGTGATCACCGTCATCGGACAGGAAGTGGCGTCCTTGTCGGCGCCCGGCGTGCGAGATGTGCCGAAGAGGACGGTCGTCGTTGCCGGAGGGCACCGCTCGTCGGGAGGACATCCGACATCCTTCGTTCCGATCGTCGCGGCACGGTGCATTCCGGATCCCGGAGCGCTCTACCGACGCTCCAGACACTGCATGCTCTAACAGTCGCCGACGCTGGGCAACGGTCAGCCCCTGGAGCCGAGCAATGCGGGGCGAATCACCGCGACGAGTTGCTCGACGCCATGCCCCGGGGACACGCTGCTTTTCCCGGGTGGGAGCGTCCCTGTGACACGAACAAGCCAGTGACTTCGATCGGCCTACCGCTCAGGTACCGTCATGGCCGGACTCCATAGTTCAACAACAGGTTTGAGGGATGATTGTGCGCCATGATCGCTGCACGGGGGCACGCCATCCGTTCGTCGGCGACCGCGAGCGCCCGCCCGGCACAATCGGCGAGCACGCCGCAAACCGAGACCGGGCAGGCACGCCCAGACCCGCCACGATCGCGAGAACGATCATCGCCTCCACCTGTTGGGCACGCGCGCAATCGCGTCCGCGATCGCCATTTCGCCGGTTTCGACCAGAGCGAGAATCTTCGGATTCGCGATCGCAAGTACAACTCCCGCGCTCGAGCTCGTCGAACGATCTTGGGCTGTGCGGCCGTCATCCACCCAGCAAGGCGGACTTCTTCCCGGGCTGCGGCCGGGCACACCACTTCGGGGCGGCCGGATGGACCGACACGACTCCCAGCGCCAGTTTCAGAACACCGACCCGCCGGGTGGGCTCAGCCGGCGTGACCACAGTCGCCACCGAGAGCACCGCGGCGCCTACCACGACCTGGCCGGTGAATCAGCTGCCGACGGAGGCATACGACTCCGGCACGCAGTCTTCTGCGGACCCAGCGAAACGAGTGCCGCTCGAACTTGCAGGCGGCAATCCCGTTCCAGGGCGGGCGCCCGTCCACGGTCGACCGACGGTGATCGAGCTGGATCTACGGCTCGGTGAGTTCGGCTGTGGATCTCGTTTGCGCCGCCGCAGGCTGACGTCGATCGCGACGAGGGTGGAGCAGTTGCACAGTGACCTCACAGCCGGTGGCTCACACGAGGACCAGCGCGACGGCAACCGCGAAATCGAGGACGGCACAGAACTCGGCGAACGACCGGTCCACCGTGCTGCGCAACCGATGGTGGACGAGATCCCACACGCCGTGCAGGAACCATCCCGCCGCGACGAGGTACCGGGCGAGATCCGGATCGACCGCGAGCGCCACCAGGCCGAGCACCCCGAACGCGGCCATGCCGGCCACCTGGACGAGGAACCGGCGATCGCGCAGCCGTCCGCGCACCGCACCCACGACGACCACGACCGCTGCCGCGGCGCCGATCAGCACCGTCGACGGCACGACATCCAGCGCCCGCAGCACGAACCACGCCGCGTACGAGACCGGGAACACCACCCACACCGCACGCGGACGGCCCAGCACGGCCGTCACGAGATACAGGAACGGCAGCAGCATCATCATCTCGGTGAGCACGTCGACGCTCGCTTCGGCGGGCGTGCCGAACAGCGCGAACGCCAGCGCCGCGATCGTCGGCCAGCGCTGCAGGAGCAGGGCCGGACCAGCTGAAGGCCGCGAGGCGAGGTTGGCCGAGTCCACGACCGTCGTCGTATCCATGAGGTCTCCCGGGAGCAGTGGGGGCGGATGCCTCCACGATCGGCGGCCGCACCCGGCCGGGCGAGGCCCGACGTCGGACACGTCCGGAAATTTGGGATCCCTGTCCGCCGGACACGCCGCGGTCGGCCCGGGCCGGGGTTACGGTCGACGGTGTGGACGAACGACTCGTGGTGGTCGTCGGCTACGACGGGGCGGAACTGCTCGACATCGCCTGCGTGACGACGACGTTCGCGGCGGCGAACCGGTTCGGTGCCGCCCCGCCGTACCGGGTCGAGCTGGCCACCCCCGGCGGGGCCGCGATCACCTGCGACACCGGGCTGGTGGTGGCCGGGCAACGACGGCTCGAACGGCTCGTCGGAGCACTCGACACCCTCGTGATCTCCGGCGGCTTCGGGCACGTCGACGTGGCCGACGACGCCCGGTTCGTCGGCCACGTGCGCCGCCTGGCGCGGGACAGCCGCCGGGTGGCGTCCGTGTGCACGGGCGCCTCCGTCCTCGCGGCCACCGGCCTGCTGGACGGCCGCCGCGCCACCACCCACTGGGCGTTCGCCGCCCACCTCGCCGCGCGCTACCCGCAGGTGCAGGTGGATCCGACACCGATCTTCGTGCGCGACGGCCACGTCGCGACCGCCGCCGGGGTGACCAGCGCCCTGGACCTCACCCTCGCGTTCGTCGAGGAGGACCACGGCCCCGACCTCGCCCGCCACGTCTCCCGCGCCCTCGTCACCTACCTGCAGCGGCCGGGCAACCAGGCCCAGATGAGCCTGTTCACCACGGTGCCCGAACCGGAGGACCGCGGCATGCGGCGCCTCGTCGACCACATCACCACCCATCTCGGCGGCGATCTGTCGGCCGCGGCCCTCGCCGCGCGGGCCGGGATGAGCGAACGGCATCTCACCCGGGTGTTCCTGCACCACGTGCACGACACCCCGGGCCGCTACGTCCGCCGGGTCCGGCTCGAGGCCGCCGCGGTCCTGCTCACCACCACGTCGCTGCCCGTCACGGCGATCGCGGCGCGCTGCGGATTCGGCACCACCGAGACGCTGCGGCAGGCGTTCACCCGGCGCTACGGGGCGTCACCGGCGGCGTTCCGCGCCGGTCACTCGCGCACCGCCGCCCCCCGCACCCGCGGCTGAACGGGTCTCAGGACAGATATTCGGGGTCCGGGGAGGTCTTGCGCGTCCGATCCGAGGGTGCCCCAATGCGCGCCTGCCGGGCACTCGTCGCTATGCCCGCGAAGCCGGATTCCCGAAGGTCGGCAGGCCTCGCGGCAGCGTCGTACGGTGGCCTCATGAAGTGGTCGAAAGCCCTCGGACTCCCCGCCGCGGCGATGGCCGCGGTCGCCTCGTACGACCTGCTGCAGCGACGTCACGCGCTGCTGCGCAACTTCCCCGTCGTCGGGCACGGCCGCTACCTGCTCGAAGCGGTCGGTCCCGAGTTGCGGCAGTACATCACCACCGGGAACGACGAGGAGCGTCCCTTCACGCGCGATCAGCGCCGCTGGGTGTACACGTCGTCGAAGCTCCTGAACAACACCTTCGGTTTCGGCACCGACAACGACGTCGAATACACCGACGGTTACACGATCATCAAGCACCGCACGTTCTCCGAGACCCCGCCGTCGGCGGCCCCGCATGCCGGGGAGGAGCTGCAGATCCCGTCGGCGAAGATCCTCGGCGGACCCCGCGGGCGGGCGAAGGCGTTCCGGCCGCAGTCGATCGTCAACGTCTCGGCGATGAGCTTCGGATCGCTGAGCGGAGCCGCCGTCACGGCCCTCAACCGCGGTGCCGCCGCCAGCGGGTGCCTGCACAACACCGGTGAGGGCGGACTGTCGCGCTACCACCGCAACGGCGCGGATCTGATCTTCCAGATCGGCACCGCCTACTTCGGTTGCCGCGACGAGGAGGGCCGGTTCGACCTGGCCCGGTTGAAGGCCGTCGTCGAATCGGCGCCGGTGCGGGCGATCGAGATCAAACTGAGCCAGGGCGCCAAGCCGGGCCTCGGCGGCCTGCTGCCCGGAGCGAAAGTGACGCCCGAGATCGCCGAGATCCGCGGTATCCCCGAGGGCCGCGACTGTGTCAGCCCGTCGCGGCACGCCACGTTCCACGACGTCGACAGCATGCTCGACTGGATCGAGCTGCTCGCTCACGAGACCGGGCTGCCGGTCGGCATCAAGTCGGCGGTCGGCGACATGGCGTTCTGGCAGAACCTCGTCGACGCGATGTGCAACTCGGACCGCGGTGTCGACTTCGTGACGATCGACGGCGGCGAGGGCGGCACGGGTGCGGCGCCGCTCGTGTTCACCGACGCGGTCTCGCTGCCCTTCCGCAGCGGCTTCGCCCGGGTCTACAAGCTGTTCGCGGAGGCCGGTCTCAGCGACGACGTGACGTTCATCGGTGCCGGCAAGCTCGGACTGCCCGACAATGCGGTGGTGGCGATGGCCCTGGGCTGCGACATGGTCAACGTTGCGCGGGAGCCGATGCTCGCGATCGGCTGCATCCAGGCCCAGAAGTGCCACACCGACCGGTGCCCGACGGGCGTCGCCACCCAGAACCCTTGGCTCGAACGGGGTCTCGACGTCGACTTGAAGTCGGTGCGCGCCGCAAACTACATCCGGGCGCTGCGCCGGGACGTGTTCAAGCTGGCCGAGGCGTGCGGCGTCGCGCATCCCGGTCTGATCACCCCGACCGACGTCGAGGTGGCGGACGGCAACCGGCGCGCGATCACCCTCGCGGAAATGTACGGCTACCAGCCCGGCTGGGGTCTGCCCGGCGCGGCGGACCGGGAGGAGATCACGCGGCTGATGCTCGGGGTCGCCGCGGCCGAGGGCGGCGAGGGCTCCCCGGGGGCGCGGACGACGCCCTGACACCGGCACTGTCCAGAATCCGGACAGTTCGGAGCGCCGACCCCACTTCACGCTGGAGCACGACCACTCGCGACCCCACCGAACCCGCCGGGAGGCAGATCGTGATCGACAAGATGTACGCCACCGTGCTCACCGTCGGCGGTGTCGTGTTCGCCGGCTGCCTCCTCCTCGGCGAGGCCGTGGACGCGGTGGGCGGCGGGAGCAGCGGTCGCGTCATCGGACTGCGCGCGCTTCCGGACGACACAGTCGGACAGGCCGAGCGTCTCTGCTAGAGTCTGCCGCGTGTCCGCTACCGCCGTGCCTCGCGTCCGCCATGAACTGGCGCTGATCGCTGTCGGCGTGCGCGCGGTCGCCGACGTCGACTGTCGTCGCTGACTCCCGTCACCAACCCTTGCGGCATCGTTGCCGCCCCCCGGTTGCCGAGGAGTCGCGTCGCCCCGTCCGGCGTGACATTCGTCGGCCCGACTCGTTCGGGTCCACGTCTCCACCACCTTCGTCCGTCCTGCGGTGCGTCTCCTCGAACCGGTGTGTCCGGGTCCTCCCCCGGTCTCGCACAGAGACACTCCTGCAGGAAAGGCATCACCTCATGAAGAGACGTTCGGGTCTGTTCGTCACCGCCCTCGCCGCCCTCGGCGCGACCGTGCTGACCGCGTGCTCCGGCGGATCCAGCGACACCGTGGGCGGAGGTGAGAGCAGCGGCGACGGCTCCGGCGGCACGATCAACCTGTACGCGTACGCCGTGCCGAAGCCCGGATTCGACAAGCTGATCCCCGCCTTCCAGGCCACCGAGGAGGGTGCGGACGTCGAGTTCCAGCAGTCCTACGGCGCCTCCGGCGATCAGTCCCGGAAGGTCAAGGACGGCGCCGAGGCGGACTTCGTCAACTTCTCCGTCGAGCCGGACATCACCCGTCTCGTCGACGCCGGGCTCGTCGAGGCCGATTGGAACTCCGGTCCGTACAACGGAATTCCCTTCGGTTCGGTGGTGACGATCGTGGTGCGCGAGGGCAACCCCAAGAACATCACCGACTGGGACGACCTGCTGCAGCCCGGCCTCGAGGTCGTCACGCCCAACTCGTTCAGTTCCGGCTCGGCCAAGTGGAACCTGCTCGCCCCCTACGCGGCGAAGAGCGACGGCGGCGCGAACCCGCAGGCGGGTCTGGACTACGTCACCACACTCGTGAACGAGCACGTCAAGATCCAGCCCAAGTCCGGTCGCGAGGCCACCGAGGCGTTCCTGCAGGGCTCCGGCGACGTGCTGCTCAGCTACGAGAACGAGGCGCTGTTCATCGAGCGCAACGGCGACCCGGTCGAGCACGTCACCCCGCCCACGACCTTCAAGATCGAGAATCCGGCTGCGGTGCTCACGAATTCGAAGAACGCCGAGAAGGCACGGGCGTTCGCGGACTTCCTCTACACCCCGCAGGCGCAGCGTCTGTGGGCGGAGGCGGGCTTCCGGCCCGTCGACCCTGCGGTGGCGGAGGAGTTCGCGGCCGACTTCCCGCAGCCGGCGAAGCTGTGGACGATCGCGGACCTGGGCGGCTGGAAGGCTGTCGACGAGCAGTTGTTCAAGGCCGAGACCGGCTCGATCGCCGTGATCTACGACAACGCCACGAAGTAGAGCCCGGACAGTGAGTATCACCGACAGCGTCACCGGGGTGGGACCGAGTCCGGCTCCCGCCCCGGCGGCGCGCCGCCGCACTCCGCTGCGCGCAGCCACCGGTACGGTCGGACCGCTCGGCATCGGAGTGTCCGTGCTGTGGCTGTCCGTCATCGTTCTGTTGCCGCTCGCGGCGCTGACCGCGGAGGCGTTCGCCGACGGGCTGAGTGGCTTCTGGAACGCAGTCACCGCCCCGGCCGCGCTGGCGACGCTGCGGATCACCGTGGTCGTCTCCGCGATCGTCGCGGTCGTCAACGTGGTCATGGGCACCCTCATCGCGTGGGTACTGGTGCGCGACGAGTTCCCGGGAAAGAAGTTCGTCAATGCCCTGATCGACCTGCCCTTCGCGCTGCCCACCATCGTGGCGAGCATCGTGCTGCTGGCGCTGTACGGGCCGGAGAGCCCGATCGGTATCCATCTCAACGCCTCCCAGCCGGGGCTCGTCGTCGCGCTGGCATTCGTGACGCTGCCGTTCGTGGTGCGTTCGGTGCAGCCGGTGCTCCTCGAAGCGGACCGGGAGGTGGAAGAGGCCGCGGCGTCCCTCGGCGCGAACAACCTGACCGTCTTCCGGTCCGTGGTACTGCCCGCGCTGACCCCGGCTGTCGTCAGCGGTGCCGGGCTCGCGTTCGCCCGCGCCCTCGGCGAATACGGATCGATCGTGCTCATCGGCGGCAACATCCCGTACGAGACCCAGGTGGCGTCGCAGTACATCCAGCAGCAGATCGAGATCGACCGCCCGGTGAACGCTGCCGCGGTGTCCGTGGCACTGCTGCTCATCGCCTTCGTCGTGCTGTTCGTGCTGCGCCTGGCAGCCGGACGCCGCCTGCGCCGGGAGGATGAGGACCGATGAAGGTCTCCCCGTGGACGCGAATCTCGCTGCGGACAATCGCACTCGGCTACCTGTTGGTCCTGTTGCTCGTTCCGATCGGGGTGATCCTCTACCGCACATTCGAGAACGGCGTGGGTGCGTTCCTCCAGTCGATCAGCACGCCCGCGGCGATCTCGGCGTTGAACCTGTCGCTGCTGATCGTCGCCATCGTGGTGCCCGTCAACGTCGTGTTCGGTGTCGTCGTCGCACTTGCACTCGTACGCGGCCGATTCCGCGGTCGCGGGCTGCTGCAAGCCGTGGTGGACCTGCCGTTCGCCGTCTCACCGATCGTCGTCGGTGTCGCCCTGATCATGCTGTGGGGTGCCGGCGGGTGGTTCGGAGGTGTCGAATCCCTCGGATTCAAGGTAATATTCGGGCTACCCGGCATGGTGATCGCGACGATCTTCGTCACCTTGCCGTTCGTCGTGCGCGAGGTCGAACCGGTGCTCCACGAGATCGGCCAGGAACAGGAGCAGGCCGCTGCGACACTCGGCGCGAACGGCTGGCAGACGTTCCGGCGCATCACCCTGCCCTCGATCCGGTGGGGCCTGACGTACGGCGTGGTCCTCACTGTCGCCCGCGCGCTCGGCGAGTTCGGGGCCGTCATCATGGTCTCGTCCGGCTTCCCCGGTGTGTCCCAGACCCTGACGTTGCTGGTGCACTCCCGCTACATCGACGACCACAACACCTTCGGCGCCTACTGCGCCGCGACCCTGCTCATGGCCATCGCCGTGATCGTGCTGCTGCTGATGACCCTGCTCGACCGCAAGAGGAGTACCAGATGATCACCGTCACGGGCGCACGAAAGAACTACGGCGACTTCGCGGCCCTCGACGACGTCGACATCGAGATCCCGTCCGGATCGCTCACCGCGCTGCTCGGACCCTCCGGCTCGGGTAAGTCGACGCTGCTGCGGTCCATCGCCGGACTGGAAACCCTCGATGACGGCATCGTGCGCATCGGCGGCGACGACGTGACCGGCGTGACCCCGCAGAAGCGGGACATCGGTTTCGTCTTCCAGCACTACGCGGCGTTCAAGCACATGACCGTCCGCGAGAACGTCGCGTTCGGATTGAAGATCCGTAAGCGGCCCAAGACCGAAATCAGCCGTCGCGTCGACGAACTGCTCGGCATCGTCGGGCTCGACGGGTTCCAGCAACGCTATCCGGCACAGCTGTCCGGCGGCCAGCGCCAGCGCATGGCCCTGGCCCGCGCCCTCGCCGTCGATCCCAAGGTGCTGCTGCTCGACGAACCGTTCGGCGCACTCGACGCCAAGGTGCGCGCCGACCTGCGCACGTGGCTGCGGCGCTTGCACGACGAGGTGCACGTGACCACCGTGCTGGTCACCCATGATCAGGAGGAAGCGCTCGACGTCGCCGACCGGATCGCCGTGATGAACCGGGGCCGCATCGAGCAGGTCGGAACCCCGCAGGACCTGTACGACCGGCCCGCGAACGATTTCGTGATGTCGTTCCTGGGCAATGTCTCCAAGCTGAACGGAAAGCTGGTGCGGCCGCACGACATCCGTCTCGGCCGCGAATTCGATTCGGCCCGGGACGCGGGCGCCACCGGGTCCGTGGGTGTCACCCGCGCGACGGTGGAGCGGGTCGTGCACCTCGGGTTCGAGGTCCGCGTCGAGCTGCGCAACGCCGCAACCGGTGAGGACTTCACCGCGCAGGTCACCCGCGGTGACGCACGCGCTCTCGGTCTCGCACCCGGCGAGACCGTCTATGCACGCGCGACCGAGGAACCGGCGCTGCCTGAGACGACGCGGGTGCCGATCGGCTAGCCCCACGCCCGCGCACCGCTGCTGCACACGACCGAATGTCACACGGGTTCGAGTAGATCGAACCCGTGTGACATTCGGCCATTCAGGGGTGCAGTATCCCCGCGGACTGCTCAGGCCCGGAGCCGGGTTCGAATCAACCGGATCGGAATCCGTGACGAGCAGGACCCCGCCGGGCGAGAGTGGTGTCCACGCGTCCCGCCCTCCCGGTGTGCACGCCGATCACTCACCCGAGATCCGTGAAAGGTACTACCCGATGAACGCTTTCCCCGGTGGGTCGGCGTGAGCGCGCCGACCGGGATCCGTCCTGCGCCGGCGAGCACCGCGGAGCCCGACGACGCAGGGTTGATCGTCGCCCCCGCCCGCCACCCGCTGCGCTGGCTGGTCGCCGCCCTCGCCCTCGTCCTGGTGGCGCAGTTCGTGCACGGCCTGGCTACCAACCCGGGCTGGGACTGGGCGACGTTCGCTCGGTACTTCACCGCACAGTCCGTGCTCTCGGCCCTGGTGGTGACCATCGAACTCACCGTGTGGGGAACGGTTCTCGGATTCGGGCTCGGCGTGCTGCTCGCCGTCGGCAGGCTGTCGAGGAATCCCGTCCTGCAGGTGATCTCCTGGGTGTACATCTGGGCATTCCGATCCATCCCGCTCATCGTGCAGCTGCTGTTCTGGTTCAATATCGCGTACCTGTACCGAACGCTGTCGCTGGGTGTCCCGTTCGGACCGTCGTTCTTCGAGTTCGAGGTCACCGGCGTGATCTCCGGCTTCACCGCCGCGGTGATCGGCCTGGCCCTGCATCAGGCCGCCTACTCGGCGGAGATCATCCGCGCCGGCGTCATCTCCGTGGACCACGGCCAGATCGAAGCGTCGCAGGCCCTGGGCATCCCTCGTCGCCGGCAGTTCTTCAAGATTATTCTGCCGCAGGCCATGCGATCGATTCTGCCCAACGCCGCCAACGAGGTCATCAGCCTGTTCAAGGGCACCTCGATCGTCTCCACGATGGCGATCGCCGAGCTGTTCTACCAGGTGCAGGTCGTCTTCGGCCGCAACGGCCGGGTCGTGCCCCTGCTCATGGTGGCCACCGTCTGGTACATCGTGCTCACCACCGCATTGTCGATCGTCCAGTACTACGTGGAGCGGCACTACGCGCGCGGCTCGTCCCGCGCCCTCCCGCTCACCCCCTGGCAGAAGACCGTCGGCAAGTTCCGCGAGATCCGTGACTCGGGTATTGCCGCACCCCGGGGAGCCACCCGATGACCACGCCGGTCGACCCCACCACGTATGCCGTCGACGTCCGGGGCGTGCACAAGTCGTTCGGATCGCTCGAGGTCCTGAGGGGTGTGGACCTGAAAGTCCGCAAGGGCGAGGTCACGGTGATCCTCGGCCCCTCCGGCTCCGGCAAGTCCACCCTGCTGCGCACCCTCAACCACCTCGAGAAGGTCGACCGCGGCACGGTCCGTATCGACGGCGAACTCGTCGGCTACCGCCGCCGGGGCAACAAGCTGCACGAGTTGCGCGAGAAGGACATCCTCCGTCAACGGTCACGCATCGGATTCGTGTTCCAGAACTTCAACCTCTTCCCGCACCTGACCGTGCTCGAGAACGTGGTCGAGGCGCCGATCTCCGCGCAGCGCCGCGACCGCACCGAGGTCGAGACGCTCGCCCGGGAACTGCTCGACCGGGTCGGTGTCGGCGACAAGATCCACGACTACCCCAAACAGCTGTCCGGTGGGCAGCAGCAGCGCGTCGCCATCGCCCGCGCACTCGCGCTGCGCCCGGCCGTGATCCTGTTCGACGAGCCGACCTCCGCGCTCGACCCCGAACTGGTCGGCGAGGTGCTCGAGGTGATCCGCGACCTGGCCCGCGACGGCGCGACCCTCGTGATCGTCACCCACGAGATCGGCTTCGCGCGTGAGGTTGCCGACACCGTCGTGTTCATGGACGGCGGCGTCGTCGTCGAACAGGGGCCGCCCGCGCAGGTTCTCGACCGACCCACCCAGGAACGCACCCGCGCCTTCCTGTCCAAAGTCCTCTGAAGTCCTCCCGAAAGGCAATGATGTCCGCGTTCACCCGACGCACGAGGCTGGTCGCCTCGGCCCTGACCGCCGTCGCCCTGCTGTCGGTCGCCGCCTGCAGCTCCGGCAGCGGCACCGACGAGCCCGACGCGGCCACCTCTTCCGGCTACAACCTCACCGCCGACCAGAACCGCATCACCACCGACTCCGTACCCGAAATCGCCGCCAAGGTCCCGCAGCCCATCCGCGACCGCGGCACCCTCATCGTCACAGGGTCCGCCGGCACCGCACCCCCGCTGCGGTTCTATGCCGACGACGACAAGACCATCATCGGGTCCGAGACCGACTTCGCACATCTCCTCGGCGACGTTCTCGACCTCGACGTCGAGCTCACCGCCGCGGACTGGGCACAGAACTTCGTGCGCGTCGACTCCGGTGAAGCGGACGTGTTCATCTCCAATGTCACCGTCACGGAGGAACGCAAGGAGAAGTACGACTTCTCCACCTACCGTCTCGACAACCTCGCCTTCGAGGTGAAGAAGGACAGCGGGATCGAGGTGAAGGATCCGAAGGATGTCGCGGGTCTGAAAGTCGGCGTGAGCTCCGGCACCAACCAGGAGGCGCTCCTCGTCGAGTGGAACGAGCAGAACGTCGCCGCGGGCCTCGAGCCCACCGAAATCCTCTACTTCCAGAACGCCACCGACTACTACCTCGCGCTCGGCTCCGGCCGCATCGACGCCTACTTCGGGCCCAATCCGTCCGCGTCGTTCCACGTCATCCAGGCCGGGGAGACCGAGATCGCCGGCACGTTCTCCGGCGCGGGTGCGGACCTGCAGGGCGAGATCGCGGTCCTGACCAAGAAGGACAACGGCCTGATCGAGGCGATCAACGCGGCACTCAACCACGTCATCGAGAACGGCACCTACCAGCAGGTGCTCGACCGATGGGGTATCGCGAACGAGGCTGTCGCGACCTCGGTGATCAATCCTCCGGGCCTGCCGAAGAAGCAGTAGCCGGACGACAGCCAGGGGAGGGACAGCAATGAGTCAGGTGGAGCTCCGGGCCGACATCGTGATCGTCGGGGGCGGCGTCATCGGGTCGGCGGCGGCGTGGCGCCTGGCCGCCCGCGGGAAGGTGGTGATCCTGCTCGAACAGTTCGAGCCGGGTCACCGTCGCGGCGCCTCGCACGGCAGTTCCCGCATCTACCGGCAAGCCTACGACGGCGAGTTCTACACGGCCCTCGCCGGCCGTGCCCTGCCGCTCTGGCGGCACCTGCAGGACACCACGGGCACGGAGGTACTGACCCTCACCGGCGCGGTCGACCACGGACTGCCCGCCGTCGTCGAGGCACGTGCCCGGTCGCTGGCCGCCCTCGGCGTCCGGCACGAGGTCCTCGAGCCGCGTGCCGCGGAACGTCGTTGGCCCGGAATACGGTTCGACACAACCGTCGTGCATCATCCCGAGGCGGGACGGCTGCACGCCGACCGCGCGGTCGCCGCGTTCCAGGATGCCGCGGCGCAGGCCGGGGCCGACGTGCGGCACGGGACCGTGGTCGAAAGCCTGCACAGTCACGGAAACGGCGTCGACGTGGTCACCCCGGACGCGGTGGTGCGCGCCCGGCACGTCGTCGTGGCGGCCGGCGCGTGGTCGCACCGGTTGCTCACCCGGGCTTCGGATCCGGCGCCCCTCCTCCCGGCGATGCGCACCACGCAGGAGCAGCCCGCACACTTCGTTCCCGTCACAGGGCCCGACTGGCCGAGCTTCGTGCATCACCCCGGCGCGTTGCTCACGACAGCCGGCATCTACGGGCTGGGCGCCGAGGACGGCATCAAGATCGGCGAGCACGGCACCGGACCCGAAGTGACGCCCGAGACAAGAACCTTCCGGGCCGACCCCGCCGGCGTCGCGCGGCTCGCCGCCTACGCTGCCCGGTGGCTGCCCGGCGTCGACCCGGGCAGCGCCGTGGCCGACACCTGCCTGTACACCAGCACACCCGACAGCAATTTCGTCGTGGACCGCATCGGCGCCGTCGTCGTAGCCGCAGGCTTCTCCGGGCACGGCTTCAAGTTCGCCCCCGCGATCGGCGAGCTGATCGCAGGTCTCGTCGAGGGCACGACCGTCGCACCGGAGCCGTTCCGGTTCGGCACCCGCGAGGCGGTGACCGCGCGATGACCACCGCCCGCCACATCCAGGTCTGCACCGTGCGGCAGGACGACCCGCTGGCCGCCCCGCTGCTCGCCGAACTCGCCGTCGAATACAGCACCCGCTACGAACGTCCGCTCGACGAGCAGATCCATACCCTCACCACCCACCCGGCCGACGAGTTCGCCGGACCCGACGGCACGTTGCTGGTGCTCGTCGAGGACGGCGAACCTGTCGCCGGAGGCGCGTTCCGGCGCTACGACGCGACCACCGCTGAGCTCAAGCGCATTTGGACGTCGAAAAAGCACCGGCGGCGCGGACTCGGCAGACTCGTGCTGGAGAAACTCGAGGCCGAGGCGGCCCGGAGGGGGTACGCCCGCATCTACCTGACCACCGGGTGGCGTCAACCCGAGGCAGTCGCGCTGTACCTGGCCGCGGGATACACCGCCCTGTTCGATCCCGGCCGACCGGCCGAGGAGATCGGGCCGCACCCCTTCGAAAAGATGCTGATCCGGTTGCGGACGGGCTGAACCGCGCCGAGCGGCTCGAGGCAGTGCACGAATCGGACGTCCACAGCCGTCGCGACGGGTGTGGACGTCCGATTCTCGTGCGGTTGGCTGCGGCGCGGTCTCCTCCGCCGCAAGTCTTTTCGTTCACGGTGAGTGCAACGGTTCAGGAACCGGGGCCGTGCGTCCTATCCTCGGCGGGAACCATCAAGAGCGACCGAGAAACCCTGATCGGCCGCGGCTCGGTCCCCGGCCCGAAATCCTCCCACCAGACCCGGCAGCATCGCGAGCCCGCGGTGCTGCCGGTGCGCCCCGCGGCCGGACACCCGTGTGACGCCACCGATCCCCGCCGCACACCGACCAGGAGTCTCGCCGATGACCTCGACAACACCCGTCCACCTCGCCGTCGCTCTCGACGGCGCCGGCTGGCATCCCGCCGCCTGGCGTGAAGAGAATTCCCGTCCCGACGAATTGAGCTCGTCCGCATACTGGACCGATCTCGTCACCACGGCAGAGCGTGGACTGCTGGACTTCGTCACGATCGAGGATTCCCTTGCCGTACCGTCGAACCCGTACACGAGCGAGGACCCCGACGCGGTGGACCGGGTACGGGTCCGGCTCGATGCGCACCTGATCGCCGCGCGGGTTGCACCGTCGACCCGGCACATCGGGCTGATCCCGACGATCACCACCACGCACACCGAACCGTTCCACGTGTCCAAGGCGCTGGCCACCCTCGACTACACATCGCACGGCCGCGCCGGCTGGCAGGTCAAGGTGTCCTCCTCCGCGCAGGAGGCCGCACACTTCGGCCGGCGCGACATCCCCGGACTCGACAAGCGCGACCGGCAGGCGCTCGCCGAGAATCGCCTGCCCGAGTTCGTCCACGACCTGTTCGACGAGGCCGCCGACGCCGTCGAGGTCGTTCGGCGGCTGTGGGACAGCTGGGAGGACGATGCGGAGCTCCGCGACGTGAGGACGCGACGGTTCATCGACCGCGACAAGCTGCACTACATCGACTTCGAAGGCCGGTTCTTCCACGTTCGGGGGCCGTCGATCACACCCCGACCGCCGCAGGGACAGCCGGTGGTCGCACTGCTGGCCCACCGCGACCTTCCGTACGAACTGGCTTCGCGGCAGGCAGATCTGGTGTTCGTCACCCCGTCGGACACCCGCCGTGTGCGTGACCTCGTCGACGAGGTCACGGCGGCGGGCGTGCGGGTCGGGCGGGTCGGTGAACCGCTGCGGGTGTATGCGGACCTCGTGGTGTTCCTCGACACTCCGCGCGAGAGCGGAGCCGAGCGGCTCCGGCGTCTCGACGCACTCGCGGGCAGCGCCTTCGACTCGCATGCACTCGTGTTCACCGGGTCGGCGGCCGAACTCGCCGACCGGATCGGTGAGTGGCGTCGACAGGGTATCGACGGCTTCCGGCTCCGACCCGGGGTGGCAGTCGACGATCTCGACGTCATCGTCGACGTGCTCGTCCCGATCCTGCAACAGCGCGAGTTGTTCCGCTCCGAATACCCCGGCACGTCCCTGCGCGGACTTCTGGATCTGCCGACCGACGTTCCCAACCGCTACGCCGTCACCACGGCCGGAACCGAAGGACACGACCGATGAGCACACGCAAGCAGGTCATCCTCGGGGCCTACCTCGGCGGTGTCAATCACCACACCGCATGGTGGGATCCCCGGGCAGGCAGCCAGATCGAGTTCTCGACCTTCGAGCACACCGCCCGTACCGCCGAGCGCGGCAGGTTCGACTTCTTCTTCCTTGCCGAGGGCCTCGTGCTGCGCGAGCGTGCGGGCCGGATTTTCGATCAGGACATCATCGGCCGGCCCGACACCTTCACGGTCCTAGCGTCGCTGGCCGCCGTCACGGACCACCTCGGCCTGGCCGCCACCATAAACGCGACGTTCAACGAGCCGTACGAGCTGGCTCGGCAGATCGCCTCTCTCGATCACCTCTCCGGCGGCCGGGCCGCGTGGAACGTGGTCACCTCCTTCGATGCCTTCACCGGGCGCAACTTCCGCCGCGGCGGCTTCCTGGATCGCTCCCAACGGTACGAGCGCGCGGAGGAGAACCTGACGCTCATCCGTCAGCTCTGGGATTCGTGGCGTAGTGACGACATCGTCGCCGACAAGGCCGGCGGCCGGTTCCTGCGTCGACCCGATGCCGGCACCTTCGCATACCACGGCAACCACTTCGACGTCCACGGCAGGTTCACGGTTCCGCGCAGCCCCCAGGGACGCCCGGTGATCCTCCAGGCCGGGGTGTCCCCGCAGGGCCGGGACTTCGCTGCCGCGAACGCCGATGCCATCTTCTCCCCGTACGGGAAACTGCCCGAGGCCACGGATTTCTACCGAGATGTCAAGGCCCGGGCGATCGCTGCCGGCCGCTCCGCCGACGACATCAAGATCCTGCCGTCGGCGAGCTTCGTGATCGGGGACACCGAGGCCGAGGCCGTCGAGAAGTACCACGAGATCCGTAACCAGCAGGTCACCGGGCAGACCGCACTGATCCTGCTCGAGCAGATCTGGAATCGGGATCTGTCCGAATTCGATCCGGAGGGCCCGCTGCCGGACATCGATCCCGACCTCGACGCCGAGCCGATCATCCAGGGACGGGCCTTCGTCCACCAGGACCGGTTCGAGACCGTCGCACGGCTCCGCGCGATCGCGGAGGAGAAGAAGCTGACCCTGCGAGAGGTCGTGATCGACCAGTTCGAGCGCGGACCGCTCGTCGGTACCGCGGCACGGATCGCCGAGCAGATCGACGCCTTCGTGCAGAACGACGGCTCGGACGGGTTCATCCTCGGATCGCACCTCGTGCCCTGGGGACTCGACGCCTTCGTCGACGAGGTGGTGCCCCTGCTGCAGGACCGTGGTGTCCTCCGCGCCGAGTACACCGGAACCACGCTGCGGCACAACCTCGGGCTGCGGGTACCGGCCGATCCGGTGTCGGTCGGCGGTTAGCCCCCCTCCCGCGTGACACTCACCGATCGGGCGCAGACGCCCCGGCAGACGACGTCGGTGGTGCCGGTCTGTGCGGCCGCCGGCTTCACCACCCTGCTCGATTCGTCGGTGCTGAACATCGGCCTCCCCGCCCTGCGGACCGGTCTCGACGCGGGCGTTTCGCAGGTGCAGTGGATCCTGGCCGCATACTCGCTCAGCTTCGGTCTTGCGCTGGTCCCGGCGGGCCGGCTCGGCGATGTGGCCGGCCGGCGGCGGCTGTTCCTCGCGGGCATGACCCTCTTCGCGGTCATGGGAGTGTGCGGAGCTGTCGCGTCCGACCCCTGGACGGTCGTCGCCGCACGGGCCGGTCAGGGGGTCGGGGCCGGCCTGATCAGCGCGCAGGTGCTCGGGATCCTGGCCGAGAACTACACCGGCCCGGCGCGCGCTCGGGCCCTGGCCGCCTACAGCACCGCCGGGGGCCTCGCCGGGCTGTGCGGTCCGCTCGTCGGGGGGCTGGTGCTCGGCGCTGCGCCCGGGGAGTACGGATGGCGCGTTCTGCTGATTCTCAACGTGCCGTGCGCACTCGTCACACTCGTGCTGGCTGCCCGCCGCCTGCCACCCGATCGGGGACGACCGTCGGCCCGCAGCGGGGTCGATGCCGGGGGCCTCGCACTCCTCGCGGCGGCCACGACGCTGGTGATGCTGCCCGTGGTCTCCGATCCGGGTCCGGTGGGTGCGGTGTTCGCCGTCGGGGGAGCGGCGGTGTCACTCGCCACCTTCCTGTGGTGGGAACGCCGTGTCGCCGCGCGCGGCGGCAGGCCCGTGCTGCTTCCCGAACTGACCGGATCCGGCGGATACGTCCTAGGCACCTTGGTCGCACTGTTCTGGTTCGGTGCGGTGCTGTCCCTGAACACCGTCGTGAGCCTGTATCTCATCGAGGGGCGCGGCTATGCCGCTGTCCAGGCGGCCGCCGTGCTGTCCGTCGCCGCCGCCGCGATGGCCGTCGCCTCGGCCGTGGGGTGGCGGGTCGTCGCGCGATACGGCCGGGTGACGGTCGTCGTGGTGGTGGCAGCCGAGATCGCCGTCGTCGGTGGCTACGCCGCCGCTGTGCAGCACGAGGCCACGATGCCGGTGTTCGTGGTGCTGGCCGCTCTGTCGGGCCTCTCGGGTGGATTCGTGGATGCACCCAACCGGGCGCTGACACTCGAGTCGTCACCGGAGGGCGGTCACGGTGTCGCGGCCGGGTTCCTGCAGCTGTCACAACGGTTGTCCGCGACGGTCGCCCTCGCCGCGGTGTCCGGCCTGTATCTGTCGGCGCTGGCGACGGACGGGGACGACTTCGCCGGTGCCGCGTCGGCCGGCCTCGCGGTGTGCGCTGCCCTGCTCTCGGTGTCGCTGCTCTGTGCGCTCGCCGACCGGCGCCGTCGTGCCGGCGCCGGGTTTCGATCACGGTGAGCGAAAGGGTTCTCCGAACTCGTTCGCAACGCGTACGGTCACCGGGAACCATCCAGAGCGACCGAGAGACCCGGCTCGACGACGTCGCAGCAACCCCCTGCCGCCGCAGGTGAGGGTGCTACCGCCGGGAACGATGGAGGAGAAGGCATGGCAGGCGAGGGGTTCGTGGGCGCGTGGGCGCGCCTGCACGTCGACCTGTGCCGTCAGTGCTCGGGCCTCTGTCTCCCACGGTCCTGTCGCGCCTGAGCGGCGCCTTCCAGTCGAAGAACTACGACCGTCTGCCCGGCCGATGGCATCGCGAAGCGCGGTGCCACCGGCGCCTCACGAGATCATGGAGTTCCCCGGTGCCTGTTCCGTTCACCTCTGCCGCCCGACGTCGCGCCGTCGCGGGCGCCACCGCCGCAATCCTCGCCGGTGGGCTCGCCGCGTGCGGCACCGACACGGCGGGCACCTCCTCCGGTGGCGGCACCCCGCAGCCCGGCGGCACCCTGCGCTACGGCCTGTCCCAGGCCCCCACGTGTGCCGATCCCGCGCAGGCCGGCAGCAACCAGACCATCTACGTCGCCCGTCAAATCGTCGACTCGCTCACCGATCAGGACCCCGGGACCGGTGAACTGAAGCCGTGGCTCGCCGAAAGCTGGGAGGTGAACGGGAACGCCTCGGCGTTCACGTTCCGGCTGAAGGACGGCGTGACATTCAGTGACGGCACCCCGTTCACCGCGGAGTCGGTGAAGAAGAACTTCGACGCGATCGTCCAGACCCTCACCGGCGCCAAGGCAGCGCTGGCGGCGAGCTACCTGTCGGGGTACACCGGCACCACGGTGCTCGATCCGCTCACCGCCCAGGTGTCCTTCGCCGGTCCGAACGCGCAGTTCCTGCAGGCGTCGTCGACGCTGCAGCTCGGCTTCCTGTCCGACAGGGACGTCGCGAAGTCCGCGGAGGAACGCTGCGCCGGCGACCTGTCCGGCACCGGTCCCTTCGTCTACGAGGACTACCAGCAGGACAAGTCCGCCACGCTGGTCAAGCGCACCGGATACGCGTGGGGATCCGACGTGTTCGCGCACGACGGCGAGGCCTACCTCGATCGCATCGAGTTCACGATCGTCCCGGAGTCCGGTGTACGCACCGGCAGCCTCGCATCCGGCCAGCTCGACGCGATCAGCGATGCGCTGCCGCAGGACGCTTCCCAGATCGAAGGCAGCGGCGGACGGATCCTCACCACACCGAACCCGGGTGTTCCGTTCGGTTTCCAGCCGAACGTCACCCGTGGCGTCCTGACCGATCCGGCGGTGCGCGCCGCGCTCGTGCCGGCCCTCGACCGCCAGGAACTCGTCGACACCGTCCTCGGCCCCGATTTCCGGCCCGCGACCAGCACCCTCGCCTCCCGCACCCCTGGCTACGTCGCGCTCGACGACGTCGCCTACGACCCGGAGAAGGCGAAGTCGATCCTCGACGCCGCCGGCTGGGTTCCCGGCCCGGACGGCATCCGTGTCAAGGACGGCAACCGCCTGTCCTTCTCGGTGTTGTTCAGTTCGGTGTTCGCCGGCAACCAGGCGATCCTCGAGCTCGTGCAGCAGCAGCTGCGCGAGGTCGGTATCGACCTGCAGCTCGACCTGGTCTCCACCCCGGAAGCCACTGCCCGGCAGGGTGCGAAGGACTTCGACGCCACCTACTACAACAGCACGCGCGCCGACGGCGACATCCTGCGCACCACGTTCGGACTCGACGGGCGCAACCTCAACAACCGCGGCCCGATCCCGGCACTGGACGAGGTCCTGTCTGCGCAGCTGCGCACCACCGACCCGGCCGAACGCGGCGAGCTGAGCGAGCAGGCACAGCAGCTCGTCCTCGACAACGGCCTGTGGCTGCCGACCGTGGAGCTGTCCCAGGCCATCGGTGCGGCGGGGGCGGTGCAGGACCTGAAGTTCGAGGCCTCCGCCCGGTTGCAGTTCTTCGACACCTGGCTGAGCGCGTAGACCATGGCCCGGTATCTCGGTTCCCGGCTCGTGCAGGCGCTGCTGGTGCTGTGGGCGGCGTTCACCGTCTCGTTCGGCGTGCTGTACCTGCTGCCGTCCGACCCGGTGAGCATCGCGGTCGACGGCGCCGGCAGCGGCACACCGGTGGATGCGGCCGCTGTCGCGCAACTGCAGGAGCGGTACGGGCTCGACCGTCCGTTGTCGGGGCAGTACCTCACTGCGCTGAGCAACGCCGTCCGGGGTGACTTCGGTATCTCGATCGTCACGGGACAACCCGTGACCGAAGCGATCGCCGCCGCCGTACCCAGCACCCTGGCCCTGGCCGCGGTCGCCCTGGCGCTCGCCGTGCTCCTCGGCACCTCGATCGCGTTCGTCGCCACGTACACGCGCGCCCGGTGGCTGCGCAGCACGCTGTTCTCGCTGCCGCCGCTCGGTGTCGCGGTTCCGACCTTCTGGGTGGGACTGCTTCTGCTCCAGCTCTTCTCGTTCCGTATGAAGCTGCTTCCGGCATTCGGCGACCAGGGCATCGAGCATCTGGTGCTGCCCGCGATCACCCTCGCGCTCCCCACCGGGGCGGTGATCGCGCAGGTCCTCGCCGCGAGCCTGCAGACCACATGGCGGCAACCGTTCGTCGAAGCAGCTCGCGCCAAGGGCGCGTCCCGGTGGCGCATCCAGACCCGGCACACACTGCGGCTGTCCAGCATCCCCGCATTCACCATCGCCGGGGTGACGGTCGGCAACCTGTTGGCGGGGTCCGTGGTCGTCGAGACGGTGTTCTCCCGCGCCGGTGTCGGTCGGCTGACCCAGACTTCTGTTCTGGCGCAGGATATTCCCGTCGTCCAGGGCATCGTGGTCTTCAGTGCGGTGATCTTCGTGCTCGTCAACCTCGCGGTGGACCTGGTCTATCCGCT
Source organism: Rhodococcus sp. GXMU-t2271 (assembly GCF_041414735.1). Lineage (NCBI taxonomy): Bacteria > Bacillati > Actinomycetota > Actinomycetes > Mycobacteriales > Nocardiaceae > Rhodococcus > Rhodococcus sp. GXMU-t2271. Next base: position 78,772 of record NZ_JAUIZP010000018.1, read on the forward strand.
CATCGATCCGCGCATCGTCGACGGCCGTCGCGGCGGCGGTTCGCCCTCGCATCCGACGCCCGCCGAGGTGACCACCGAACTCACCGGCTTCGCGGTGGAGGAGGAGAGGAAGGCTCATGTCTGACGTCCTGATCCGGGAACCGGTCGCCGCATCCGCGCAGACCGCGGCCGGGCCACACGGACCGTCCCGGCTCCGGGGGGCGACGAGCGCCCTGCGCCGCTACGGGGTTCTCGTGGTCTCGACTACTGTGCTGTTCCTCGCCGTCGGCTTCGCTCTGTTCCCCTCGGTCTTCGCGTCCGGTGATCCGCTGCAGGGCGTCCCGGCCGACAAGTTGCAGGGGCCGTCCGCGGCGCACTGGTTCGGCACCGACAACATCGGGCGCGATGTGTACACCCGGGTCGTGCACGGTGCGGGCCTGTCCCTGACCGCGACGCTCGTCGCCGTCGGAATCGCTCTCGTCGTCGGCTCGCTCGTCGGGTTGCTCTCCGGTGCGGTCGGTGGAGTGGTCGACGGGCTACTCATGCGGGTCGTCGATGTTCTGCTGTCCATCCCCGCCCTGCTGCTGTCCCTGGCGCTCGTCACCGCCCTCGGATTCGGCACCATGAACGTGGCGATCGCGGTCGGCGTCGGGCTCGTCGCGAACTTCGCCCGCGTCATGCGGTCGGAGGTCCTGCGCGTGCGCCGCGCCCTGTACGTCGAGGCGGCGTTCGCATGCGGTGCCCGCTGGCACACCGTCCTGCGCCGGCACGTGCTGCGCAACTCGTACGCCCCCGTCGTCGCGCTCGCGGCGGTCGAATTCGGCATGGCCGTGCTCGCCGTGTCGTCGCTGAGCTTCCTCGGCTTCGGCGCGGTGCCGCCCACCCCGGAATGGGGATCGTTGATCTCCGAAGGCCGGAACTACCTGGCCACTGCCTGGTGGATGACGACACTGCCCGGCCTGGTCATCGTGGCGGTCGTCCTGTCGGCGCACCACCTCGGTCACGCCATCGAAGAACGGAGCACTCGATGACCGCGCCCCTGCTGGACGTTCGCGACCTGCGGGTCGAGTACGGCAGCCGTCGCGACCCGGTCACCGCGGTGGACGGGGTCGGCTTCACGCTTTCCCGGGGTGAGGTCGTCGCGGTGGTCGGCGAGTCCGGTTCCGGCAAGTCGACGACCGCACATGCGATCCTCGGCCTGCTGTCGGGTAGCGGCCGGATCACCGGCGGTACCGTCACGTTCGACGGGCAGCGACTGGACTCCCTGCCCGAACGCGCCTTCGAGAAGGTGCGCGGTGCCCGCATCGGACTCGTGCCACAGGACCCCACCACGTCCCTGAACCCGGTCGTCCGCATCGGTGACCAGGTCGCCGAGGTCCTGCGTATCCACGGTCTCGCCGACCGGCGCACCGCGAAGACCGACGCGCGGCGCATCCTCGCGGAAGCCGGGCTCGATGATCCCGAACTCCGTGCCAGGCAGTACCCGCAGGACCTGTCCGGCGGGCAGCGGCAGCGCGTGCTCATAGGCATCGCGCTCGCATGCCGGCCGGACCTCGTCATCGCCGACGAGCCGACCAGCGCCCTCGACGTCACCGTGCAGCGGCGCATCCTCGACCACCTCGACAGCCGCATCGCCGAGACCGGTACCGCGGTCCTTCTCATCACCCACGACCTCGGCGTCGCCGCCGACCGCGCCGACCGCATCGTCGTGATGAGCCAGGGCCGGATCGTCGAGGCCGGGCCGGCCCGGCAGATCCTCGAGAACCCCCGGCACGAGTACACCCGGGCGCTCGTCGCCGCCGCACCGAGCCTCGCCGGCGCCGCGGCCCGGCCCGGCCGCGGACCCGCGGAACCCCTGCTCACCGTATCCGGGGTCTCGAAGACCTTCCGCATCGACCGGCGCACGTCGCTCGAGGCGGTGCGCGCCGTCTCCTTCTCGGTTCCGCGCGGTCGCACCCTGTCCCTGGTCGGCGAGTCCGGTTCCGGCAAGTCCACGGTGTCCCGCATCGCGATCCGACTGGAATCCGCCACGTCCGGGCAGGTCCGGTTCGACGGGCGGGACATCACCGCGCTGCGCGGCCGGGACCTGCGCGAGCTCCGCCGCCGGGTGCAGATCGTCCACCAGAACCCCTATGCGGCCCTCAATCCCAAGCTCCGCATCCGCGACGTCGTGGCCGAACCGCTCGAAGCCTTCGGCATAGGCACGAAAAGCGAGCGCGCCGAACGTGTTGCGGAGCTGCTCGAGCAGGTGGCGCTGAGCACGGCACACCTCGAGCGCAGACCCGCGGAACTGTCCGGCGGACAACGACAGCGCGTTGCGATCGCCCGTGCGCTCGCGCTGCACCCGGAACTCCTCGTGCTCGACGAGCCCGTCTCCGCGCTCGACGTGTCGGTCCAGGCGCAGATCCTCGACCTGCTCGCCCGCCTGCAGGACGAGCTGAGGCTGAGCTACCTGTTCATCTCCCACGATCTTGCCGTGGTCCGGCAGATCAGCGACACCGTCGCGGTGATGCGGTCCGGCGAAATCGTCGAATCGGGAACCACCGCAGAGATTTTCGAAAGACCACAGCACGAGTACACGAAACTGCTGCTCGATGCCATTCCAGGGAAGGTTCGGCATGCCCGATAGTTCACAGTTGTTGCTCGCCCTCGAATTCCGCGGAACCGGCACGCATCCGCATTCGTGGCGTCGCACGGATTCACGCGCGGAGGACGTGTTCACCGCCCGCTACTGGGCGGATTTCGTGGGCCGTGCGGACCGTGCCGGCGTCGACCTGGCCTTCATCCCGGACTCGTTCGGTATCGACTCCGGCGCAGACACCGTGCGCGGCCGGCTCGAAGCGGTCGGCGTCGCCGCGCGCCTGTCCGCCGTCACCGCGCGGATCGGGTTGATCCCCACCGCGACGGTGACCCACACCGAACCGTTCCACGTGGCCAAGGCCGTACAAACCCTCGACCACACCACGGCCGGTCGTGCGGGGTGGCAGGTCGCTGTCTCCGAGGGCGAGGACCGGGCCGCCCTGTTCGGCCGCAAGGGCACCCAGGACACCGGCTCACTGTGGGCCGAGGCCGCCGAAGCCGCCGAGGTCGCGGCCCGCCTGTGGGACAGCTGGGAGGACGACGCCGAGATCCGCGACGTCGCCACCGGCCGGTTCGTCGACCGGGACAAGCTGCACTACATCGACTTCGTCGGCGAGCACTTCTCCGTCAAAGGTCCGTCGATCACGCCCCGGTCACCCCAGGGGCGGCCCCTCGTCGCGGTTGCGGTAGCGGACGAGCAGTCGTTCGACTTCGCCGCGGAACGCGCCGATCTCGTGCGTATCGAGGCCGCCGACCTCGGGTCCGCCGCGAACCTGGCCGAACGCCTGCGCGCGCAGGCCGGTGATCGGCGACCGGCGGTGCTGCTCGACATCGACGTGCTGCTCGCCGCTGACGACGCCACCGCCGCCGCGGACCTGGCCCAGCTCGAGAACTGGGCCGGCGCTGCCTACACCCCGGAGTCGCTGTTCTACCGCGGCGGCCCGGCCGGGCTGCTCGCACTCCTCGGGGACGTGGACGGCCTGGACGGCGTGGTGCTACGTCCGCTGGCCCTCGCCGGCACGGTCGCGGCGCTCACCGAACGGGTCCTGCCGGTGTTGCGGCCGCAGGTCCCGACGTCCACCGGAACCCTGCGGGACCGTCTCGGCCTGCCGCGCCCCGCCAACCGCTACGCCACCGCCTGAGGAGGCCGATCACCATGTCGCAGAACACCGTTCGAAAGCAAGTCCACCTGGCCGCGCACTTCCCGGGCGTCAACAACACGACCGTGTGGGCGGATCCCGAATCGAAGAGCCAGATCGACTTCGAGTCCTTCCTGCACCTGGTTCGGACCGCAGAACGCGGACTGTTCGACTTCTTCTTCCTGGCCGAGGGACTGCGGCTGCGCGAGCACCGCGGCCGCATCCACGATCTCGACGTCGTCGGCCGGCCCGACACCCTCACGGTTCTCGAGGCCCTCGCCGGTGCGACGACCCACCTCGGGCTCGCGGGCACGATCAACACCACCTTCAACGAGCCGTACGAACTGGCCAAGCAGTTCGCCACCCTCGACCATCTGTCCGACGGCCGCGCCGCGTGGAACCTCGTCACCTCCTCCGACGCCTTCACCGGCGAGAACTTCCGTCGCGGCGGCTATCTCGACCACTCGCAGCGCTATGTCCGCGCCCACGAGATCGTCGACGTCACCCGGCGGCTGTGGGACGGCTGGCGACCCGGAGCACCGGTCGTCGACCGCGAAAACGGCATCTTCGCGGCGGATTCCGACATCGCTCCGTTCGACATCCACACCACCCAGTTCGACATCTCCGGGCGGTTCGAGGTGCCGCGCAGCCCGCAGGGACACCCGGTGCTCCTGCAGGCCGGCGACTCGGACGAGGGCCGCGAATTCGGCGCCGCCAAGGCCGACGCCATCTTCACCGGCCACGGCACCCTCGAGGAGGGCCACGCCTTCTACGCCGACGTCAAGGGTCGCCTCGCGAAATACGGGCGCAGCCACGCCGACCTGAAGATCCTGCCGGCCGCGACGTTCGTCCTCGGCGACTCCGCGGAGGACGCGGCCGAGCGGGCCCGCCACATCCGGCTGCAACAGGTGAGCCCGCAGACCGCGATCGCGTTCCTCGAGCAGGTGTGGGGCCGCGACCTGTCCGGGTACGACCCCGAGGGCCCGCTTCCGGACGTCGAACCGGAGGACAACCTGAACATCACGCGCGGCCGTGTCCGCCACGCCAAGGATCCGCGCGCCGTCGCGCTGGCCTGGCGGGAGAAGGCCGAGGCCGAGAAGCTCAGCATCCGCGAACTGATCATCGAGGTCACCGCGCGGCAGCAGTTCGTCGGCACCCCCGAACACATCGCCGCCGAGATCGACCGCTATGTGCAGACCGACGCGAGCGACGGCTTCATCCTGGTTCCGCACCTCACCCCCGGCGGCCTCGACGAATTCGTCGACAAGGTCGTGCCGCTGCTGCAGGAACGCGGCAGTTTCCGCACCGAGTACGAGGGCACCACCCTGCGCAGTCACCTCGACCTGCGCCACCCGCACGAGATCGACGAAGGAGTTCAGGCATCGTGACCACCACACTCGACCGAGAGACGTTCACCGAGGACTGGCGGAGCTGGCACGCAGCCCGCGAGGAGGCGCTGCGCTGCCCGGACGGCTGGCTCAGCCTGACCGGGCTGTACTGGCTGGACACCGAGCCGACGATCCTCGACGAGGTGCCCGGATCGTGGCGGGTGGACGGCGAGCGTGTGCTCCTCGAATCCGACGGCGGAACCGAGGTGCACGAGCCGATCGAGGGCGCACCCGGTGTCCGGGTCGCGGCCGGCGACGGCTACGCCGAGATCATCCGCCGCACCGGCCGGTTCGCCGTCCGCATCCACGACCCGAAGTCGCCGGCTCTGGCGGCCTTCACCGGAATCCCCGCGTACGAGCCTGCGCCGGAGTGGGTGCTGCAGGGCCGCTTCGATGCCTTCGACGAAGTGCGGACCGTCACCACCGGCGCCGTCGTCGACGGCCTCGAGCACCACCACAGCGCGGCCGGGCTGATCCGCTTCACCCACGACGGCGCCGAGCACCGCCTCGTCGCGTTCGGTGACGGCTCGGGCCCGCTGCGCGTGCTGTTCACCGACGGGACCAGCGGCGTGACGACCTACCCGGCCGCGCGGATCCTCGAGGTCGCCGCGCCGACCGCCGACGGCTCGGTCACGCTCGACTTCACCCGGGCCGCCAACCTGCCGTGTGCGTTCACCGACGCGGCGACGTGCCCCGTCGCCCCGGCGGAGAACCGGCTGCCGTTCGCCGTCGAGGCCGGCGAACGCACTCCGCGCGACGAGGAGGCCCGGTGACGACGACCGCATCGAATCCGGTGCCGCTCTCGGTCCTCGACCTCTCCCCCGTCAGCGAGGGATCCACCACGGCGCAGGCGGTGCACAACACCGTCGACCTGGCCCGGAGGACGGAAGGCTGGGGGTACCGCCGGTATTGGGTGGCCGAGCACCACTTCGTCGCCGTCGCGTCGTCGTCGCCGGCCGTGCTGATCGGCGCAATCGCCGCCGCCACCAGCACGATCCGCGTCGGCGCCGCCGCGGTTCAGCTCGGCCACAACACCGCGGCCGGTGTGGTCGAGGCGTTCGGCACGCTGGACGCGCTGTATCCGGGCAGGATCGACCTGGGACTCGGCCGGTCGGGACAGCGCCGGGCGGAAGCGCTCGCGGCCGACCGGTCCGGGGCCGCCGCACAGGAATCGCACCGCGCCACCGAGGTGCGCGACGGCCTGGTCATTCCGCCGCCGTACCAGCCCGGTCCGTTGTTGTCCTCCCCGCGCCTGGCCGCCGGGTTCGCCGCGTTGCAGCAACCGGGGGCACAGGCCCCGGACTTCGACGGGCAGGTGGACGACATCCTCGCTCTGCTGGAGGGGACCTATCGCACCGAGGACGGGATCGAGCTGCACGCCAGCCCCGGCGAGGGCGCGGACGTCGAGCTGTGGGTCTTCGGGACCAGTGCGGGGCCGTCGGCGTCGCTGGCCGGACGGCTGGGCCTGCCGTTCGGTGCGAACTACCACGTCAGTCCCGGGACCACCGTCGAGGCGGTCGAGGCGTACCGCGCGGCGTTCCGCCCGTCCCGCTTCCTCGACCGGCCGTACGTGGTGGTGTCCGCCGACGCGGTCGTCGCCGACGACGACGCCTCCGCGCGTGACCTGGCGGCCACGTACGGGCACTGGACGCACAGCATCCGGTCCGGCCACGGGGCCGTCCCGTACCCGGACCCGGCCACGTCGGCACCGCTGACCGACGAGGAGCGCAGCCTCGTCGACGACCGGCTGATCACCCAGTTCGTCGGCGCTCCCGCCACCGTGGCGGAGCGGCTCGAGTCGCTGCAGCGCGTCACCGGGGCGGACGAGCTCGTGGTCACGTCGGTGACACACCGGCACGAGGACCGGTTGCGTTCGTACGAATTGCTGGCGCGCGAGTGGGGGCTCGCCGCGCTCCGCGCGGCCTGACCCCGGTGGTGAACCCACCCCCACAGCGGGTTCACCACCGAATCGAGCATTCCCGACCGATTGTGTAGGATATCGCCCATGGCACCCGAGACCGCTGCGACCGTCGTCGCCCGCTGGTGCCGTCGTCACGTCGATCTGGGCCGGACCTCCTCGGGCATCTGTACGGGCTGACCGCTCACAGCCCCTTCCGCCACGTCGCGCCGGAGTACCACCGGTGCGGCGCATGTTCCAGGAGAAAACCTTGTCGCACAACACTACCCGCTCACTCGATCGCCCTCTGCGGATCGCCGTCGAGCTTGCCGAGCCCGAGGGCCCGCACTACTGGGCCGACCTGACCACCGGACGCGCCGACGAACCGACGCTCGACCTGAGCGCCTCGCCGTCGAACGTGGTCCGGATCCGCGCCGCCGACCTGAGGGAGAGCGCGAAGCTCCGCGATCGGGCACGCTCCGAAGCCCGCGCCGACGGTCGCGATCCCGACGGCATCAGCGTCCTGGTCGATCTCGAGGTGCTCGTCGCCGAGGAGGCCCGCAGCGCTCGCAAGCAGTATGCGCTGCTCGACGGCCGTCGTCGCGCAGACACCCTGTCGTACATCGGCACCCCGCACGGTCTCGCCGGATTGATCGCCGACATCCACACCACCCGCGTGGCCGACGGCGTGACGCTGCTCCCACTCGGTGCCGAGTTCACGATCGAGCACATCATCGACGGTACCCTGCCGTGGCTCGAATCACGTGGCCTGGCAACGCCGTCGCCCGCTGTGGTGGAGGTCCTGCGCCGCTTCGGCACCGGGGACCGCCGTCTCATCCGAGCTTCCTGACCGTCGTTCGAGACGCGGGGCGAGAGTTTCTTCTCTCGCCCCGCCTTTCGTCGTCCCGTCCGCGCGTCCCACTCGGCAGGCGGCATCCGACGAGCACCAGAATTCGAATCGGACCGATTTCAACCGTGGCCCGCGCTCCGCCCCGCCCTTAACCTCGCAACAATGTCCCTCGCATTCCACTGGTTTCTTCCCACCTACGGCGACAGCCGCCTGATCATCGGCGGCGGCCACGGAACGCCCGCCGGGGCGGCCCGCGGTGATCGGCGCGCCACCGTCGGGTACCTGGCGTCGATCGCCCGCGCCGCCGAGGAGTTCGGATTCGTCGGCGCACTCACCCCTACCGGCGCATGGTGCGAGGACGCCTTCCTCACCACGGCAATGGTGGCGCGCGAATCCGAGCGACTCGCCTTCCTCGTGGCGTTCCGTCCGGGACTGATCAGCCCCACCCTCGCCGCGCAGATGGCGGCGACGTTCTCACTGCACGCCCCAGGGCGGATCCTGCTCAACGTGGTAGTCGGCGGCGAGGCCCACGAGCAGCGCGCGTACGGCGACCACCTCGGCAAGGACGAGCGGTACGCCCGAGCGGACGAGTTCCTCTCGATCGTCCGACGACTGTGGGCCGGCGAGACCGTCACCCACTCCGGCACGCACCTGAACGTCTCGGAAGCCGCGCTGGCCACACTCCCGAGCCCTGTCCCCCCGCTCTACTTCGGTGGATCGTCCGCCGCCGCGGGCCCGGTGGCCACCGAGCACGCCGACGTCTACCTCACCTGGGGTGAGCCGCCGGCGGCCGTCGCCGAAAAGATCGCATGGATCCGCGAACTCGCCTCCCGGCGCGGACGCACCATCCGGTTCGGCATCCGCCTGCACGTCATCACCCGGGACACCGCCGCCGATGCATGGGCTCAGGCCGACCGGCTGATCGCGGCCCTCGGCCCCGAAACGGTGACCGCGGCACAGGCGGGTCTCGCACGCAGCGAGTCCGAAGGACAACGCCGCATGCTCGCCCTGCACGAGAACAACCGGCGCAGCGGAGACTGGCGCGACGCCCGTAACCTGGAGGTGGCGCCGAACCTGTGGACCGGGGTGGGTCTCGTGCGCGGCGGGGCCGGGACGGCGCTGGTGGGCAGCCATACCGAAGTCGCCGACCGGATCGCCGAATACGCCGCGCTGGGCATCGACGAGTTCGTCCTCTCGGGATACCCGCACCTCGAGGAGTTGTACTGGTTCGGCGAGGGAGTGCTACCGGTCCTGCGCGAACGCGGCTTGTTCACCGGTGGCGCCGGCGGCGCCGTGTCCGGAAGCGTTCCCTTCCTTCCCGCCGGGGTCCGCTGAGATGGGCACTGCCGACGTCACATCCGGGATCGTCGACGGCGACCACGCGCTCGAGACGGCCACGGCGCTGGGCCGGCGATTCGCCGAGAACGCCACGCTCCGCGACGCCAACCGCGAACTGCCGCACACCCAGATCCGCGAGTTCGCCGGATCGGGCCTCGGCGCGGTGACGGTGCCCCGCGCGTACGGCGGGATCGACCTGCCCGCCGAGATCCTCGTGGAGATCTTCCGGCTCCTCGCCGAGGCGGATCCGAGTATCGCGCAGATCCCCCAGTCCCACTTCACCTTCCTCGAACTGCTCCGGTCGCAGGGAACCCCGGATCAGCAGGAGTTCTTCTACGGTGAGGTGCGGTCCGGAGCCCTCTTCGCGAACGCGCAGAGCGAACGGGGCCCCCAACCCGTCGACGTGGACACCACGGTGCTCGTCCCGTCCGGTGCGGATTTCACCCTCTCGGGCCGCAAGTTCTACAGCACGGGCGCCCTGTTCGCGGACTGGATCGCCGTGCGCGCCAGTGTGGTCGGCGACGGCGGCACCCCGGGCCGCGGCACTCCGAAGGCCGTGGCGTTCGTGCCCCGCGACGCCGTCGGGCTCACCGTCGTCGACGACTGGGACGGCATGGGGCAACGCACCACCGCCAGTGGCACCGTCACCCTCGACGGCGTGACGGTGCCCGCCTCGTCGATCGTCCCGTACTCGGGGTTGTTCGACGGGCCCACCACCTACGGGGCACAGGCACAGATCCTGCACGCCGCGATCGACGTGGGGATCGCGACCGGCGCCCTTCGCGAGGCGGTCGTGCAGGCCGGCCGCGCCCGTCCCCACTTCGAGGCGGGAGTCGACCGCGCGGTGGACGATCCGTTACTGGCTCAGCTCGCCGGCGAGGTGACGATCACGGTGCGGGCAGCCCAAGCCCTGCTGACCGTCGCGGCCCGCTCGGTGGACTCCGCCCGCGCCGACCTCGACGCCGACACCGCCGCGGCGGCATCGATCGACGTCGCCACCGCGAAGGTCGCGGCAACCCGCGCCGCGCTCGACGCCGCGAACGCGGTGTTCGAACTGGGCGGCACCCGAAGCGCATCCGGCGCGGCCAACCTGTCCCGCTACTGGCGCGACGCACGCACCCACACCCTGCACGACGCGACGCGCTGGAAGCTGCAGCACATCGGCCGTTGGACGCTGGACGGGACATCTCCACCGCGGCACGGGGTGATCTGAGGCGGCCACACGCCCGTTCCCGGCGCCAGTATTGAACTCCGGCCGATCGCAACCGGTGCCATCGCGGGCCCGATTGTCCATCGTTGTGTCGACATCGACGCCACACCGAGGAGCATGACAGGTGAGCAGTTCAACGATCCAGACGCCGGCCGTGACCGACAACGAACTCCGGGAGCGCTTCCGGCCGATCTTCGACCGGATCGCCGAGGGAGCCGTCCAGCGCGAGCACGAGCGCCGGCTGCCGTTCCACGAGGTGCAGTGGCTGCGGGAGGCCCGTTTCGGCGCCCTTCGGGTACCGGTCGAGTTCGGCGGCTTCGGTGCCACGGTCCGTCAGCTGTTCGACCTGCTGATCGACCTCGCTGCCGCCGAGTCGAACCTGCCACAGGCGCTGCGCGTGCACTGGAGCTTCGTCGAGGACCAGAGGCTCGCGGGTGACGAACGCGCCCGCCACTGGCTCGCGGCCGCCGCGGACGGCACGCTCGTCGGCAACGCCATCACCGAACCGGGCGTGGGTGCCGCCGACCGCTACCGCACGACCCTCACCCGCAAGGGTGGCGACTGGGTTCTCGACGGAATCAAGTACTACAGCACCGGAAGCCTGTACGCCGACCACATCCTCGTCGCCGCGGACCGCGACGGTGAGCGGGTCTCGGTACTGGTGGACGCGCAGCAGGCAGGCGTCGAGCAGACCGACGACTGGGACGGTTTCGGCCAGCGGCTCACCGCGAGCGGTACCACCACCTTCACGGGAGTCGTGGTGCCGGAGGACCGCATCCTCGGGCCCGGCTACGGCGCCCCGGGCCGCACCTACGCGACCGCCTACCTGCAGCTGGTGCAGCTCGCGGTGCTCGCCGGCATCGCCCGGCGCGCCGAGGCCGACGCCGTCGACTGGGTTCGGGCACGCACCCGCACGTTCACCCATGCCGTGGCCGATCTGCCACGGCACGACCCGCTGGTCCAGCAGGTGATCGGGAAGCTGTCGGCCGCGGCCTTCGGTGCCCGCGCCGCCGTGCTCACCGTCGCCGACGACCTCGACGTCCTTCTCGACGCGGGCGCCGACGACCCCGAGCTGCTCGACCGCGCCGAGGCTTCCGCCGCCCGCGCCCAGTCGGTGGTGATCGGGCTCGTCCTCGACGCGACGACGCAGCTGTTCGAGGTCGGCGGCGCGTCCATCACCTCGTCGGAGGCGGCCCTGGACCGGCACTGGCGCAACGCACGTACCGTCGCGGCGCACAACCCCTTGATCTACAAGCAGCAGGCCGTCGGCGCCCATGTGCTCAACGGGGATCCGCTCCCCTACGCCTGGAGCGCGGGCCGTCGCCCCGGAGTCATCGCGTGACACGGCACATCCGCTTCAACGCGTTCGACATGAACTGCGTGGCCCACCAGTCCCCCGGACTGTGGCGCCACCCCGCGGACCGGTCGCACCGCTACACCGACCTCGGGTACTGGACCGAGCTTGCCCGGCTCCTCGAACGCGGCCTGTTCGACGGCCTGTTCATCGCCGATGTGCTCGGCACGTACGACGTCTACGGCGGTACCGACGAGGCGGCGCTGCGGCAGGGGGCGCAGATCCCGGTGGCCGATCCGCTCCTGCTCGTCTCCGCGATGGCCGCGGCGACCGAGCATCTCGGCTTCGGCATCACCACCGGAACAGGATTCGAGCATCCCTACCCGTTCGCGCGGCGGCTCTCGACCCTCGACCACCTCACCCGCGGCCGCATCGGATGGAACGTCGTCACCGGATACCTGCCGTCCGCGGCTCGCAACTTCGGCGAAGCCGACCAGCTCGATCACGACACCCGCTACGACCACGCCGACGAGTACCTCGAGGTGCTCTACAAGCTGTGGGAGGGCTCCTGGGAGGACGACGCCGTCGTCCGGGACGCCGAGCGCGGCATCTACATCGACCCGGAGAAGGTGCACCACATCGGGCATCGCGGTCCGCATTTCACGGTGCCCGGCATTCACCTGTCCGAACCGTCACCGCAGCGGTCCCCGGTGATCTATCAGGCCGGGGCGTCGCCGCGCGGCGTGCGCTTCGCGGCGGAGAACGCGGAGGCGATCTTCGTCGGGCCGCCGTCCAAGCGGGTCCTGCGCGACACCGTGGCCCGCATCCGGGCCGCGCTCGTCGACGCCGGCCGCGATCCGTACTCCGCGCGGATCTACGCCCTCGCCACGATCGTCACGGACGCCACCGACGAGGCTGCCGCGGCCAAACACGAGGAGTACAAGCGGTATGCCAGCCTCGAAGGCGCGCTGGTGTTCACCTCCGGCTGGATGGGTATCGACCTGTCCCGCTACGACCTCGACGAGCCGATCGGCAACGTCGAGAGCAACGCCATCCGCTCCGCGGTCGCGGCCTTCCAGGAGGCCGACGACGACGGCCGCGAATGGCGGGTCCGCGACATCGCCGAGTGGGCGAGCATCGGCGGACTGGGCCCCCGCTTCGTCGGCTCCGGCGAGTCCGTCGCCACCCAATTGCAGGAGTGGGTAGCCGAAACCGACGTCGACGGGTTCAACCTCGCCTATGCCGTCACGCCCGGCTCGTTCGAGGACGTGATCACCCACGTCGTCCCCGTCCTCCAGGAGCGCGGTGCCTACCCGACGACCTACACCGAGGGAACGCTGCGCCACAAGCTCTTCGGCAAGGGCGACCGTCTCCCCGACGAGCATCGGGGCGCCCGTTACCGGCTCGGCGCGTCCCTCTCGACCGTGACCGACCGCTACCGCGCCTACGTCGGCTGATCCATCACCGCCCATCACGAGGAGATTCCATGACCACCACTCGACGTTCCGTCGCCGTCGTCGGCGCCGGACTGGCCGGGACCACGGCCGCGCTCGGCTTCCTCGATGCCGGATTCGACGTCACCGTCTTCAGCGACCGGGATCGCGAGTCGCTGCGCAACGACGTGCCGGCGACCGGAACGGCCGTCTACTTCGGCAAGTCCCGCGAGTCCGACGCCCGGATCATCGAGGATCTGTACGCCGACGGACCCCATTCGACCGGCATGAGCACGCGCCTGTATTCGGGCGACGGCGACACCCGCGCCGAGGTCCTCGAGTTCGACCCGGATTTCCGGTACGTCGCGCAGGGCGTCGACGTCCGGCTGCGGGCGGACGACCGGCTGGGCCGTTTCCTCGACCGGGGTGGCCGGTTCGAGGTGCGCGCGGTGACGCCGGAGAGTCTCGATGCGATCGCCGCCGAGCACGACCTGACGCTCGTCGCGACCGGCAAGGGCGGCCTGTCGTCGCTGTTCCCCGTCGACGCCGAGCGCACCGTCTACCGCGAGCCCCAGCGCAACCTGCTGCTGGTGACGCTCCGGGGACTCGGGCACGGCCCGGACACGTGGGGTTACCGCTCCGAGGCGGGGGGCGCCCACAACCTGTTCAACCTGCACACCGAGTACGGCGAGGCCTGGCTCGGCCCGTACCTGCACAAGGACGCGGGTCCGACGTGGAGCTTCCTCGGCTTCGCCAAGCCGGGCAGCCCGTGGGTCGAGCGGTTCGAGGCGGTCACCGACGTCCACAGCGCCCGTCGCACCGTCGTCGAGCTGTACCACGACTACTTCCCGCAGGACGCCCCCGAGGTGGAGAAGCTCGAGGTCATCGAGGCCGATCCGCACTCCTGGCTGCGCGGGTCCGTCACCCCGACGGTGCGGCGGGCGGTGGGCCGCACGGCCGGGGGCCACGTCGTCGCCGCGATCGGCGACACCGCCATCGCGTTCGACCCCATCGCCGGCCAGGGCGCACAGAACACCGTGGTGCAGGTGGCGGCGCTGATCGAGGCGGCACGCGGCCACGAAGGCGAGTTCACCGCCGACTGGCTCACGGAGCAGTTCGAAAAGCACTGGGACACCCGCGGTCACGCCGCCGCGGAGGTGACCCGGTTGTTCCTCGGCGATCCGAAGTACGCCGTGCACGCGGAGTTGCTCTTCCCTGCGGCGACCGTGAGCGAGCCGGTGGCCGCCGCGCTGTTCGGGTTCCTGTCCGAACCCGGCACGCTGCTCGGCATCGACACCCGCGACGACGTGCTGGCATTCATCACCGCGCATGCCGGCGAGCCGGCCGAGGACGTGCTGGCGCGGTTCCAGCCGAGTGGCGGCTTCAGCGCGTCGCCGCTCGCCGGTGCGGCGGTCCAGCCCGCCTGACGACGACTCGGTCCCGACCGTCGCGACCGCTCGCGACGGTTGGGATCGCGTTGATTCCAACGATTGGGCGCCGACCGCACGAACGCTTGAATTGGTGCCCATGTCGACCGAACACATCACCCCCGAGATCAAGTTCGCCTACTGGGTGCCCAACGTCAGCGGCGGCCTGGTCACCTCGAACATCGAACAGCGCACCAGCTGGGACTACGACTACAACGTCCGGCTCGCCCGCACCGCCGAGAACAACGGCTTCGAGTACGCACTCAGCCAGGTACGGTACGAGGCCAGCTACGGCGCGGAGTTCCAGCACGAGTCCACCAGCTTCTCCCTCGCTCTCCTGCTGGCCACCGAGCGCCTGAAGGTGATTGCCGCCGTCCATCCCGGACTGTGGCAGCCCGCGGTGCTCGCCAAACTGGGTACCACCGCCGACCAGCTCTCCGGCGGCCGGTTCGCTGTCAACGTCGTCAGCGGCTGGTTCAAGGACGAGTTCACCCACCTCGGCGAGCCGTGGCTCGAGCACGACGAACGCTACCGCCGCAGTGCCGAGTTCCTGCAGGTGCTGCGCAAGATCTGGACCGAGGACGATGTCGACTTCCGCGGCGATTTCTACCGCATCCACGACTTCACCCTCAAGCCCAAGCCGGCCAACACGCCCGAGCGACCCAATCCCGAACTGTTCCAGGGCGGTAACTCCACCGCCGCGATCGCCAACGGTGGGCGCTTCGCGGACTGGTACTTCAGCAACGGCAAGGACTACGACGGCATCAGCGAGCAGATCGCCGACCTGCGCGCCGTCGCCCGCGAGCACCAGCGCGAGGTCAAGGTCGGCCTCAATGGGTTCATCATCGCCCGCGACACCGAGAAGGAAGCGCGCGACACTCTCCGCGAGATCATCGAGAAGGCGAACCGCCCGGCGGTCGAGGGCTTCCGCGGCGCCGTGCAGCAGGCCGGTGCGTCCACCGGGGACAAGAAGGGCATGTGGGCCGACTCGGCATTCGAGGACCTGGTCCAGTACAACGACGGCTTCCGCACCCAGCTCATCGGCACGCCCGAGCAGATCGCCCACCGCATCGTCGAATACCGCCGGCGCGGAGTCGATCTCATCCTGTCCGGCTTCCTCCACTTCCAGGAGGAGATCGAGTACTTCGGCGAGAAGGTGCTGCCGCTCGTGCGCGAACTCGAGGCCGCCGATCAGGACGACCTCGAGCCCGTGGTCGTCTGACCCGGCCCGCTCACCGCCACGCGGATCGCAGGACAGGCGCCCAGCGCTGGGCGTAGTCCGCGATCCGCGTGTCGGTGGTGTAGGTGGAATCGAGCAGGTACAGCCCCGACGCCGGGGTGGTGGCGCCGAGTTCGACGAGCACCGGCTCGAGCAGCAGGTCCGGGGCCAGGGCGTGGGCCGGGCCGGCGCCGAGCATGAGCGGCACGGCGGTGACGTCGCGCAGGCCGTCGCCGGTGGCGAACTGGTCGAGGAACAGCTCGAGGATGCCGGTGTAGGTGGCCTTGAAGGTGGGGCTGGCGAAGACCACGAGGTCCGAGGCGGCGACGGTGTCCACCGCGGCCTTGACGGCGTCGTCGCCCCAGCCGAGCAGGCCGGGTCCGAGGGTGATCACGTCGACGACGTGGTCGGGTGCGGAGCCGGTGAGTTCGGTGGCCAGGAGGGTGGCGGCGTCGAGGGTGCGGGAGCCGGGCTTGGGGTTGCCGGCGACGACGGTGGACTTCACGCAGGGGCCTTTCCACATACATTCGGGATATCCCGACGCGGTGCGCTGCCGGGAGGTTCTGGTCGGACCGCGCTCACCATGTGCACAGCTCTATCACCGCGCGGGTGGTGGCGACGTCCGGCCACCGGACCTCGGCGAACAGCCGCCGCAGTAGACCTGGCGTCTCCGATTCGGGGGCGGCCGCCGAAGGGCGACCTGCGGGGAGATCATCGTGCTCGGGCGTCATGCGCACCGCCTCGTCAGCAGTTCCGTGATGTGAACGGCCGGGTGCGGGTCGAAGCGGTATCCGCTGCCGCGGACCGTCGAGATGATGCTGCCGAACTGCTGCAATTTGGTCCTGATCCGGGAGACGTGGACATCGACGTTCCGGCCGCGACTGTCCACCTCCCGCACCCCGGTGCCGAGGTCGCGCAGGACGGCCCGGGACACCACGGTCCTCGGGTTGCGGACGAGATAGGCGAGGATCTCGAACTCGCTGTGGCTGAGCAGCACTCGCCGGCCGTCGAGTAGGACGTCGCGGGCGGGAAGGTCGATGATCAACGGGATGGGGGTCGGGCTGAGCACCGTATGGGTGCTCACGCCCGGAACCAGATCCTGGGCGGCCTCGCGAAGGGCGTCGGCCAGCGCCGCCAGGTCACGCGAGGAGTGTGTTCCGATGTCGGGCAGTCGCAGGACGAGAACGAGTTCGGCACCGGCGGCGGTGACTACGTCATTGCGAGTGGCGAGGATTTCCATGTGAGGCTCCGGTCGAGGAGGGGATCCGACGAGCTGACGGGCGATGCGGTGCGGCGACAGCTCGGACACTCGTTCCGGAGACTCGGCAGGTGACTCATGGTTCACTCCTCCAATGCGACGGGGCGGTGATAGGCGCCCTCGTGGTAGAGCAACGGAATACGCTTGCCCTCCGCCGGATTCGGGTCCTCGTGCGCACGAACCACGACACCGACGACCAGAGTGCTGTCACCGAGCGGAATCAACCGGTCGACGACAACCCGGAGCCAGACCGGCGTGCCGTGTAGAACGGGTTCACCGGATTCGAGTCGGGTCCAGAGCGACTCGTCGGAGAACCGCTCCGACGCGCTACGCGCGAAGCGCTGCGCGAGATGCTGCTGGTGGTCGCCCAACAGGTGGATCACCAACGACTCGGCCGAGCGGACGGCGCCGATGCTCGACGACGTGTCGGTGATGTTGAACGACACCAGCGGCGGATCGAGGGAGAGCGAAGCGAAGGACGTCGCAGTGAACCCGACCGGGCCGGAGCCGGATTCGAGAGTGACGATCGTGACCCCGGCTGGGTGCCGCCGAAGGGCCGAGCGGTATTCGTCGCCACGGACGCCCGGAGCGTGCTCCGATGCGGCGGTGGCGGAGTATTCGAGGGCATTCGACATCGACAGGGACATAGCCGTTCCTTGAAGGAGGTACATACCGAGACGGAGGGAGAAATCGGGAAGACACGTACTCAGGTCAGGAGGCACAGAGACACGAGCGGGTGCGGCACAGGTCCACGTGCCTGCGGCTCCACGCTGTTTCGGTCATAGTGCTCGATCCTCACCTGTCTGCAGTCGATCGTGGCGGTCCCCGACGGTCTTCGTCGGGGTACAGCCGAGGCGGTGCCGGGGTTGCCGGCGCCTCTAGTTCGTCGGGAAACCCCTTTCGCGCAACGCATCTCGTAGTCGGCGGCGCGATCCCAGAGTACCCGGATCCGTCAGTCGTGCCACGATTCGCCCGGTCCAGCTGCCCGGCAGGCCCTGTCGACGGTAGAAGTCCTCGGCGCGGGTGTCGTATCGGGCGATACCCGCGTCCTGCGCCTCGAGTCGGTAACGGTCCCGGTGGCACACCACGTCGAAACCGAGTCGCGGCTTGACCTCGGCCCGCTCCGCCGGATCGGGGAAGCCGACCGAGAGGCCGACGACCGGGAAGACCCGCTGCGGCAGTTCCAGGACGTCGGCGACGCGCTCGGGCTCGTTGCGGATGCCACCGATGTACACGGTGCCCAGGCCGACCGATTCCGCCGCGACCACGGCGTTCTGCGCGGCCAGGGCCGCGTCGACCACGCCTAGCAGGGTGCCCTCGGCGAAGTCCGCGTTGACGAGTTCTCGGCCGTGGACCGTAGCGATGCGCTCCGCGCGTGCGAAGTCTGCGAGCCAGACCAGGAAGAGCGGCGCGCGGCGGACCGCATCCTGATCGCCCGCAAGGGTGGCGAGCGCATCGATCCGCTCGCGGTCGGTGACGGCGACGACAGACCACAGCTGCAGATTGCTCGAGCTGGCCGCGGACGACGCGGCCGCGACGACGGCGCGCAGATGGTCCTCGGGGACGGGACGGTCGAGGAACCGGCGCACCGACCGATGCGCCAGCTGAGTCGCCAGCACCGCGTTCCAGGGGCCGGTCGCATCCGCAGCACCGAAGCGTCGTTCGAGAGCATCGCGTTGTTCGAGAGCACCGGAGCGAGCGACCACCCGATCCGCGCCGGCGCCGGGGTTCGCTGTGAGTGGGTGGGACGTGGTCACGGATGGAGCCCTTCTGGCCGGTTCCCGGCCGGTCGACGGATCGCTATCGGCTGCCCACCGGCGAGTCGGCGGTGAACCCTCTGGCGCGCTCGGTGTCGGATTCGCTCCACAGCGTCGTCGGCGGTACCTCCGCGCGCACCAGCGGCACGACCTCCTCGGCGAATCGACGCAGGGTGTCCTTCTGGCGTTCGAAGTCGAGCACGTGGTTGACGGATACGGATTGGAGGACGTGGCCGAAGCATTCGTGGTAGTCGAGGATCTTCTCGGCCACGCGGTCCGGCGAACCGACCAGGGCCGGACCCCGCTCGACCGCCTCGTCGATCGTGCGGAAGCTGGTGGTCTTGCCGACGGCGCCCGGACCGTGTTTCCTCTTGTCGGCCTGGCGTACCGCACCTTCGTAGATGGGCCGGTACTCCTCGATCGCCTTCTCCGTGGTGTCCGCGAGGAACAACCCGCCCGAACCCGATCCGACGTAGGCCTTCGCCGGGTCGTGACCGTGTGCGGCGTAGTGCTCGCGGTATCGATCGATCAGGACCTTGTAGTTCTCCCGGGGTTGCAGGGCGTTGGCCGTCACGATCGGGTCTCCCCACTTCGCCGCCAGGTCCACGGCGCGCGCCGACGTGGCGGATCCGTGCCAGATGCGGAACGGCCCGTCGAACGGGCGGGGTAGCGTCGTGACATCGGCGAGGGCCGCTCGGTACTCACCCGACCAGTCGACGTGTTCCTCCCGCAGCAGCCGGCGCAGCAGTTCGTAGTTCTCGGTGAGGTAGTCGTACTGCCTGCCGATGTCGAGGCCGAACAGGGGGTACTGGAGCACCTCGTTGCCCTTGCCGATGACGATCTCGAGGCGGCCCCGGCTCAGTTGATCGACGGTGCACAGATCCTCGGCGACGCGCACGGGATCGAGCACCGACAGCACGGTCACGCCGGTGGACAACAGGATCCGCTCGGTGGCCTGTGCGATGGCACCGAGGACGACGGTCGGGCTGGACGAGAGCACGTCGCCGGCATGACGTTCGCCGACCGAGTAACTGTCGATGCCGAGCTGCTCGGCGAGCACCGCCATCTCGACGACGCGGTTCAGGCGGTCCGCGGGAGCGACGACGTCGCCGGTGACCGGATGCGGAGGGTTGAAGATGATGTCCAGTATCTGGAAGCGCACGAACTACAGAGTCTGCCGTCCCGGTGGGCGTCCGCGAAGGGTTGTCCTCGAGGTGATCGGAACCGTTGCGCCCGGCCGGACACGTCGCCGTCTCGGCATCGGCGTCACGGTAGCCGTGCACCGGGGTGCGGACCAGGATTGCGATCGTCGTGATCCGAAATCGGTGCAGGTCGGACCCGCCCGAAAGGGCGTGGGTTGTCCGAGACCCGTCCAATGGATAGCGTGACCGTCCGGCAGCACCGAGGGCGGATTCCCGCCACGAACGGGCCGCGCCCGCGGCCCATCGGAGGAAAGATGGTCGGCACCAGTCACGCGCAGGTCGTGATCGCATGCGTCGTGGGCACGCACGCCCCGGCGTGTTGTTGTCGCTGACAGCCGTCCCACCGGACGCACCCGCGTCTCCCGATACCGACATCTCCTCCGGCCGCCGGTGCCGCGTTGCCCGTTTCCCGGGCACCCGGCGCTCGACGTGGCCCGAAAGGACTCCCCGCGATGCCTCCCTCGACCACCCTGCCCGTCGTCGACCTCACAGGCCTCGACGGCGATGCCGCCACCCGGGCCGCCCTGCTCGACCGGCTGCGCCGGGTCACGCACGAGGTCGGCTTCTTCCACCTGGCCGGCCACGGCATCGACCCGGCCCTCGCCGACCGGCTGATCGCGGCGGCACGCGCGTTCTTCGCCCTGCCCGACCCCGTGAAGCTGGAGATCGAGAACTCCCACTCACCTCATTTCCGCGGCTACACCCGCGTCGGGGGTGAACGAACCCAGGGATATGTGGACTGGCGCGAGCAACTCGACATCGGCCCCGAACGGGCTCCGGTGGCACAGTTCGACCCCCATCGGCCGTGGGAGGTGCTGCACGGTCCGAACCTGTGGCCCAGCCGGGTGCCGCAGCTGCGGCCGCTCGCGCTGCAGTGGATCGAGCAGTCCGGCACGGTCGGCCGTAGACTCCTCCGCGCATGGTCCGAATCCCTTTCCGCACCAGCCGATTTCTTCGAGGGTGCGTTCACGGACCCCGATCCGCTGCTGAAGATCGTGCGTTACCCGGGCCACGACCGATCGATCACCGGACAGGGTGTGGGCAGTCACAAGGACGTGGGAGTTCTCACGTTGCTCTATCCGGAACCCGGAAGCACCGGCTTCCAGGTGGAGATCGACGGTACCTGGGTCGACGTCGAACCCCTGCCCGGACACTTCATCGTCAACATCGGCGAGCTCCTCGAACTGGCCACCGGCGGCTACCTGAAGGCGACGACGCACCGGGTCCTTCCGCCGGCTCCCGGCACCGACCGAATATCCCTACCGTTCTTCCTCAATCCCGCACTGGATCGGGCGTTGCCGCATGTGCGACTGCCTGGCGCACTCGCCGCCGAGGCCCGCGGCGTCGGTGCGGACGAGCACGGTGACGCCTTGCACGCCGTGTACGGGCTCAACGCACTCAAGTCACGACTGCGGGCACACCCCAACGTCACCGAGCGCCATCACGCCGACCTCTCGAATTCCCCCCTCATCGCCGGCCGGCCCGGCGATGTCGACGAAAGCGAACACTCCGAATGACTCTGCGCCGCAACCTGTCCTTGGTCTCCGCCGTCGCCCTCGCCACCGGACTGGCCGCCTGCTCCGCCTCCGGGACCGGCGAGGACACGCTCGTGATCTCCGCCTCCGCGACACCGCACGTCGAAATCCTGGAACACGTGCGGCAATCCGGTGCGCTCGGTGACGTCGTCCTCGACATCAAGCCCGTAACCGGCGAGGTGGACCCGAACGAGTTGCTCGAAGCCGGTGACGTCGACGCCAACTTCTTCCAGCACCACCCGTACCTCGCCGACTGGCAGCAGCAGAAGGGCGTGGACAACCTCGAGTCGGCCGCCGCCGTACACCTCGAACCGCTCGGCCTGTACTCGAACAAGATCGCCGCGGTCGCGGACCTGAAGAACGGCGACACGATCGCGCTGCCGAAGGACACGACCAATTTCGCGCGCGCGCTCTACCTCCTGGAGTCGGCGGGCCTGCTCGAACTCGACAAGCCGCTGTCCGAAGCGGACATCGCGACGGTCACTGCCGCGAACATCGTCTCGAATCCGAAGAACCTGAGGTTCGTCGAACTCGAACGCGCGCAGCTCGCGCGCACCGTCGACGATCCGGCGATCACGGCCTCGGTCGTCAACTCGAACTACGCGCTCGAAGCGGGGCTCAACCCTGCGGACGACAGCATCGTCCGAGAATCCGTCGACAACAACCCGTTCGAGAACATCCTCGTGGTGCGGTCGGAGGATGCGTCCGATCCCGCCGTCACCGCCCTCGCAGACGCCCTCGAGTCGCCCGAGGTCGCTGCCTGGATCGCCGAGAACTACGACGGCGCAGTCGTACCCGTCCACGAGGTCGGGGCGTGATCGTCGTCGACGGACTCACCAAGTCGTACCCTGCAACGGGTAGCACCGGCACGATCGACGCACTCCGCGGAATCGACCTGAAGATCGAGGAGGGAGAAGTCTTCGGCATCGTCGGCCCCAGTGGTTCCGGCAAGTCCACGCTGCTGCGATGCCTGAACCTGCTGGAACGCCCCACGAGCGGACGCATCCTCCTGCGCGGCGAGGACCTCTCGCACCTGTCCGAAGGCCGGCTGCGCGCGTCCCGCCGCCGCATCGGCACCGTCTTCCAGCAGTTCAACCTCCTGCACTCCCGCACCGTCCGCGCGAACGTCGAGTTTCCGCTCGAGGTCGCCGGCGTACGGAGGACGGAGCGCCGGGACCGGGCCGAGATGTTGCTCGAGCTCGTCGGGCTCACCGACAAGCGGGACGCCTTCCCTTCGCAGTTGTCCGGCGGGCAGCAGCAGCGCGTCGGCGTCGCCCGCGCACTCGCCGCGGAGCCCGACGTACTGCTGTGCGACGAGGCGACCAGTGCCCTCGACCCGATCACCACGGAGCAGGTGCTCGATCTGATCGCGGCCGTCAACCGGACCCTCGGCGTCACCATCGTCGTCGTCACCCACGAGCTGTCCGTGGTGCGCCGGATCTGCACGTCCGCGGCTCTGCTGGACGGGGGCCGCATCGTCGAATCCGGTCCCGTGGCCGATCTCGTAGCCGACCCCGGGTCCCGCCTCGGTGATGCGCTGCTGCCGGCGGGTGTCGGCGAGCAGAACGGTGACGTGACCGCGCTCGTCACCGCCCGCGGATCCGCCGTCGCCACGCCGTGGCTGTCCCGGCTCTCCCGCGACGTCGGGGTCGACGTCGCGGTCGTCGGCGGCCGGGTCGACCGTGTCGCCGGTACCGACATCGGCAAGCTGCACGTGCGTTTCGACGGTGACGTGGATCGCGACGCGGTGGACCGATTCTTCGCCACCCTGCCCGACGTCACCGTCGCGTGGACGACCGGCGCCGTGGCGAGAGTAGGGGCATGAACAAACTCAGCTGGTACGACGCCCTGCCCGAGGTGTGGGCCGCCACGCTCGACACCCTCTACATGGTGGGCGTCGCCTTCCTCCTCACCGTCGTGGGCGGGGTGCTCGTGGGTGTTCTGCTGCACGTGACCGCGCCGGACGGGCTGCGCCCGATCCGACCGCTGTATCTCGTTTTGGGGGCCGTGGTCAACGTGTTCCGTTCACTGCCGTTCCTGGTCCTGCTGATCGCGCTGATCGGTGTGACCCGTCTGGTGGTCGGGACTGCGATCGGGCCGACCGCCGCGCTCGTCCCCTTGACGATCGGCGCGATCCCGTTCTTTGCCCGCATCGTCGAGAGCGCGCTGCGAGAGGTTCCGCGTGGGCGGGTGGACGCGGCCCGGGCCATGGGGGCCTCGAACCGGCAGATCGTCACCAAAGTACTTCTTTCCGAATCGCTTTCGTCTCTGATCTCGGGTTCCACCCTCACCGCGGTTCTGCTGGTCGGGTACTCCGCGATGGCCGGGGTCGTCGGCGGCGGCGGGCTCGGCGACTTCGCCATCGTCTACGGGTACCAGCGCTTCAACACCCCGGTCCTGATGGTCGCGGTGGTGGTGTTGATCGTGCTCGTGCAGGCGCTGCAGACCGCGGGAGACGTCGCGGTGCGGGCGCTCGCACACCGGCGATGAATTTCGCTTCGCGGCGGCGCGGCCGTGCCTACTGCAGCATCAGCTAATATCGAATCGATATGAGGTGATGCCGAAACACCGTCTATCCGCGACGCGCGCCACCCGCCAGGGTGGAGACCATGGCCACCTCTCTCCAGGCGCTCTCGGCTCCGGCCGCGGCACGCCTGCGCGCTCCGCTCCCGGGACTCGCCGTCTGTGCCGCGGCGACAGCGGTGGCCCTCGTCGCCGCCCGCTTCGTCGGGGGCATCAGCCCCATGCTGATCGCCATCGTCCTCGGCGCACTCCTGGCCAACACGACCTCCCTCCCGGCGGCCACCGGCCCCGGCCTGGCCGTGGCCTCTCGCCGATTGCTCCGGATCGGGGTCGCGCTCCTCGGGCTGCAACTCCTCGTCACCGACGTGCTCGCCCTCGGCTGGGGCGTGCTCGGCCTCGTCGTGGCCGTGGTGGCCGGCGGCATCGCCGGGACGATGGCACTGGGCAGACTCCTCGGGCTCGACTGGACCCAGCGCCTGCTCGTCGCCTGCGGCTTCTCGATCTGCGGCGCCGCCGCCGTCGCCGCGGTGGACGGGGTCGTCGACGCCCGCAAGCAACACGTGGTCACCTCCGTCGCGCTCGTGGTCGTCTTCGGCACCGCCATGATTCCCGGCCTTCCGCTCGCGGCCTCCGCGCTGGGGCTCGACACCACCCAGGCCGGCATGTGGGCCGGGGCGGCGATCCACGAGGTGGCGCAGGTCGTCGCCGCGGGCGAAGCCGTGGACACCGGAAGCGCCGGGGCGCTGGGCGCGAGTGCGCTCGCGGTGGCCGTGACCGTGAAGCTCGCCCGGGTCGCAATGCTCGCACCCGTGGTCGCCTGGATCGGGGCGGTGTCGCGCCGCCGCAACCGCGAGCAGACCGAAGTGCGGCGACCGCCGCTGGTGCCGCTGTTCCTCCTCGGCTTCCTCGGCTGTGTCGCCCTGCGGGCCACCGGCCTGCTCCCCGACCCGGTCCTGGACATCGCCCGGCTCACGCAGACCGCATTGCTCACGGCCGCCATGTTCGCGCTCGGCACCGGCGTACGGCTCGACGTACTGCGGGGAGTGGGCTGGCGCCCCTTCGCCCTCGCCGCCGCATCCACGGTGTGGGTCTCGGCGATCGCCCTCACGGGAATCCTGCTGCTGGGATAGCGGATACGCTCCGCAGCCGCGCGCCGATCGGACACGGACAACGGTCGTGCCGCACGCGGATGACCGGACGGTTCGCCGCTGGACGCGGTGGCCCGGAGCGACGGCCCGGCCGAAACGGATTTCGTCGGAAGCACTTCGGGCACCGGCGGCCCGCTGTTACCGTCGGAGGGATGACAGCGCCGGCGAAGGTGGGCTCCCCGATCCGCGTCGCGATCGCCGCGACCCTGTCCGTCGCGTTGCTCGGCGCCTGCACGTCGTCCGGTGACGACCCGGCGGTCACCGCGGAGTGCATCTCGGTTCCCAACGGCACCCCCCTGTCCGCCGCGCCGCCGGCACCGCCCACAGGTGAGCGGGACCTGGCCACCAACCCCGAGGTCGCCACCGGCTACCGGGACGACATGACGGCCGTGACGACCGCGACGTACGCGGTGTCCACTGCCAACCCGGTCTCGACGGAGGCGGCATGCAAGGTGCTGCGCGACGGCGGCACCGTCGCCGACGCACTGGTCGTCGCGCAGACGGTGCTCGGACTCGTCGAGCCCCAGTCGTCGGGGATCGGCGGCGGCGCCTTCCTGCTCTACTACGACGCGGAGACCGGGCAGGTGCAGGCGTACGACGGCCGCGAGACGGCACCGATGTCGGCCACCGAGAACTACCTGCGCTGGATCAGCGACACCGACCGCACCGAACCCCGGCCCGACGCCCGTGCCAGCGGCCGCTCGATCGGGGTGCCCGGGGTGGTGCGCCTGCTCGAGGAGGTGCACCGCGACCACGGGAGCACCGAGTGGGCCCGGTTGTTCGACCCGGCCGTCGCCCTCGCCGAAGACGGGGTGGTGATCAGCGACCGGATGGCCGCGGCGATCGCCGACGCCGCGCCCGACCTCGCCGTCGACGACGAGGCACGGGCGTACTTCCTGAACCCCGACGGCACACCCAAGACCGCGGGCACCGTCCTGGTCAATCCGGCCATGGCGAAGACGCTCGGCACCATCGCGTCCGACGGAGCCGACGCGTTCTACACCGGAGCGCTCGCCCAGGACATCGTCGACGCCACCGCCACCGACACGGGGGGCCGCACCCCCGGGACGATGACCGTCGACGACCTCGCCGGCTACGAGGTGAAGACGCGTACCCCCGTGTGCACGCCCTACCGGGAGCACGAGATCTGCGGCATGCCGAACCCGTCCTCGGGAGGGATCGCCGTCGCGGCGACGATGGGCATTCTGGAGAACTTCGACGTGTCCGCGCTGGGACCGACCGAGGTCGACGAGAACGGGGGCGAGCCGACCGCCGACGCCGTGCACCTGATCTCCGAGGCCGAGCGGCTCGCGTACGCGGACCGCGACAAGTACGTGGCGGACTCGGACTTCGTTCCCCTGCCCGGCAATTCGCCGCAGACCCTGCTCGACGACGACTACCTGCGCGCCCGGGCG
This sequence comes from Rhodococcus sp. GXMU-t2271, assembly GCF_041414735.1. NCBI lineage: Bacteria > Bacillati > Actinomycetota > Actinomycetes > Mycobacteriales > Nocardiaceae > Rhodococcus > Rhodococcus sp. GXMU-t2271. Next base: position 105,364 of record NZ_JAUIZP010000018.1, read on the forward strand.
GATCTCATCGACCCGGGCCGGAGCATGGGCACGGCACAGCCCGGCGACTTCGGACCGGTGCCCCTGGGCGTTCCGGCGCAGGATCGCGAACACGGCACCAGTCACATCTCCATCGCGGACGAATACGGCAACGTGGCCTCGATGACCACGACGATCGAATCGGCGTTCGGCTCGTTCCACATGGTCGACGGTTTCCTGCTGAACAACCAGCTGACGGATTTCGCCGCCGAACCCGTGGACGAGGCCGGGGTCCCGGTGGCCAACCGCGTCGAACCGGGCAAGCGGCCGCGCAGTTCGATGGCACCGACCCTCGTGTTCGACCGCAACCCCGACGGCACCCGCGGCGACGTGCGCATCGTCGTCGGCTCGCCGGGTGGTTCCGTCATCATCCAGTTCGTGGTCAAGACCCTCGTGGGCATGCTCGACTGGGGTCTGGATCCCCAGCAGGCGGTGTCGGCGGTCGCCTTCGGCGCGGCCAACACGCCCGTCACCGGGGTCGGCGGCGAGCATCCGGCGATCGACGGCAGCGACGACGGGGCCCGCGATCCCCTCGTCGCCGAGCTGCGCGCACGAGGTCATCAGGTTGCGGTGCTCCCCCAGTCCAGCGGCCTGAGCGCGCTGCGCCGGGACGAGTCCGGGTGGATCGGCGGCGCGGACCCGCGTCGCGAGGGCGCTGTGATGGGCGACGCCACCGGATAACGATCCGGGGCGCGACTCGGAGCACGAGTCACGACTGGATAACCACCCAGAATTTCGCCGACCTGCGGGAATAAGATCGACAACCATCGATCGCCGTCACGGCGGGTGGGAACGGATGGATCGGGGTGCCCGGATGCGGATCGCGGACGTGCTGCGGAACAAGGGCCCGGTGGTGGCCACGATTGAGCCGGACCGCTCGGTCGAGGAGATGATCGGTACGCTCGCCCGCCACAACGTGGGCGCCCTCGTGGTGGTGGAGGGCGACGCCGTGATCGGCATCGTCTCCGAGCGCGACGTCGTGCGCCGGCTCCACCACCACGGCCCCGCCCTGCTCGCCGCCCGCGTCCGGGACATCATGAGCACGACGGTGTCCACCTGCCTGCCCACCGACACGGTGGACAGCCTCGCCGAGACCATGACCGAACGCCGGATCCGGCACCTGCCCGTCGTGGTGGACGGCCGCATGGTGGGCATCGTCAGCATCGGCGACGTCGTGAAGAGCCGGATCGACGAACTGCAGTGCGAACGCGACCAGCTCGAGTCGTACATCGAGCACGGCTGAACCCGGGCACGACAATTTCAGGGGGATTCTCCGGGTGATCCCGGATCCGCTCCAGCGTGCTCCGGACGACAGTGGACCCCATGGCGAAGCGTCCGGGGCAGCGGTGGCGGCAGGCGACGGTGTGGCTGCACGTGGTCACGTCCGTGGGATGGATGAGCCAGGCCCTCGCGCTGCTCGTCCTGCTGACGCTGAGCAGCACCGCGGTGGATCCCGCGGTGCGGGTGGCCGGCACGACGATGGCGCAGCACCTCGACAGCTCGCTGCTCGCCCCGCTGGCCAACGCGTCGGCGTTCACGGGCTTCCTGCTCGCGGCGGCGACGCCGTGGGGCTTCCTGCGCTACTGGTGGGTCGCGATCAAGTTCGTCCTCACCGTGGTCCAGGTGAACCTCGGGATCTTCCTGCTGTCGGCGGGCCTGAACAGTTCGGTGGACGCCACCCGCGACGGCGCGTCCGGACCGGCGGAGCCGATGATCGCGGGTACCGCTCTGATGGTCGGGGCGCTCGCCTTCCAGGCGTGGTTGTCGGTCGCGAAACCCTGGGCCCGTACCCCGTGGACGGCCGGGAAGGCGAAACTGCCCACCGCGCCGCCGTGGGTCTTCACGATGGCGACGGGCGCAGTGGCCGCCGATCTGGCCGTCGCGGTGCTGCTGGGCCATCCACTGCCCGCCTTCTCCGCGGTGGCCCTGGTCGTCGCGTCGACGACCAGGGCCAGGACGATCCGCGAGGCGAGCCTTCGACCGGCCTACGGCTGAGGCACCGGCGTGGTGGTCGTCGCGGTGGTGGTGGCCGCCGGCGTCGTGGTCTCGGCGGCACTCGACTCCGTCGTCGTGGACTCGACGGGCGGCAGCGGCTCGACGACCGGGGACTGCACTGCAGGGGACGGAACCGGGGACGTCGTGGTCGCCGTCGGAGCGGGAGCCGCCGCCTGGGCGGGCGCGGGGGCCTGGACGGGCGTCGGCGACGCCGCCGTCGTGGTGGTCGCGGCCGGGGTCCGCGAGGTGGTCGTCGGGGCGGTCGTGGTGGCCTCGGCGGCGGCCTTCTCCGCGTCCTCGTCCACCGTCGGCGGGATCGGCGCCGGATCGATCGGCTTCGACGAGACGACCAGCTTCGGGGCGGTCGACTCGGCCTCGGCCTTGTCGAGCTCGCCGCTCTCGGCCTGCTTCGCCAGGTGCGTCAGCCAGGCTGCCGCGTACTGCGCCGAGGTCAAGGGCTTTCCGTTCTCGGGGTCGGAATCGCGCCAGTAGTCGAAGTGGTGCCCGGTGTCGGGAGCGAGGGTCTGCTGGTACGGGTCGCTCAGCGCCACCTCGAGGGTGTTCTCGTTGTCGGCGAGGAACCCGATGACCTCGTTGCGGAGCTTCGCCGGCAGGTAGGCCAGGTCGATCAGCTCACCCGAGGTGATCTCCTCGTCCGTGCCGTCCGAGGCGACATCGCGGGTGACGGGCTCGTAGGACGGATCCGACACCTTGATGAGCACGTCGAGGAACGTCTCGTCGCTCTGCATCCAGTTCTCCTGCGACTGGATGTCGGCGAAGGCGGCCATGGCGATCCGCCCGAGGACTGTGGCGACGTCCAGCGCGGTCTGCGGCGTGAGGCCGTCGCGCTCGAGTGCGTCGACGTTCAGCTGCCGGCCCACGTTCACTGCGAGCTGCAGCAGGGCGATGTTCTCCGGAGCGGAACAGGTGAGGTCGCCCTCCGAGCAGAACGACGCCACCTTGCCGTCCAGCGCCCCGAAGCTTCCCGAGGTGCCCGGCAGCGAACCGCTGCCCGACGCGCTGTTGCGGCCCGACTGGTAGGCGAGGTCGAACCCGTCCGGGTTGCGGAACTCGTCCTCCGCGCCGGGGAACGGTCCCTCGCCCGCCTGACGACCGGCGTCGGCCAGGATGACCACACCGACGACCGAATCCGGATCGACGATCTCGTACGACCCGTCCTCGGCGGCCTCCTGGTTGCCGATCTCCATCGCCACCCGGCGCGCCACATCGGCGCCCTCGCTGTACCCGACGACGGCGAACTTCGTGTCGGGGCACGCCTCGCGGATCGCCTGCATCACGGTCTGGGCGTTGTCCACGCCGGTCTCGACGGCGTCGTCGTACGACGACATGTCCGCCGGGTACTCGACGTACACGGCGGAGTACGAGCCCTCCGGCACGTCGTCGCGCGGGGCGTTGACGACCTCGTCGACCCAGGGGCTGCTGAAGTCGGTGGACGAGGCCGCGGGCAGGGGGTTTCCGTCGGCGTCGAGGAGCATCGCATGCGTGCCGGGACGCGGGCTGTCGTTGCGCCCGCCGACCGCGATGCTGACCATGTCGTGGCACTCGGTGACCGAGGCGGTCAGCGTCGTCGGGGCCGTCGACGGGGCCGACGGTTCCGAGACGGCGATCGCTACCACCGCCGCCGCCCCGAGCGCCACGGGTGCCACCGCAGCCGCGACAATTCGCTTGTTTCGCACCGCCCAGTCGAGTGCCATGGTCCCACCCCATCCGATCTCGGTCCGTGTCGACGACCCCGGTTGCGGTGTCGACGCGTCGGACGGAACGTCGCTCGGGGCCTCGGTCGTGTTACATGTCCGTATCGCGGGAGTGGCCCCTGTCCCCGCGTCGTTCCGCTGGGGCAGCACCTCCGTCCGGGCCGCCTGTCCTGCGGCAACAGCCTGTGCACCGATGCGCACGCGAGTAGGCTGCCGCTCATGGCCGAACTGTCCGCTGAGGTGCGGGCCTTGCTCGGGGCGCGGAACATGGCACACGTCGCGACGCTCATGCCCGACGGCTCTCCGCACGTCTCTCCCGTGTGGATCGCGGTCGAAGGTGATCGCTTGGCGATCTTCTCCGCTCGGGAGAACCAGAAGGTCGTCAATCTACGCCGTGACGGGCGCATCGCCGTGTCCGTCTGCGACGAGCACAACCCGTATCGGTCGGTCCTCGTCCGGGGCCGGGTCGTCGAGGAACTGCACGGCGACGAAGCGGTCGCGATCATGGACCGGATGAGCAACCGCTACGTCGGTACGGACTTCCCGATGCGCTCGGCGATCGTCTCCCTCATCGAACCCGAACGAGTTCACCTGCAGGAACTGCGGTTCCGGCATCCCACCGCCACCTGAGCCGCACCATCCGAGGCCGTCCGGGCGCGCCCGTCGCCCACCATCCGGGATTCGCGCACTGCACCACTGCAGCGCATTCCGCTCCGTCCCGTCGTTCCGGAGATCGTCTTTCACTCTCGCACCCCGGGCTGAGCCTGTCTGATCCACCTCGGGACCGCCGACACAATGGTCGTTTTCACTGAGTGAAATAGCTTCTGCCTGATCGTTTTTCCCGATCGAGCTTGTCTCGCAGGGGAGTTGACGTACCGCAGTGCACACAGTCACAATCCGAACGATCACTCGGTTACGAACAGGTGTGCACTATGCGAACAAGCTCGGACGGGACCGCCACCGAGGCGGCCCGACACACGACCCGCTCCGCGCGACTCGTCATCGCGCTGTGCTGGGTCGCGGTACTCCTCGACGGCTTCGACCTCGTCGTTCTCGGTGCGGTGAACCCGGCGCTGCTGGACTACCCGGATTGGGACGTCGACGCCGGCAGCCTCACGGTCATCTCGACCGCCGGCCTGGTCGGCATGACACTCGGAGCCCTGGCCATCGGCACCCTGACCGACGTCCTCGGCCGGCGACGCACCCTCATCTTCTCCGTCACCGCCTTCTCGGTGCTGACGCTCGCATGCGCGTTCGCGACGTCACCGGAGATGCTCGGCGTCCTGCGCTTCCTCGCGGGCCTCGGCCTCGGCGGGGCACTGCCCACCGCGTTGGCGATCGTCGCCGAATTCATGCCCGGCAAGAAGGGATCCGCGTCGACGACCGTCATGACCGGCTACCACGTCGGCGCCGTGGCGACCGCGCTGCTCGCTCTCGTCCTGCTGGAGAGCTCCGGGTGGCGTGCGATGTTCGTCGCGGGCACGCTGCCGGCGTTCGTTCTCGTCCCCCTGATGTTCCGCTATCTGCCGGAGTCGCCCGCGTACCTGTCCGCGCGAGGCCGGCACGACGAAGCCGAGCGCATCGCTGCCGACTACGGACTTCCGTCCACGGATGTCGTGCCGTCGGATGCCGACCACACCCCGGCCACCGCGAAGCCGGCGTCGCCGGTGCGGGCCCTGTTCTCGCCGCAGTTGCTGCGCACCAGCGTGTCCATCTGGGTCACTTCCTTCATGGGGCTGCTCCTGGTGTACGGCCTCAACACCTGGCTGCCGACGATCATGCGGGAAGCCGGATACGACCTCGGAGCGTCGCTGTCGCTGCTGCTCGTGCTCAACGCGGGTGCCGTCGCGGGCCTGCTGGTCGCCGGCCGCGTCGCCGACCGGATCGGCGCCCGCACCGCGGGCCTCGTGTGGTTCACCCTCGCCGCGCTGTTCCTCGCGACGCTCAGCATCAACCTCGCCTACGGCGTCTACGTGCTGGTGTTCCTTGCCGGCTGCTTCGTCTTCAGTTCCCAGGTGCTCGTCTACGCCTTCACCAGCGCGGCCTACCCCGCCGAGGCACGCGCCACGGCGCTCGGCTGGTCCGCCGGCGTGGGCCGTATCGGCGCCATCTGCGGTCCGATCCTCGGCGGTGCGCTCCTGGAGGCCGGCATCGCCTACCCGTGGGGCTTCTACGCCTTCGCCGCCGTCGGCGTACTCGGCGCCGTCGCACTGTCGACGAGCCGGCCGGTGCGGTAGCGCTCGAAACTTGCCCACCGATTCGGAACTTGCCGCGTGAATTGCTTGGGCAAGTTCCGAATCGGCGCGCGAATCCCGTCGGACGTCGGCAGGGCCGCGAGGCGGACCGCTCAGCCCCGCGCCATGTCCACGAAGCGCGACAGGTGCAGCTGGTGCGCGACGGTGATCGTGGCCGTCGGACCATTGCGGTGCTTGCCGAGGATCAGATCCGCCTCACCGCCACGCGGGTCGTCACGTTCGAATGCGTCGGGCCGGTGCAGCAGAATCACCATGTCGGCATCCTGTTCGAGCGATCCCGACTCACGCAGGTCGGAGACCATGGGCTTCTTGTCGGTGCGCTGCTCGGGACCGCGGTTGAGCTGACAGATCGCGACCACCGGGACCTCGAGTTCCTTCGCGAGAAGCTTGAGGCTACGCGAGAATTCGGAGACCTCCTGTTGACGGGACTCGACCTTCTTACCGGAGGTCATCAGCTGCAGGTAGTCGACGACGATCAGCCGGATGTCGTGTTTCTGCTTGAGGCGCCGCGCTTTTGCGCGGATCTCCATCATGGTCAGGTTGGGGGAGTCGTCGATGAACAGGGGCGCTTCGCTGATCTCGCTCATCCGCCGGGCGAGGCGCGTCCAGTCGTCGTCGGTCATCCGGCCCGAACGCATGTCGCCGAGCTTGATCTTCGCCTCGGCGGAGAGCAGCCGCATGACGATCTCGGTCTTGCCCATCTCGAGGGAGAACATGACGGAAGCCATGCCGTGCTTGACCGAGCAGGACCGCAGGAAGTCCATGCCGAGCGTGGAGTTGTGGGTGGGCACCATCGACCGCCCGGCGAGATACAGGTGCTCGCCGTCGACCTCGACGCACCGCACCGGCACGGACTCGACCGGACGGACGGCGACGATGCGACGTTGCCGCGGCACCGTCGTGCGGGTCTGCTTGTGCGCCTTGGCCTTGCTGGGGAGGACGAACACGTCGTCGTCGGTGGCGAATCGCACCGTCGAGCCGGCGGTGGTGCAGGTGTAGCCGAGGCCGGTCAGCAGCTCGGCGACGTCGGCCCGCAGGCGGGCGCAGTCCGATTCGAATCGCACGGTGCCGTCGTCCTCGACGTGGCCGCCGGCGTCGAGCAGACCGGCGAGCAGTTCGCGCCGCTGCTGTTCCGACGCCCGCTGGTAGGCGCCGGGGATGTGCGCGCCGAGCGTCATGAGTTCCTCGGCGAATCCGCCCTCGCCCTGCACCCGCATGTGCACGTGGGGATCGGCCGACGGCCCACCGAGCCAGGCGCCGAGAGTGAACGGGGCGACGGGCAGATCGGCGACGGGCAGGTGCAGCGGCGCGACGTTGCCGACGATGTGGCCGGCGGAGAGCGAGGCCGCGAGCTCCCCGGTGGTGCGCACGCGCGACGGGCCGCCGTCGGAGGTGAGCCACTGGTGCTGTTCGTCGGCGACGAGGACGGTGCCGTCGGAGAACTCCACCTCGAAGCAGGGGCGGCCGTGCAGCACGTCGGTGGCGGCCAGCACCCGGGTGGGACGGCCGTGGGCGTCGAGGAGTTCGTCGCCGACGGCGACCTCGCCCATGGTCGTCCAGCCGCCGGGCGTGGGCAGGGCGGTGTCGAGCGCCAGGGCCTTGCCGACGCCCGGGCGGGCGGCGACGATGATCATCTGCCCGGCGTGGAGACCGTTGGTGATCTCGTCGAGCTCGGCGAACCCGGTGGGCACGCCGAGGGAGATGCCGCCGCGGCTGGCGATCGAGTCGATCTCGTCCATGGTGGGCTGCAGCAGCTCTTCGAGCGGGACGAAGTCCTCGGAGGTGCGGCGCTCGGAGACCTCGAAGATCTCGGCCTGGGCGCGGTCGACGACCTCGGCGACGTCCTGCCCCTCGGAGCCGGCGTACCCGTACTGGACGATGCGGGTGCCGGCCTCGACGAGGCGGCGCAGGATGGCCTTCTCGGCGACGATCTCGGCGTAGTAGCTCGCGTTCGCGGCGGTAGGCACGGTCTGGGTCAGTGTCACCAGGTAGGCGGCGCCACCGATGCGGCGGAGCTCTCCGCGCCGGTCGAGTTCTGCCGACACCGTGACGGGGTCGGCCGGCTCACCGCGGCTGTAGAGATCGAGGATCGAGTCGTACACCGCCTGGTGGGCGGGACGGTAGAAGTCGCCGGGCCGCAGTACTTCGAGCACGTCGGCGATGGCGTCCTTGCTGAGCAGCATCCCCCCGAGCACCGACTGCTCGGCGACCATGTCCTGCGGGGGCTGGCGGCCGAAGTCGCCCGCCGGCTCCTCCGGCGGTCCCGGGTACTCGGAATGGCCCCGATCGTCCACTACAGCCACGCGACGCCGTCCTTCCCCATCTCGGCACCTTCGCGGGGGACAGGCCCTGTCCACCCGCGCTCGTCACCACTTCTACCCGGCCCCACCGACACGTCCTTCGGACGCGCGCGCTCGACGTTAGGCACTGGGAACGCCCCGTCCAAATCCGCCTGTGCACACATCTGTGGATGAATTGTGGAAATGGGAGGACGGCCTTGTGCACCCCTTGGGGACAACCTGGGGACAACGCATCTCACACTCTGCATCGGTGCTGCTCAGAGGGAACAAATCGAGTTTCACAAGTGTGGAGAACAACCCGCTCGGCGTGTCGCGCCGTATGTGTTTCCGGGCGTGTTACCCGGTTCCGACACCCGTGTTGCTATGCTGCAGGTCACAAACCTACCGGTACCCTTGCCGAGTTATCCACAGGCCCTGTGGACAGACGACGAAGAGCCCTGCACCAGGGGCGCAGGGCTCTTCGGGGACCGGAATCAGGCGGCCACGACGTTCAGATCGAACTTCGCGGTCACGTCCGGGTGCAGCTTCACGATCACCGTGTGCTTGCCGGTCGACTTGATGTGCGCCTTGGGCAGCTCGATGATGCGCTTGTCGACGACGGGGCCGCCGGCGGCCTTGACGGCACCGGCAACGTCCGCTGCGGTAACCGAGCCGAACAGCTTGCCCGAGTCGCCGGCGGTCTTCACAGCCAGGGTGACGTTCTCGAGACCCTCGATCGCGGCCTTGAGCTCCTTGGCGTGATCGAGACCGCGCACCGCACGAGCCTCCTGGGCCCGGCGGATGCCCTCGACCTGCTTCTGGGCACCACGGGTGGCGACGATCGCCAGGCCGCGGGGCAGCAGGTAGTTGCGGCCGTAGCCGTCCTTGACCTCGACGGTGTCGCCAGGCGCACCGAGGTTGTCCACGTCGGCAGTGAGAATGAGCTTCATCGTGTGTCCCTCCCTTTCCTTAGCGAGCCGTCGAGACGTAAGGAAGCAGGGCCACCTCACGCGAGTTCTTCACAGCGATGGCAACGTCACGCTGGTGCTGCACGCAGTTGCCCGTGACACGACGGGCGCGGATCTTGCCGCGGTCGCTGACGTACTTGCGCAGCAACGTCGTGTCCTTGTAGTCGATCTGCACGTTCTTTTCCTTGCAGAAGGTGCAGACCTTCTTCTTCAAAACCTTTTCGCGCGCGGGCGCCTTAGGCATGGTCTTTCTCCGTACTTTCCGAATGTTCCGATCGAAGGTCGGATCAGAACGGGGGCTCGTCGTCCCCGCCGAAGGAGCCCGCCGCCGGAGCGCTGCCCCACGGGTCGTCCCCGCCGGTGCTCGCGCCCGCACGGGCCCCGCCCGATCCTCCGGAGGAACCACCGAAGCCGCCCCCGCCACCGCCTCCGCCACGGCTGGCCTTGTTGACCTTGGCCGTCGCGTAGCGGAGCGAGGGGCCGATCTCGTCGACCTCGAGCTCCACGACAGTGCGCTTCTCGCCTTCACGCGTCTCGTAGCTGCGCTGCTTGAGCCGGCCCTGCACGATGACGCGCGAGCCACGGGTCAAGCTCTCGGCCACGTTCTCCGCTGCCTCACGCCAGATGTTGCAGCGCAGGAACAGCGCCTCGCCGTCTTTCCACTCGTTGGACTGACGGTCGAAGATGCGGGGCGTGGACGCGACGGTGAAGTTCGCGACCGCGGCCCCCGCCGGGGTGAAACGCAGCTCGGGATCAGCCGTCAGATTGCCGATGACGGTGATGACGGTGTCGCCTGCCATGTGGTTCCTCCTGCTGTGTGTGGAGTCCTGATGCGCCCGAGCCTACGGCCGGACGCCGACAGACTCACTTGCCGTGGCGCAGAACCTTGGTGCGGAGCACCGACTCGTTCAGGCCGAGCTGGCGATCCAGCTCTGCGACAGTGGCGGGCGTAGCGCTGATGTCGATCACCGCGTAGATGCCTTCGCTGTGCTTGGCGATCTCGTACGCGAGACGACGCTTACCCCACACGTCGACCTTGTCGATCTTGCCGCCGTCCTGGCGAACGACGTTGAGGAACGTATCCAGCGACGGGGCGACAGTGCGCTCGTCCAGGCTGGGGTCGAGAATGACCATCAGTTCGTAATGACGCATAAGACCTCATCACCTCCTATGGACTATGGGCGGTCACGGACGGTCCGTGACAGGAGGGTCGTTGCGTCAGCAACCCATGCAGGCTACACGACGCGCCCTTGACCAGCGAAATTGACCTAGGGTGAAGAACATGCGCACGAGTTCCCGGACGCCCGCGCTCGTCGCCGTCGCGACGTGCGCGCTCGCCATGTGGCTCGGCTACCTGAACAAGGCCCGCTGTGCCGGGCCGCCGTTCGACCCGCAGGGCCGCAGCGTGCGGTTCGACGCGGTCAAGGACGCCACGGTCTGCTATTCCGACATCCAGCAGTTGTGGATCGGGCGCGGCATCAACCTGCATCTGTTCCCGTTCCTCGACGGCGGGATCACCCGCGACGGCGTGCTCACCGGCGGCACCGTCGAGTACCCGGTGCTCAGCGGCATCCTCATGTGGGCCGGGGCCCTGCGCGCCCACACCGACGCCGAGTTCCTCCTGCACTCCGCGCTGCTGCTGGCCCCGTTCGGCCTGCTCGTCGCGTGGCTCCTCGGCCGGCTGGCCGGATGGGCCGCGCTGCTCTGGTCGGTCACGCCACCGCTGGTGCTGTACGGCTTCCTCAACTGGGACCTGCCCGTCGTTGCGACCACCGTCGGGGCCGTCGCCGTGCTCGGGGTGCGACGCTGGTCCCTGCGCACCCGTGCGGTGGCCGCGGCCGTCCTGCTCGCGATCGGGTTCTGCCTCAAGGTGTATCCCGGCATCTTCGTCCTGCCGCTGATCGCGTACGTCCTCACCGGCGGGGACGAACCGCGACCCCGGCGCGACGTGCGCGGCGCGGTGACGGTGGGCGCCGCAGCGGCGGCCACGGTGATCGCCGTGAACCTGCCGTTCGCGCTGCTCGGGTATCCGGGGTGGCGGGCATCGTTCGAGTTCCAGGGCAACCGTGCGGCCGATGCCACGAGCAACTCGATCTGGTACTGGGGGCTGCGGCCGCTGGTCGGCGGCTACCAGGACACCGAGGTCACGGCCGAGTACAACGACATCGTCTCCGTCGTCTCGCCGTTGTCGATCTGCGCCGCCTTCGCGCTGGCGCTGTGGCTGGGGTGGCGGCGGTACCGCCGCGACGGCAGCTACCCGTGGGTCGCGGTCGGCGCCGCGATGCTGTGCGGATTCCTGCTGCTGCACAAGGTGCATTCGCCGCAGTACACCCTGTGGCTGCTGCCGTTCCTGGTGCTGTTGCGGGTGCGCTGGCCGCTGATCGTCTCGTACCTCACCGTGGACCTCGCCATCGGGATCGGGGTGTTCCTGTGGTTCGACGCGACCATGACCCACAGCGACACCACGATCCCGCTGCTGCTCACCCTCGTCGGGGTGTGGGGCCGGGCCGCGTTGCTCGTCGTGCTGTTCTTCGTGTTCGCGGGCGCGCCGCTGCGCCGGCCCGGCCCGACCCCACCCGACGAGGAGCAACCCCGGATGCCGGCGATGAGCGGGGAGCGCCGCTGAACACGTCCCCGGCCGGGCAGCCGGCGCGGTCGTCGTGGGTGCGGCAGCACCGAGGCTGGTCTACCCTTCCGCGCGGGGGGACTCGGAACAGGCCGGGATCCCGACGGGGTGATCGAGGACGAAGATGAGTGACTATCCGCAGTACCCGCCGAACAATCCGGGCGGGTATCCCCCGCCGGGCGGTTACGGGTACTACCCGGGGCCGCAGTTCGGGCCACCGCCCGACAACAACCTGGTGTGGGGCATTCTCACGACGATCCTGTGCTGCCTGCCGCTCGGTGTCGTCTCGATCATCAAGGCGAGCCAGGTCAATTCTCTCTGGGCGCAGGGTCAGTTCGATGCCGCGCGCCGATCGGCCGACGACGCGAAGAAGTGGGCGATCTGGTCGGTGGTGGCAAGCGTCGCGGTATGGGCGGTGATCGTCGTCTTCTACATCGTCGTCATCGCCGCGGCGGTCTCGTCGTCGAGTTACTGAGGCAGCCGGCCGTGCAGACGCTCACCGCCCGGCTCGCCGCTCCCGTCGGGGTGGCGGCCGTGTCGGTGTGCGTGTGCGCGGCCGTCGCATGGGCGGATCCGACGACGCCGGGCGGCCCGATTCCGCCGTGCCCGACCCGCGCGCTGTTCGGCATCTGGTGCCCCGGGTGCGGCTCGTCGCGAATGCTGTATTCGATGTTGCACCTCGATGTTCCGGCAGCGCTGCGCTACAACGCCCTCGGTGTGGTCGCGGTGCTCCTGCTGGGGTGGTCGTTCGTCGTGTGGACGGCCGGCCGGGTCCGTGGCCGAGGGATCGCCCAGTGGTACCAGTGGCGGTGGGCGCCGCAGATCGTGCTGTGGGCGGTGCTGGGCTGGTTCGTCGTCCGCAATCTCCCCGTCGCGCCCTTCGACGCGCTGCGCGTGTAGCGTACGGACGCGCGCCCGCGCGCGGAAGTTCCTCCTGCGCATGTTCTTACGCGCGCGGGAAACACCTTTGCGCGCGGCTCTCAACTACGGCGCGGCGCTCGACGCGGGTGTTCGTGGATCGGACGATTCGGGGGGCGATTTCCGCCGGGCGCCGGGCCGGAGCCGCTCCGGTATCCACCGCGGGGGAGCGTCGGGGGCGTGGTCGAGCACACCACCGACGGGATCGTCGACGAATCCGTAGCGCACGAGATCTTCGGCCGGACGGAGAATTTGCCGGACGACGAGCGCGCACAGCGCCACGACCGCGAGGTCGCGCAGCAGCACGGTCGTCGTGAACCACTGCTCGGGCAGACCCTTGTTCTCGGCACCGAGATAGAAGTACATGCGCGGCACCCAGACGAGGGCGTCGATCGTCATCCACGCCAGCAGGATCCGCCGGTGCGGCAGAGCCAGTACGGCCAGCGGCACCAGCCACAGCGAGTACTGGGGACTCCACACCTTGTTGGTGAGCAGGAACGCGGCGACCACCAGGAAGCACAACTGGGTGAGGCGGGGGCGGCGTGGAGCCGTCCACGCGAGCCACGCGATGCCGGCGCAGGCCACGGCGAACAACAACAGCGACACCGAGTTCAGTGTGGAGGTGTCCCAGCCGGACCACCCGGTCAGTGACCGCGCGACGTTGTAGATCGAATCGGGGTCCGCACCGCGTTCGGTGTTGAGCCGGAAGAACTCGGCCCAGCCGCGTGGGTAGAGGATCATGATCGGCAGGTTCACGGCGAGCCAGGCAGCCGCCGCGGCACCGGCCGCCTGTCCCAGCGCCCGCAGCTTCCCGGTGCGCAGGCACAGCAGCAGCAGCGGACCGAACAGCAGCAACGGGTACAGCTTGGTGGCGGCACCGAGTCCGAGCAGCACCCCGGCGAGCACCGGCCGCCGCCGTGCCCAGGCCAGCAGCCCACCGGCCGCGAAGGCGGTGGCGAGGGCGTCGAAGTTGGTGAAGGCGTGCACGACGACCAGCGGGGAGGCGGCGACGAGCGCCGCGTCCCAGATTCGCCGGCCGGCGGAGAGCGCGGTGGCCCACACGGTGACGAGCCAGGCCGCGGCGAGACCGACGGCGACGATGTCGAAGTAGATCGCCACCTGCAGGCCGCCCGGAAGCCACGACGCGGCGTCCCAGGCCTTCGCGGCCCGCATCGAGACGTACTGGTAGAGGCCGGCGAGGACCGGATACTCCATGTACCGGACCTGGGTCTGCCCGTCCGGCCCGGGTTCCTCCCACGACGTCTTGTACGGGAAGGCGCCGGCACTGAGACGTTCGGCGCCGTAGAGCGGCACGACGTCGGAGTAGCACATGGCGACGTACTGCCGGTTGCCGCTCCAGTCCAGCCCGAGCACGCCGTTCTCACCCACCGGCCCCTGCTGGATGCAGGCCGCCTTGGTGAACCAGCCGAGAGCGAGGAACACCACCGCCAGGAGCAGCAGCGCGCGCAGCGGCGTGAAGAACCGGGTGCGACCGAGCAGCGCGTACCGCCCGACGGGGCCGCCGATGGCGGTGGACAGACGCGACACCGTCGGGTCGGTCCATCCGGGTGCGTCGCGCCAGTCCGCGGAGCGGCGGTCGGCGACGAGCGGACCCGGCGACGCGAGCTCTCTCTTCTCGGTCACCCCGCGAGGCTACCCGCCGGGTGTGGCGCCGACGGGGTCCTCCTGGAAGCGGCTGTTGCCGGACTGCTCGTCTCCGCCGGCGCCGGTCGACTCGTCCTGCGTCCCGAAGCCCGGCGTGTCCTCCTCCGTGGTGGGGGCCGGGGTGGGCACCTGCCGGGTGGTGGTCTGCGGCGCCACGCCCGGCATGGGGATGGTCACGCCCGGGAGGATCTCGACGTTGCGGGTCGTGATCTCCGGCGGCGTGGGCAGCTCCGGCGTCGTCCGCTCGGTCGTCGTCGGGGTCTGCGTCGTGGTCCTCGGCGGCGCGGGCGCCGAGTACGCCGGCACACCGGCCTGTCCGGCGATCGGTTCGGGAGTGGGGAACTTCTCGACGTCGGTGCCTTGGAGGGCACCGTCCATCGTGTCCTTCCAGATGTCCGACGGCAGGCCGGACCCATAGATCATGCCGCCCCAGCTGTTCTCCAGGGGCAGGCCCTGTTCGGTGCCGACCCACACGGCCGTCGACAGCGACGGCGTGTAACCCACCATCCAGGCGTCCTTGTTCGAGCCGGTGTCGCCGAGCTGCGCGGTGCCGGTCTTGGCGGCGGACGGGCGGCCGCCGGCGAGGGCGTGTCCGTTGGAGTACGCGGCGATCGGCATCATCGCGGCGGTGGTGTTGTCGGCGACGGCCTCGTCGACCCGCTGTTCCCCGGCCGGGGTGCCGCGGTCGAGCAGCACGGTGCCGTCGGCGGTGACGACCTTCTGCACGAAGTAGGGCTCGTGGTAGGTGCCGGACGCGGCGAGCGTCGCGTACGCCGACGCCATGTCGATCACGCGGGACTGGTACTGGCCGAGCACGATGCCGTAGTTGGGGCCGACGCCACCCGGCTCGGTGAGGGTCTCGCCGACGCCGGGGATCTCCTCGGGGATGCCGAGCTGGTGCGCCATGTCGGCGATGGCCTGCGGGCCGTTGTCCATCTCGAGCATCATCCGGTAGAAGCTGGTGTTGAGCGACCGCTTCAGCGCCTCGGCGATGGTGCAGGTGCCGCAGTTCTCGCCCTCGACGTTGCCGATCGAGATGCCGTTGACGGTGAGCGGGCCGCTGTCGTACATCGCGGACAGCGGGTTGCCCTGGTCGAGGTTGGCGGCCAGGCCGAACACCTTGAACGACGAACCGGTCTGCAGACCGGACTGGGCGAAGTCGAAGCCACCGCCGTTGTCGCCGCCGTAGTAGGCGCGGACGGCGCCGCTGCGCGGGTCGACGGACACGACGGCGGTGCGCAGCTCCTCCGGCTCGCCCTCCATGTTCGTGCGGACCGCGTCGAGCGCGGCCTCCTGCGCCTGCGGGTCGATCGTGGTGGTGATCTGGAGTCCCTCGGTGTTCAGCAGGTTCTCGTCGATGCCTTCTTCGGAGAGCTCCCGGAGCACCTGGTTGCGTAGCAGGCCCTCCGGTCCGTTGGACTGTCCACCGTTGTCGACCTCGGCCAGCGGCACGTACCGCGGATACTGCATCGACGCCCGGTCGGCCTCGTCGAGGGTGCCGGCGGTCACCATCCCGTCGAGGACGTAGTTCCAGCGCGCCTGGGCGCCCTCGGGGTTGGTCTCCGGATCCAGCAGCGACGGCAGCTGGATGGAGGAGGCGAGCACGGCACCCTCCTCGACGGTGAGCTCGCCGACGGGCTTGCCGAAGTACGCCGTGGAGGCAGCAGCGATACCGTACGCGCCGCGCCCGAAGTAGATGGTGTTCAGGTAGGCGGCGAGGATGTCGTCCTTGGACCACTGGTTGGCCATCTTGGACGCGAGGACGAGTTCCTTCATCTTGCGGGTCAAGGTGCGCTCGGAGCCCACCAGCGCCGTCTTCACGTACTGCTGGGTGATGGTCGAGCCACCGCCGGCGCTCTCCCGGCCGAGGATGTTGTCGCGGGCCGCGCGGGCGAAGCCGCTGACCGAGAATCCGGGGTTGCTGTAGAAGTCGCGGTCCTCGGCGGCGAGCACGGCGTTGCGCACGTGCTCGGGGATCTCGTCGAGGCGCACCTCGGTGCGGTTGCCCTCGGGGGGCACCACCTTGGTGATGACGGTCGAGCCGTCGGAAGCGAAGACGGTGGCGACCTGATTGGTCTTCAGGTCACCGGGACGCGGCACCTCCTGGACGACGTAGGCCAGCATGAACGCGAGGATCGGCAGTACCAGGGCCAGGGCCACGGCTACGTAGCCGACGCGCCGCACGGTGCGCCAGCGTGTCGACTTGGGTTCGCCCGGACCACGCGGCGGCTCGTCACCCCCGCCACGTGCGGTCGGGGGCGGGGTCGGCGGGCGCCCGCCGGGGGGCGCGCCGGCGGGCCGGTCGGGCGGCTGCTGAGGGTTGCGGTTCTGCACCGGCGGCCGGTTCTGCGGTGGAAGCTGCCGGGTCCGGTCGGCCGGCGGTTGCTGCGGTCGCGGCCCGCGAGCGTCCGGCGACGGCATCCCTGCGCCCCCGTACTGCTGCGGGGGACGTTGCTGCGGCGGATACGGCTGGGGCCGCGGGCCGCCCTGCTGGGGGCGCGGCGGCTGCGGCGGGTACGGGCGTCCCTGCGGCGGGGGCATCCGCCGGTCGGCGGGCGGCGGCCCGCCGGGACCACGCTGCGGTGGGGGACCCCCCACAGGTCCCGGTCGCCGCGGCGGCGGGGGACCTGCCGGTCCGTTCCCGTGCGGCGGCATCGGCCGTTCGCCCTGCGGGTCGTTGTGGGGGGAACTCACGTACTCATCTCCAACCGGTAGCGCGGACGCGCGGCACGCGTCCTCGTTTCACGTCTGCAGACTTCGGTCTCGTCGGGCAGCGCGCGTTCGGGCAGTGCAGTGTTCGGGCAGTGCAGTGTTCGGGCAGTGCAGTGTTCGGGCAGTGCGGGGTCACCCGGGGACTTCACCGGGGACGGGGCGGTTCAGCAGGGGTCGCGCACGGCTCACTCGCTCGCGGTGCGGCGGCTCTGGCCGGTCGACCTGCGGCGGGGCCGCTTCGGCGCGGGCTCCGCCCCCAGGACATAGGACTGGACGAGGTGGTTCCAGCTGCACGTGCGGCACACCTCGACCACGTGGACGGAGAACTCCTCCTGGCTGGCGGCCAGGCGGACCAGTTCCTCCGCGGTACGGGCCGACCCGGACACCGGGCCGAGCTTGTCGCCGAACACCCACGACACGAGTGTCAGCTGCTCCTTGCGGCAGATCGGGCAGACCACGTCACTGCCCCGACCGTGGAACTTGGCGGCGCGGAGCAGGTAGGGGCTGGCGTCGCACACCTCCGAGACGCCGGTCCGCCCCGAGTAGACCTGAGCGAGCAGCGACCTGCGCTGCAGCGCGTAGTCCACCACCTGCCGCTGTATCCGCACGGGTCCAGAGTACGTGCGGACGGCACGCGGGTGGGCGGGGTGTGGGCCGCGTGACTGTGCGACACGCACATATCGGACGTTCCAGGCTGCCCGGGTGGTGAGCCGACACACGCCTCGAACGCGGGCACACGACACCGACCGGGCGCAAGCCTGCGGTCGTCTCGACACCGCCTACGCGGGACGGCCAGCTCGACTTCGAACCCTGACATTCTTACCGATACCCGTTGTCACATAAACTTCTGTCAGTTATCGTCCTATATATCGGTGCGATATAATCGGTGATCGCATCACTCGGATAGTTCGACGACACGGTGGAGGAGGCCTCTTGCTCGAGCTGGCAATTCTCGGGCTGCTCCTCGAGTCGCCCATGCACGGCTACGAGCTCCGCAAACGACTGACCGGGCTGCTCGGCGCGTTCCGCGCCTTCTCCTACGGTTCCCTCTATCCGACGCTGCGACGGATGCAGGCCGACGGACTCATCGAGGAGGACTCGGGACCACCCGGCACCGTCAAGCGACGAGCCCGTCGCGTGTACCAGCTCACCCCGGAGGGCCGCAAGCGCTTCTCCGAGCTGGTGGCCGACACCGGTCCGCAGAACTACACCGACGACGGTTTCGGCGTGCACCTCGCCTTCTTCAGCCGCACCCCCGCCGAGGCGCGGATGCGGATCCTCGAGGGCAGGCGCCGCCAGGTCGAGGAGCGCAGGGAAGGGCTCCGCGACGCAATCGGACGGGCCAGCGGGACGTTGGATCGCTACACCCGTCAGCTTCATCAGCTCGGCCTCGAGTCCAGTGAGCGCGAGGTCCGCTGGCTCAACGAACTGATCGCCGCCGAGCAGTCGACAGCACAACGCAACAAAGAAGGAGAACCCGACCATGGGTGAGAACAGCACCTCGGTGCGCGTGGCCATTGTAGGCGTGGGGAACTGTGCCTCGTCCCTGGTCCAGGGCGTCGAGTACTACAAGGACGCGGAAGCGAACACCACCGTTCCCGGCCTGATGCACGTCGAGTTCGGCTCGTACCACGTGCGCGACGTCCAGTTCGTCGCCGCGTTCGACGTGGACGCGAAGAAGGTCGGCTTCGACCTCTCCGAGGCGATCTTCGCCAGCGAGAACAACACCATCAAGATCGCCGACGTTCCGCCGAGCGGCGTCACCGTCCAGCGTGGCCACACCCTCGACGGCATCGGCAAGTACTACGCCGAGACCATCGAGCTCTCCGAGGCCGAGCCCGTGGACGTCGTCCAGGCGCTGAAGGACGCGGAGGTCGACGTGCTCGTGTCCTACCTCCCCGTCGGGTCCGAAGAGGCCGACAAGTTCTACGCCCAGTGCTGCATCGACGCCGGTGTCGCGTTCGTCAACGCGCTGCCCGTGTTCATCGCCTCCGACCCGGAGTGGGCCGCCAAGTTCACCGAGGCCGGCGTCCCGATCGTCGGCGACGACATCAAGTCGCAGGTCGGCGCCACCATCACCCACCGCGTGATGGCGAAGCTGTTCGAGGACCGCGGCGTGCAGCTCGACCGCACCATGCAGCTCAACGTCGGCGGCAACATGGACTTCAAGAACATGCTCGAGCGTGAGCGCCTCGAGTCGAAGAAGATCTCCAAGACCCAGGCCGTCACCTCCAACCTCAAGAAGGAGATGGGCGCCAACGACGTCCACATCGGCCCGTCCGATCACGTCGGCTGGCTCGACGACCGCAAGTGGGCGTACGTCCGCCTCGAGGGCCGCGCCTTCGGCGACGTGCCGCTGAACCTCGAGTACAAGCTCGAGGTGTGGGACTCGCCCAACTCCGCCGGCATCATCATCGACGCGATCCGCGCCGCGAAGATCGCCAAGGACCGCGGCATCGGCGGCCCCGTCCTGCCGGCGTCCGCCTACCTGATGAAGTCCCCGCCGGTCCAGATGGCCGACGACAAGGCCCGCGCCGAGCTCGAGGCCTTCATCATCGGCGCCGACGCCTGATCCGTAGCGTCACAACACCCCTCGCGGGTGGTAGTGGTAGTAACGGTGGTGGTGGTGGGCGAATGTCACATCGCGTCGATTCGATCGACCGAATGTGACATTCGGCCACACACGCGGCGTCGTCAGACCATCCGGCTGACGACGGACAGCGGCAGTACCTTCATCGCGTAGGCGATCGGTGTCCACGGCCAGGCCGGGACGTACGCCTTGTGCGGTTCCTTCTCGATCGCGGCCGCCAGTGCGCGGCAACCGGTCTCGGTGTCGACGATGAAGGGCACGTTCTTCACTTTCTCGTTGATCTCCGAGCGGATGAACCCCGGGAAGATCGTGCTCACCCGGATGCCCGTGCGCGCCAGGTCCGCACGCATTCCCTCCCCGAGCGCTGCGACGGCAGCCTTCGACGCCGCGTACGTCGTGAGATTGCGCGGCATCCCGCGCACCGCACTCACCGACGAGATCAGCACCACGTGACCGGCATTGCGGGGGCGCATGAGTTCGAGGGCCGCCTCGCTCTGCGCCAGCGCACCGAGGAAATTGGTGTTTGCCGTCTGCGCATTGGCACGGAAGTAGCCCGTGCCCAAGGGCTGCCCCTTGCCCAGGCCCGCATTGACGACGACGCGGTCGAGGCCGCCGAGCTCGTCGTCGAACTCCCGGAAGACGGTGAACACGTCCTCGTGCCGGTCGACGTCGAGCCGCCGCACCGCGACGGTGATGCCCGGATGCTGCGCGAGCAGTTCGTCGCGCAACTCCTCGAGCCGCTCGGTCCGTCGCGCCGCGAGGGCGAGGTTGCGCCCCCGCGCGGCGAACTCGCGGGCCATGCCGGCGCCGAGGCCCGAGCTCGCCCCGGTGATGAGGATGTTCTGCCGCGTGCTCATGCTCGTCCCGCCTCGATGTCGTCGATCAGCTTGTTGCACCGCGAGTCCAGATAGCCCACGATCACCCAGAAGTCCTTGAATGCCGGGTTGGTGGTCTGCCCGTGGTGGTAGCGGTAGTAGATCTGCTGCGCGATCACCGCCAGCCGGAACAGGCCGAAGACCTCGTAGAAGCCCCAGTTGTCCACGGCCAGACCGGTCTTGCTCGAGTAGTAGTCGACGATCTCGCGTCGGGTGAGCATGCCCGGCAGGTCCGACGGCTGCCGCTTGGTGGCGAGCAGCATCGGATCGTCGTCGGCCTGCACCCAGTAGGCGAGGGAGGAACCGAGGTCCATCAGCGGATCGCCGACGGTGGCCAGTTCCCAGTCCAGCACCGCGACGGGCTGCAGCGGGTCGTTCTCGTCGAGCACTACGTTGTCGAGCCGGAAGTCGCCGTGGATGACGGCCGAGGCCACGTCGGCGGGCTGGGTGTCGTTCAGCCACTTCGTGACCCGGGCGAAGTCCGGAACGTTCTCGGTGCGCGCCTTCTCGAAGCGCGCAGTCCAGCCCGACACCTGGCGCGCGACGTATCCGGAGCCGCGGCTGAATTCGCTCAGCCCCGTGGCCGCGGGATCGACGCCGTGCAGCTCGACGAGCAGGTCGACGATCCGCAGGCACAGGGTGCGGGTGCGCTCGGGGGTCAGGTCGAGTTCGGCCGGGGGGTTCGCCCGCAGGATCGTCCCCGGTACCCGTTCCATCACGTAGAAGTCGCTGCCGAGCACGCTGTGGTCGGTGCACAGGCCCACCATGCGCGGCACGTACCGGTAGGCGGGCGCGAGGAGCGACTGGATGCGGTACTCGCGGACCATGTCGTGACCGGAGGACGGCTTGGCCCCCACCGGCGGCCGGCGCAGCACGAGGTCCCGGTCAGGGTAACGCAGCAGGTATGTGAGATTCGATGCGCCACCGGAGAACTGGTGCACCTCCGGGAGTCCGGTGATGCCGGCGTGCTCGCCGAGCCAGGCCGCGACGGCCGCGACGTCGAACGCGTCCTCGTCGCGGACGGCGCGGGCGTTGTCGGGAATTGTCACTTGCGACCCTCCGGGTTGGTGTACTTGCCGAGTTCGAAGCGCGCCACCAGCCCCTGGTGCACCTCGTCGGGACCGTCGGCCAGGCGCAGTGCCCGCGCGGCCGTCCAGGCACCGGCGAGCGGGAAATCGTCCGAAAGTCCGGCGCCGCCGTGGATCTGGATGGCGAAGTCGACCACCTGCTGCACGACGCGCGGGGTGGCGACCTTGATCTCGGAGACGGCGGAGCGCGCGCCGGCCAGGCCCTGGGTGTCGAGCAGCCAGGCGGTGTGCAGCACGAGCAGCCGCAGCTGGTTGATCGCGATGCGGGCGTCGGCGATGCGTTCGCGGTTGCCGCCGAGGTTGACCAGGGGCTTGCCGAACGCGACGCGGTCGAGACCGCGCCGGCAGGCGAGTTCGAGGGCGTGTTCGGCGAGCCCGATCAGGCGCATGCAGTGGTGGACGCGGCCGGGACCGAGCCGGCCCTGGGCGATTTCGAATCCGCGGCCGGGTCCGGCGATGATCGCGTCGAGCGGCAGGCGCACGTCGGTGAACGACACCTCGCCGTGGCCGCCGGGCTCGTCGTAGAAGCCCATCGTGGACAGCATCCGTTCGACCTTCACCCCCGGGGTGTCGATCGGCACCAGCACCATCGAGTGCTGCTGATGCTTGGGCGCCTGGGGATCGGTGAGACCCATGAAGATCAGGATCTTGCAGTCGGGGCTGCCGATGCCCGTGCTCCACCACTTACGTCCGTTGAGCACCACCTCGTCGCCCTCGACGACGGCGGTGGCGGCCATGTTCGTCGCATCGGAGGAGGCGACACCGGGTTCGGTCATGCAGAACGCCGAGCGGATCTCGCCGTCGAGCAGGGGGCGCAGCCAGCGTTCCTTCTGTTCGGGGCTGCCGTAGTGGTACAGCACCTCCATGTTGCCGGTGTCCGGGGCGTCGCAGTTGAAGATCGACGACCGGAACGGGGAGCGGCCCATCTCCTCCGCGAGAGAGGCGTACTCGACGTTCGTCAGTCCCGCTCCGAGGTCGGCGTCGGGGAGGAAGAGGTTCCACAGGCCCTGGGCGCGGGCCTTGCGCTGCAGTTCGCGGAACTCCTCGGGTACCGACCACGTCGCGTCACCCGAGGAGTCGCCGCGTGCCGCGAAGGTGGCGACCCGTTCGCGCCGCAGCTTTTCCTCCACGGGCACCACCTCGGTGGCGACGAAGTGGCGCAAGCGCTCGAGGTAGTCGCGCGAGCGTTCCGACTGACCGAAATCCATGAGGCCTCCGTAGCTCTAACTGAGCAATGCTTAGTTAGACTAGCCGGGCGCGCAGCACACCATCAAGAGGGAGGGACCACCCGTGAGCACCGAGAAGCGGCGGCGCCTTCCTCCGGAGGAACGCAAACGCCAGCTCGTCGCCATCGGCCTGCAGGAGCTCGCCACCCGCCCGATTCACGCCCTGTCCGTCGACCGGGTCGCCGAGATCGCCGGCATCTCCCGCGGCCTGCTGTTCCGCTACTTCCCCACCAAGCAGGACTACTACGTCGCGGTGGTCGCCGCCGCGGCGCGGCGCCTGCTGCGGGCCGCCGTCCCCGATCCCGACGACGCCGACCCGCTGCGCGCCGTCGTGCAGCCGTTCGTGGCGTTCATCGATCGGCACGGCCGGCACTATCAGGCGTTCTTCCACGGTGGATTCGGCACCGATCCGCAGATCCGGGCCATCCACGAGAACATGCGGAACACGATGGTCGAACGCACCGTCGCGGCGATCGGTATCGAGCCGACCCCGATGACGCGGATACGGATCCGGGGGTGGTGGTCGCTGGTCGAGTCCATGGCGATCGACCGGCTCGACGAGCCGTCCGTGACGGTCGGCGACGTCGTCGACCACGCCGTGCGGCTCATCCGCGAGGAGCGGGCTTGACGGCGATCAGACAGCCGGTCGACGGCCTGATCCGATGGAAGACCGGCTCGCCGAATCCGGTACTGCGCAGAGCGCCGGCGTAGCGACGGACGTCGACGGCGGCGATCGGGTCGCGGGCCACGTCCGAGGCGTCGGCCCCGCCGTGCCGGTGCCCCATCGCACGGGCCAGCACCCGCACCGCGAACGGGCGGACCCGGTCGGTGGGGAACATGTCCGCGAGCAGCAACCGGCCGCCGGGGCGGAGTACACGGAAGAACTGGGCCAGCGCGTGGTCGCGCCGATCCTCGGGAATGTGGTGCATCGAGAACGTCGCGGTCACCGCGTCGAACGACTCGTCCGGATCGTCGAGGTCCTGCGCCGTCCCGACGCGGAACTCGCACTGCGGCACGGTCCCCGCCCGGGCGGTCGCATGATCGATCATCGGCCGTGACGGGTCCACGCCCACCACACGGCCCGTGGGACCGACCCGCGCCGCCAGCACCCGGGCGAAATCACCTGGTCCGCAACCGATGTCGAGGACTCGCTGGCCGAGCTGCAGGTCGAGC
Source organism: Rhodococcus sp. GXMU-t2271 (assembly GCF_041414735.1). NCBI lineage: Bacteria > Bacillati > Actinomycetota > Actinomycetes > Mycobacteriales > Nocardiaceae > Rhodococcus > Rhodococcus sp. GXMU-t2271. The sequence continues at coordinate 129,467 of NZ_JAUIZP010000018.1, forward strand.
AGGTCCGCCGCCGCGGCGTCGACCCGCGAACGTCGACCGGCGAAGAAGACCGCGTTGAACGCGGCGTACCCGCGGACCCGGGTGATCAGCACCCCCGGCGCATCGTCGTGTACTTCGGGCCGTTGCCGGAATTCGTTGTGTGTCATGGCTCCATGGTGGAGGCGACGGTGGCACGGCACCAGGAGCGAAACCCCGGAAAGCGTCCGGTTCGGCACACTCGGGCGCACAATGTCCGGTAACGCCGACGATCGCAGGAGAACCCGTGCCTCCCCACCAGGACCGCCGTGTCCGGCGGACCCGCACCGAATTGCACCGCGCGCTGATCGAGCTGCTCACCGAGAAGGGATACGACCGCGTCTCGGTCCAGGACATCCTCGACCGCGCCGACGTGGGCCGCTCGACGTTCTACCATCACTTCCGCGACAAGGACGACCTGCTGGTGGTGAGCTGCACCGAATACATGCAGCGAGCCGTCGAGGAACGCGCCCGGGGACGGTCGTCGCCCTGGGAGCCGGTGCGCACCGTGTTCGACCTGTGTGAGGAGTACCCGCGGGTGTATGCGGCCCTGGCCGGCCGACGCAGCGACGCCGTGCTCGTGCGCGCCACCGCCCACATGGTCCACGAGGTCCTCACCCGTCACCTGGGTGCACCCCGCGGGGCGGACGACGCGGCGCTCGATCCCGCGGTGCAGTTCCTCGCGTGGGGGATCGTCGGCCTGTTCGGTCCGATCACCGCGGGGAAACTCACGGCAGCGCAGGCGTTCGCCACCTTCGAGGCCGCCGCGCAGCCGTGGGGGCGTGCGGGATCAGAGTGGGTCCGCGACGATGCCACGGCGGCGCTGCCGCCCACACCCACGGCGGCGGTGCCGCCCCCACCTACGGCGGCGGTGCCGCCCACACCCACGGCGGCGGTGCCGCCCACACGCACGACGGCAGCGCCTACCCCGGGATCTGGATCGTCACGCCCGGCAGCACCTCGATCTGCTGCGGCACCTGGATCTGCGGTGGCAGTTCCACCGGAGGCGCCGGGATCGTGATCGGCGGCAGCTCCGGCAGCTGCAGCTGGGGCAGCTGCACCGGGGCGGGGACGTTGTTCGACGGCGCCGTGACCCCGGTGTCGACCGGCACGCCTGCCTGCCCGCCGATCGGATCGGGCCACGGGAAGCTCTCGACCTCGGTGCCCTCGAGGGCGCCGTCCATCGTGCCCTTCCAGATGTCCGACGGCAGCATCGAACCGTAGATCGACCCGCCCCAGCTGTTGGTGATGGCGGTGCCGTCCGGCGTGCCGACCCACACTGCCGTGGACAGCGACGGGGTGTACCCGACCATCCAGGCATCCTTGTTCAGGCCGGTGTCGCCGAGCTGGGTGGTGCCGGTCTTGGCCGCCGACGGCCGCCCGCCGGCGAGCGCATGTCCGCGCGAGTACGCGGCGATCGGCTGCATGGCTTGCGTGACGTTGTCCGCGACGGCCGGATCGAGGCGCTGCTCGCCCGGAGACGCGGGCCGGTCCAGCAGCACCTCACCCTCGGCGTTGACGACGCGCTGCACGAAGTAGGGCTGGTGGTAGGTCCCCGAGGCGGCGAGCGTGGCGTATGCCGACGCCATGTCGATCACCCGCGACTGGTACTGACCCAGCACGATGCCCCCCTCCGGCGCGCCGCCGTTGTGGCTGAGCGTGGGGCCGTCGACGCCGGGAATCTCGAGCGGGATGCCGGCCTCGTGGGCGGCGTCGGCGATCTTCTGCGGCCCGTCCTCCATCGCCATCATCAACCGGTAGAAGCTGGTGTTCAGCGACCGCTTCAGCGCCTCGGCGATGGTGCACACCCCGCATGATTCGCCCTCGACGTTGCCGATCTCGAGATTGCCGACGGTCAACGGGGCGCTGCTGAACCGGGCGTTGAGGCCGATGCCGTCCTTCAGCGCCGCGACGAGGCCGAACACCTTGAACGCCGAACCGGTCTGCACCGGGGCCTGCGCGAAGTCGAACCCGGCCCCTTCCTCACCGCCGTAGTACGCCCGCACCGCGCCGGAGCGCGGATCGATCGACACGACGGCCGTGCGCAGGTTCGCCGGTTCCCCCTCGAGAGTCTCGCGCGCCGAATCGATCGCCGCCTGCTGCGCCCGCGGATCGATGGTCGTCGTGATCTGCAGGCCCTCGGTGCTGAGCACCTGGCCGCTGATGCCCGCCGCCTCGAGCTCGCGGATCACCTGGGTACGCAGCAACCCCTCGGGGCCGGTGGCAGCGTCGGCCTGCGTCGCCTGTGCGGCCGGCACCGTCGGGGGGAACTCCTGCACGTCGCGTTCGGCGGTGTCGAGCTCGCCCATCTCGACCATGCCGTCGAGTACGTAGTTCCAGCGCGCCTCGATCGCCGGCCGGTTGAACTCGGGGTCGAGCGCCGACGGGGTCTGGATCACCCCGGCGAGCACGGCGCCCTCCGCGACCGACAGCTCACCGACCGGCTTGCCGAAGTACGCCTGCGCGGCGGCGGCGATGCCGTAGGCGCCGCGGCCGAAGTAGATGGTGTTCAGGTATGCCTGCAGGATCTCGTCCTTGGACCACTGCCTGGCCATCTTCGTCGAGATCACCAGTTCCCGCATCTTGCGGGTGACGGTCCGGTCGGCGCCGACGAGCACGTTCTTCACGTACTGCTGGGTGATGGTGGACCCGCCGCCGGCGGTCTCCTTGCCGAGCACGTTGTCGCGGGCCGCGCGGGCGAATCCGCTCACCGAGAAGCCCGGGTTGCTGTAGAAGTTGCGGTCCTCGGCCGAGAGCACGGCGTTGCGTACGTGCTCCGGGATCTCTGCCAGATCGACCTCGACACGGTTGCCCTCGGGTGGCACGATCCGGCTCAGCTCGGTGGTACCGTCCGCGGCGAGGACGGTCGCGACCTGGTTGGTCTTCATGTCCGACGGGCGGGGCACGTCCGTCGACATGTACGCCACCGCGAACATCAGCGCCGGCACGAGCACCAGAACGGCTACCAGGGCGAGCGCGAGGTTGCCGACGATGCGCCACCGCCGCGCTTTCGCGCCGGCGGCGGGTTTCCTGTGCTGGGGGTTCGACGGGGTCGTAGAACTCACACGTACCACTTTCTCGGATAGATCCGGGTCCGACGAATGATCGCACCCTCTCGACCGCATGGTACGGAGTTCCGCCCCGATGTGACGGGTACCGCAGGCCGCGCAGACCCGGTCCGGCCCGCGGTCCGGGGTCGAGAATCCGGCCCCGACCTGCGGCGATGCGAGCCCCTCAGGAGCCGGTGCGCCGCCAGGCCCGGAACGTCAGCCCCCACGCCACCACGCACGCGAGCAGCAGCAGCGACGGGACGACGCCGGGCGTGGCGGACAGCAACCCGGCGACCGCGCCGACCAGCGCCAGCAGCGTGACCATCGTCATGAACCCGAGCAGCAGCTCGAGTCGCTGCCGGCGCGACGGCCGTCGGCTCACGACTTGACGCCGCCGGCGGTCAGTCCCGCGATGATGCGACGCTGGAAGATCAGCACCATCACCACCAGCGGCACCATCACCAGGGTGCCGCCCGCCATGATCGACGCATACGGGGTGACGTACGGGTCGGTTCCCGTGAAGCGGGCCATCGCCACCGTCACCGGGGCGGTCCTCTCCGTCGACAGCTGCGACATGAGCAGGAACTCGTTGACGGTCGCGATGAACGCGAGGATCGCGGTGGTGAACAGCGCGGGCGCCGCGAGCGGCAGCATGATCATCCGGAACGCCTGCCCCCGGCTGGCGCCGTCCATGCGGGCGGCCTCCTCGAGCTCCCACGGCAACTCGGAGAAGAACGACGTCAGCGTGTAGATCGTCAGCGGCAGCACGAACGAGATGTTCGGGATGATCAGGGCCTGGTACGTCCCGATCCAGTCCAGGTCGGTGAACAGCTGGAACAGCGGCGTCACCAGCGCGACGACGGGGAACATCGACGCACCGAGGATGATGCCGGTGACGAAGTACTTGCCGCGGAAGTCGTACCGCGACAGGGCGTAGGCGGTGAACACACCGACCAGCAGCGCGATCGCGGTGGTGGCCCCGGCGATGATCACACTGTTGAGCAGGGCCCGGGAGAAGTTGACCTTCGCCGACGGATCCAGGGCGTCCGCGAAGTTCTGCAGCGTCGGATTCGACGGCCACAGCGTGGTGCTGAAGGTGTCGGCCGGGTCGCGCAGCGCCGTGACGATCATCCAGTAGCACGGGGCCAGGCCCCACACGACGATGAGCGCGACGCCGACGTAGGTGCCGATACTGCCGCGCAGTGCCTTGCCGGTGCCCGGTCGGCTCATGCCGGGGTCCCCTTCCGCTGTTCTTCCTGCGTGCGCACCGCGTTGGCACCGAGGAACCGGACCAGGACGAACGCCACCGCGAAGATGATGAGGAACGTGATCGTCGACAGGGCCGACGCGGAGTTCGCGCCCTGACGCATCTGGTCGACCACCAGCACCGAGATGGTCGAGGTGGCCGGGTTGGAGCCCATCATGATGGCGGGCAGGTCGTACATGCGCAGCGCATCCATCGTGCGGAACAGGATCGCGACCATGAGCGCGGGCTTGACCAGCGGCAGCGTGATCTGGGTGAACCGCTGCCAGGCGGTGGCACCGTCGACCTTCGCCGCCTCGTACACGTCCGACGGGATCATCTGCAGCCCGGCCAGGATGAGCAGCGCCATGAACGGTGCGGTCTTCCACACGTCGGCGACGATGATCGCGAAGCGCGCGGGCCACGGGTCGGCGGTCCACAGGATCTCGGTGCCGAGGATCTGATTGGCGATGCCGTCGTTGGCGAAGATGAAGAACCACAGCTTCGCGGTGACCGCCGTCGGGATCGCCCACGGCACGAGCACGGACGCGCGCAGCAGGCCGCGACCGCGGAACGACTTCGCCATTACCAGCGCCATCGCGAACCCGATGACCGTCTCGAGCGCGACCGTCACCACGGTGAAGAAGAAGGTGTTGCCGACCGAACCCCAGAACTGCGAGCCGAGGGTGCCCGGTGGGCACGGGATCGAGCCCGTCGCGGTGCCGCAGGTCTGCGTGATCCAGCGGACGTAGTTCTCGAGTCCGACGAAGCCGCCGGTGACGAACCGGCCCGTCTCGGGGTCGAGTTTCTTCGCGTCGCCGTGGAACGACATCCATACCGCCCGGCCGAGCGGATACAGGATGACGACGGCCAGCACGACCAGGGTCGGCGCGACGAACGCCCACACCGGGATCCGCCGGCGCGGCTTCGCGGCCGCGGCCGGCGGCTCGGGGGGTTCGGGGGCTCGGTGCCGGCCGCCTCCACGGCCACGGTCGGGACCGAGCACTGCGGTCCCGACCGTGGTGAGGGGCGACTGATCCGCGGGCTCGACCTGCGGCTTCGCCATGTACTACTCCTGCATCAGTTGCCGGCGGTCTCGATGCCGGCGCGGGTGTCCGCGAGCGCCTGGTCGACCGTCTTCTCACCGCGGATCGCCGCGTAGGCGTTGTCGCGGATGGCCTTGGAGACCTGCGAGTAGTACGGGGTGACCGGACGCGGCTGCGCGTTGGCCAGGGATTCCTTCAGGGTCGCGAAGTACGGGTACTGCTCGAGGATCTGCGGGTCGTCGTAGACCTCCTCGAGGACCGGCGCGCCGCCGGCCTCGGCGTAGTAGGTCTGCGACTTACGCGTCTGCATGAACTCGAGGAAGTCGCGGGCCGTCGCCGGCGCGTCGGAGAACGCGCTGATACCGACGTTGTAGCCGCCCAGGGTGGAGGCGCCGGGGCCGTCCACGCCCGGCAGCACGGCGATGCCGTAGCGGCCGGCGACCGACGAGGACTCGCCGTCGGTGAAGAAGCCCGGCCAGGTCCGCATGAACAGGGCGCGGCCCTCACCGAAGGCGTTCTGCGACTCGCCCTCGGTGTAGGTCTGTGCGGCTTCGGGGATGGTGCCGTCCTCGAACGAGTCGACGATGAACTGCAGGCCCTCGGCGGTCTTGTCGTCGATGGCCGGGGTGGTGCCGTCCTCGGCGACGAAGGCTCCGCCGTAGGCGTTGACGATCTCGGAGACGTTGACCGTCAGGCCCTCGTAGTTCTTGAACTGCCCGACGTAGCAGTCGATGCCCGCCTCCTGCGCCTTCGGGCACTGCTCCTTCAGCTCCGTCCACGTGGCCGGGGCCTTGTCGACCAGGTCCGTGCGGTAGTACAGGAACGCGCCGTTGGTGTTCTTCGGCGCCGCGTACAGGGTGCCGTTGTAGGTGGCCGAGTCGACCGTGGCGGGCAGCAGGCCGTCGGTCTCGATCGCGTAGTCACCCTCGAGCGGCCGCAGCCAGCCGTTGGCCGCGAACTCGGCGGTGTTGGTGACGTCCACGGCGATGAGGTCGTACTCGTCGCTCTGGGCCTGCATGCGCTGGGTGATGTCGTCGCGCTGCTGGTCCGCTTCCTTACCCAACGGCTTGAAGGTGACCTGCTCGTCCGGGTTCTCCGCGTTCCAGTCGGCGATGATGCTCTCGAGTGCCGTGTTCAGCGGATCCTGACCCTCGACGATCGTGATCGGTCCGCGGCCCTCACCGCCGGCGGCGGTGCCCCCTTCGCTGCCCGAGTCCGAGCCGCCGTCGGAGGAACAGGCCGTGAGCACCAGCATCGACGCGGCGGACGCCGCGACCGCCGCGCGGCGCATCGCCTTCGAGTTCAGAATCATGAATGACTCCCCGTTGAGATCGTGAGAAAACCCTCGTCGGCGGCACCGGGCCACCGACATCGGCCCTTACTCTGGCATGGAGGGCACCGAACTGCAGGCATTCCCCCTGACCTTGATCGGTTCCGTGTCGGCGCCGCGGCACCCGGTCAGCCCAGGCGACGACCGTCGGATGTGGTGAAGACGTGCACCTGGTCGGGATCGAACCGCAGGTGCACCCGCTCGCCCTTCTGCGGCGGATTCCGCCAGTCCCCGCGCGCGACGATCTGCTGCGGACGGCCGGCGACCTGGGCGCGGCCGTAGACGTAGGCGTCGGAGCCGAGTTCCTCGACGACGTCGACGTCCATTGCGAGACCGTCGGGTGCGATCTCGAGATGCTCGGGGCGGATGCCGACCACCACCTCGGACTCGGTGACCCGGCCGACGACGTCGCGCGGCACCTGCACGGCGGTGTCGCCGAGCATCACCCCGCGGTCGAAGACCGGCAGCGTGAACAGGTTCATCGCCGGTGAACCCATGAACCCGGCGACGAACACGTTGGCGGGCTTGTTGTAGAGCACGCGCGGGGAGGCGCACTGCTGCAGGATCCCCTTGTCGAGCACGGCGACGCGGTCGCCCATCGTCATCGCCTCCACCTGGTCGTGAGTGACGTAGACGGTGGTGGTGCCGAGGCGGCGCTGCAGCTGCGCGATCTGGGTGCGGGTCTGCACGCGCAGCTTCGCGTCGAGGTTGGACAACGGCTCGTCCATCAGGAACACCTGCGGCTGACGGACGATGGCACGGCCCATGGCGACGCGCTGCCGCTGACCGCCGGACAGCGCCTTGGGTTTGCGGTCGAGGTACTGCTCGAGGTCGAGCATCTTCGCCACCTCCTCGACCCGCGCCCGGATCTCCGCCTTCGGCGTCTTGGCGAGCTTGAGCGCGAAGCCCATGTTCTCGGCGACGGACATGTGCGGATAGAGGGCGTAGTTCTGGAACACCATCGCGATGTCCCGGTCCTTGGGCTCCTGCGCCGTGACGTCGCGGCCCCCGATGAGGATGCGCCCACTGTGCACCTGTTCGAGCCCCGCGAGCATGCGCAGGGAGGTGGACTTGCCGCAGCCGGACGGACCGACCAGGACGAGGAACTCGCCGTCCTCGATCTCGAGGTTCAGCGCGTCGACGGCAGGCGTGGTCGACCCGGGGAACAGACAGGTCGCGTGGTCGAAGGTCACTGGGGCCATGGCAGGAGAATAGGCGACCCCGTCGCCGTGGTGTCCTCTCGGATCGCCACAGGCCCGGAAAGGCACCACGGCAGGCGTAACCTGCCTGAGTGAGTTCGGAGAAGATGCTGACCCGCATCGGTGGCCTGCTCCGTCAGGCGGAATCCACCGACAACCCCCACGAAGCCGACGCGTTCCTCGCCGCCGCACAGCGGCTGGCCACGGCCGCGTCGGTGGATCTGGCGGTCGCGCGTGCCCACACGGCGAGCCGGGAGCGCCGGGCGACGCCGGTGCAGCGCCTGATCACGATCGGGGAGAGCGGGAAGAAGGGGCTGCGCACGTACGCGCAGCTGTTCCTGGCGATCGCCGCCGCCAACGACGTGCAGTGCGATATCACCACGACGTCGACGGTGATCTACGCCTACGGCTTCGCCTCCGACATCGACGTGTGCGAGGCCCTGTACTCGTCACTGCTGGTGCAGATGGTCCGCGCCTCCGACGCGTACCTGCGTTCGGGCACCTACAAGGACGAGACGACGGTACGCACGGTGGTCGAGACGCGCGGGGGGCGGCGGGTGCGGACGCGGGTGCGCCGGCCCGTCGCGGCCGTCACCGCGCGGCTGAACTTCCAGTCGGCTTTCGCGACGCGCATCGGGCAGCGGCTCTCGGACGCCAGACAGGACATCGAGCGGGAGGCGAGCGTCGACACTCCCGGGGCGGCCCTGGCGCTGCGCGACAAACAGATCGAGCTGCGGGACTTCTACCGCAGCACGTCCGAGGCGCGCGGCAGCTGGCGCGGACCCGCGGTGGGGGTGGGACACTCGTCCGACGCCCGTCGTGCCGGGGACCGAGCGGGGCGGCAGGCGCGCCTGGGTACCGGCCCGGAACTGCCGGCCGCGGCCCCGAGGTTGCCGCAGTGACCCGGCTGCGCGACACCCAGAGGACCGCCGTCTACGAGGCGGAATCGTTGGTACGCACGATGTTCGACCGGGCCGACGAGCGCGGCCTGCGGGTGGTGGAGCTGGCCGGATCGCAGGTCACCCTGCCGGTGGAGCGACGCTTCGCCTCCCTCGAGTCCGTCCAGGCGTACGTGGATTCGGTGCTGGCGCTGAACTGGGTGCGGGACCGCTGGCCGCGGGCGTCGGTGCGAGCACGCGTCCGGGCACGCGCCGGAAACGCCGCCGCCCACTACGAAAGCGATTGCGCCACAATCGCACTCCCGGATCACCACGCCAACACCGCGTGGGCCTTCCGCGAGCTGGTGGTGCTGCACGAGCTGGCGCACCATCTGGACCCGTCCGATCCGGACGATCCGACCGAACCGCCGCACGGGCCCGCGTTCGTCGACCGGTTCCTGACCTTGGTCGGTGAGATCGTCGGGCCCGAGGCGGCGTTCGCCCTGCGCGCCTGCGGCATCGCCGCCTGCGAATGACGGCTCAGCGGAGATCGGAGCGATGTGACCTGTTCTTGAACCGCCCTTGGGCATTTCTTACCGCGTGCGTGAGATTGTCACCGAACCCCTTGATTCGCCCGGAGACCTGACCGCGCCGACCCACGCTCTGCAGGTTCTTGTTTCCGGTCCGCTTGCCCAGGTTGTAGCGGGTCTTGCCGACCATTTCCTCGGCCTTGTGCATCACCTTGTTGGCGAGGTGAGCCATGGTGCCCTCCTTGTGGATTCCGGCGAGGACGGATCCGCGCCCCGTCGAGTGTTGCGATACCCGCGGCGCACCGCCCGGAAACGCCCCTTGGGCATACCGATCGGTTCGTTATCACACCCCTGTCATGACGGATGGGCATTCCGGTCGATCGTCAGCGAATCGATGTTTGAAATGCGTAGTGTGGGCTACATCACATTCGAACCGCACCGCGGGCCCACCGCATCGGACGAGACACCGTGCGCGACCGGAAACCTGCCCGCAACCGCGGCCACGTGCAGGCGAAGGAGAATGGTCATGAAAGGTGGGGCACGAGTCGCCGCCGGGGTGAGTATCGGATACTTCCTCGGTCGCACGCACAAGATGCGGCTGGCGTTGATGCTCGCGGGGGCAGGCCTGACGGGACGCCTGCCCAGCAACCCGCAGGACATCCTCAAGCGTGGGGCCTCGATGGTCGGGTCCTCACCGGAACTGGTCAAGATCACCGATTCGGTGCGGGGTGAGCTGATGAGCGCCGCCCGCGCGGCCGCGGTCACCGCCGCGAGCAATCGGATCGACTCGCTCAACGAGCGGCTGCAGCAGCGGGCCGCCGGGCGTCCCAAGGTTTCCGAGGAGGAGTCGGAGGAAGAGGAGTACGCCGGCGAGGAGCCCGAAGACGAGTACGCAGAAGGCGAATACGAGGAAGAACCGGCCGAGGAGTCCGCCGAGGAGGAGTCCGCCGAGGAGGAGTACCCGGACGAGGAGTCCGAGGAGGAGGAAACGCCGGAAGAAGAAGAGGGCGCTCCGGAAGAGGCGGAGGAAGAGGGGGCGGAGGAAGAGGAGGCTCCCAAGCCCGCGCGCCGACGGCCGGCCGCCAGGCGACGCACTGCCGAATCCGCGAGCCGTCCCAAGACATCCCGAGCCAGGAAGGCAAAGGAACCGGAGGAGTCCGGCGACGAGGACGAGGAGCCGGCGAAGCCCCGGCGCCGCAGCGCCCGTGCCGAGGCATCCGCCACCGGGCGCGCCCCGGTCCGGCGCACGAGGAAGTGAGTCCGATGACGCGATCACTCGAAGACGCCACCCGCCGGCTGGGCAAGACCGCCAGGGAGACGGCCGGCAAGGCCGGTAAGACCGCCGGCGACACCGCGGGACGGGCGGGAAAGACGGCCACCGGGGCGGCCGGCAGCGCCGGCAAAGCGGCACAGGATCTCTCGCCCACCAAGCACCTGCAGAAGTCGCTGAAGGGCCTGGCCGGCACCTTTGCCGAGCGTGCCCTGTCGACGGTCTCCGACAAGGTGACCGGAACGGCGGGACGCCTCAACGACTATGCCGAGGGCGGCGGCGGGAATCTGCTCGGCGCGATAACCGGTGTGCAGAAGTCCGCCGAAGGCAAGTCGCCGATCACCGCGGCGCTGAGCGGCGGGTTCGAGAACGTCAAGCAGACCGCCAAGGACAAGTTCGACGACGTCAAGGAATCCCTCGGCGGCGGCGAAGGCAAGGGTAAGGGCGGCGGCAACAAGAAGCTCAAGCTCACCAACATCGTCGAGCAGATCGACGTCGGTGTTTCGATCGACCTCGCCTACGACCTGTGGACGCAGTTCGCCGACTGGCCGAAATTCATGAAGAAGGTCGAGCAGGTCGAGCAGGCCTCCGACGAGAAGCTGCAATGGACCGGGAAGGTCTTCTGGTCCCGGCGCAACTGGGAGTCGACGATCCTCGAGCAGGTTCCGTTCGATCGGATCGTGTGGCGCTCGAAGGGCGCCAAGGGCTACATCGACGGGGCGGTGACCTTCCACGAGCTCGCCGACAATCTGACCCGGATCATCATGGTGCTCGAGTACCACCCGCGGGGGTTGTTCGAGAAGACCGCCAACCTGTGGCGCGCTGTCGGTCGCCGAGCGCGCTTGGAACTCAAGCACTTCGAGCGGCACGTGATGACAGAGGCAGTTCTGCACCCGGACGATGTCGTGGGTTGGCACGGGGAGATCCGTGACAGCGAGGTCGTCAAGGACGACGAGACCGCCCGGCGCGAGGAGGAGGAACGGGAACAGGAAGAGCAGGAGGAGGACGTCGGAGACGAAGGCGCCGAGGACGAAGGCGCTGAGGACGAAGGCGCTGGGGACGAGGCTGAGGACGAACTCCCCGAGGAGCAGGACGAGGAGGACGAGGGTCTGCAGGACGACGAGGACGAAGGCCTGCAGGACGAGACCGAGCAGGAGCCCGAAGAGGAGGACGAGGAGGAGGCACCGGCACGTCGACGGCGCACGGGCACACGTAGGGGTGCCAGGCGAGGAGCACGCACATGACCATCCAACCCGCCGGCGGCGGGGGCGGAGGGGGCGGCGGCGGCACGATGGCCCGGCCGAACTCCTCCGGCCTCGCCGACGTCATCGACACCATCCTGGACAAGGGACTCGTCATCGATGCGTTCGTGCGAGTGTCGCTGGTGGGCATCGAGCTGCTGACCATCGACGCACGCATCGTCGTGGCCAGCGTCGACACCTATCTGCGGTTCGCCGAGGCGGTGAACCGCCTGGAGATCGCCGACAACGAACCGAAGGGCCTGCCCGATCTCGTCGGTGACATCACCCAGGGCGGAGCGAAACACAAGACCAAGGGCGCGCTCGAGGCCGCGGGCGAGAAGGTGATGGACTTCCTCGGCGACGTCGAGGACAAGCGGGAGACGGCGAGCCGACCGAAGCGAAGGGGGGATTGATGTCCACCGATCAGGCCGCAGAGGCACCCGAGAGCGAAGGCGGGCAGAGCACCGCGATGTACGTCTACGGCATCGTGCCGGCCGACGTGGAGCCCGAGGAGCACGCGAAGGGCGTGGGAAAGCCTCAGAGCGACGTCGCGGTGGTGCGCCACGGCGACATCGCCGCCCTCGTCAGCGAGATCTCGGTCGACCGGCCCCTCGGCACGCCCGACGACCTGAAGGCGCACGCCGAACTGCTGGACGGTTCCGCGTCCGTCGCGCCCGTGCTGCCGTTGCGGTTCGGGGCGGTGATGACGGACGCCGAGGCGGTGGAGAAGGAGCTGCTCGAGGAGAACCACGACGAGCTGAAGGCGGCCCTCGACGAGCTCGAGGGCCGGGCACAGTTCGTGATCAAGGGCCGCTATGTCGAGAACGCCGTGCTGCGCGAGGTACTCGACGAGAACTCCGAGGCCGCCCGGTTGCGCGAGGAGATCCGCGACAAGTCGGAGGATGCCACCCGCGACGCCCGAATGGCGCTCGGGGAGATCATCAACCAGGCGATCGAGGCCAAACGCGCCGAGGACACCCGTCGGGTGATCGACGCCCTCGAGGCCCTCGAACCGATGGTCAACGAGCGGCAGCCCACCCACGAGGAGGACGCGGCGCACATCGCCGTCCTCGTCGAACTCGACCGGCAGGACGAACTCGAGGAGGCGGTCGGCTCGCTCGCACAGGAATGGGACGGCCGCGTCGAGATGACGCTGCTGGGCCCGATGGCGGCGTACGACTTCGTGATGAAGCGGGAACCGGAGGGCTGACGCATGGGACTGATCTCGGCCATCCTCACGCTGCCGCTGGCACCGGTCAAAGGCGTGCTCTGGCTCGGCGAAGTCATCCAGGACCAGGTCGAGCAGAAGATGCACGACCCCGCGACCATCCGCAAGGAACTCGAGGAGATCGACGAGGCAGCGGCGGCCGGACATCTGTCGGAGGAAGAGAAGGAGAAGGCACAGCAGGCGGTACTGGACCGCATGATCCGGCCGGGCGGCGGCACGACACCCGCCGCGAGGGGGGAGTGAGAACCCGTGAGCGCCAAGGCCACGCCCGAGGATTCCGGCGACGTCCACGACGACGAGGAAGCGGGCGAGCTGCCACCCCTGACGGCAGCGCAGGCCGCCGCGGCCGCCCTCGAGCACCTCGTGGAGCTGACGTCCAAGGAGGCGCAGGGGGCCACGTCGGTGGAACCGACGGATCACGGCTGGACCGTGGAGGTCGAGGTGCTCGAGGACCGGCGCATTCCGTCGTCGGCGGACATGCTGGCCCTCTACGAGGTGGAGATCGACCTGGACGGAAACCTGCTGGCATACCGCCGGACCAAACGGTACGGCCGCGGCAGCAGCGACATCGGCGAAAGGGACCGGCGATGACGGTGGTGGGGGGCAGTTCGTCGCCGCAGCCGTACGGGGGCGGCCATCAGTCGACGAACCTCGGCGACATCCTCGAACGGGTCCTCGACAAGGGCCTCGTGATCGCCGGGGACATCCAGGTGAACCTGCTCGACATCGAGTTGCTCACCATCAAACTGCGGCTGGTGGTCGCGTCGCTCGAGACGGCGAAGGCGGTGGGCATCGACTGGTGGGAATCGGATCCGTGGCTCAGCAGCAAGGCCCGCAACCGCGAGCTCGATCGGGAGGACGACAAGCTGGAACTCGAGAACCGGCGGCTGCGCGAGCGGATCGCCGAACTCGAGGCCGGGCAGGGCCGGCGCGCGGCCGTCGAGAGCGCCCGTGACGAAGAGGAGGACCGTGGCTGACGGAACGGGAGTGTGGCTGTACGCCGTGACGGACGACCGGCTCGCCGAGAAGGACCTCGGCGAGCTGACGGGCGTCGCCGGTGAGGTGGTACGCGCCGTGCGGTCCGGGGGGCTCACGGCCGTCGTGGGTTCGGTGCCGCTCGAGGTGTTCGGGGCGGAAGCGCTGAAGCGCCACCTCGAGGACATGCCATGGCTGGAGGCGACGGCCCGGGCGCACGACGCGGTTGTCTCGGCCGTCGCCCAGCGCGGCCCGGCGATCCCGCTGCGCCTGGCAACCGTCTACCTCGACGACGCCCGCGTGCGCGACCTGCTGGACGAGCGGCAGGCGGATTTCGAGTCGGCGCTGACACTCGTGACCGGCCGCACCGAATGGGGGGTCAAGGCGTACGGCGACCGGCAGGCGCTCGCCGACGCGGTGGCGGAAGCGCAGATCGCAGGGAGCGCCGAGGGATCGGGCACGGCGTATCTGCTCCGCCGCCGCGCGCAGCTGGCCGCGCAGGAGTCCGTCGAACGCGAGGCCGCGGCCCGCGCCGACGAGATCCACTCCCGGTTGCTGCGGCAGGCCGCCGCCGGCCGGCGGCAGGCCGCGACGGATCCGGCGCTGAGCGGCCGCCGGGACTGGATGGTGCTCAACGGCACCTACCTGGTGGACGACGACCGCGCGGACGAGTTCGCCACCGCAGTCGAGGAACTCGGCAAGGAGTACCCGGGAATCCGGCTCGAGCTGACCGGGCCGTGGCCGCCCTACTCGTTCGCCGGCGTCGAACGGGAGACCACATGAAGCACGTCGACCCGTCCGTGGACGGCGAGCGCCGCATCGCCCTGATCGATCTGCTGGACCGGGTGCTCGCCGGCGGTGTCGTCATCACGGGCGACATCAAGCTCTCGATCGCGGACGTCGACATGGTGCAGATCTCGCTGCGAGCGCTCATCTCCTCCGTCAGCACGCTGTCGGTCACGGCGATCGAGCCGCCCGTCCCGCGGGACGCGTTGGAGCTTCCGGCCGATGACTGAATTCGAGGGCATTCCGCCGCGTATCGACTCCGATCCCGAGTCGGTCGAGCGCGGGCTGGTCACGCTCGTGCTCACCCTCGTGGAGCTGCTGCGGCAACTGATGGAACGGCAGGCGCTGCGGCGCGTGGACGAGGGCGACCTGAGCGACGAGCAGATCGAGCGGATCGGCACCACCCTCATGCTGCTCGAGGAGCGCATGGGGGAGCTGCGCGACCATTTCGGGCTCACCCCCGAGGATCTCAACATCGACCTCGGACCGCTGGGGACGCTGCTGCCCCGGGAGTGAGCCCGCGTCGTCACATGCCGGCGACCTCGATGCGGTCGTAGTCCGCGACGGACCCGGCGAGCACCCGCACGTGGTCCTCCATGGTGCCGAGCGTGTGCTCGATCGCGGTCAGCCGGCTCACGTAGTGGCCCACCGGGTATTCGGCGGTGATGCCGATACCGCCGTGCATCTGGATCGCCTCGTGCCCGAGCTTGCGCGCCGACCGGCCCACCTGGAGCTTCGCCCGCGACGCGATGGTCGGGTCGACGATGCCGTCGGCGAGAGCCATGGTGGCGTACAGACTCATGCTCGACGCCAGTTCGAGCAGCACGTACATGTCGGCCGCGCGGTGGGTCAGCGCCTGGAAACGGGCGAGCGGAGCACCGAACTGCTTGCGCTGCTTGAGGTAGTCGGTGGTCAGGCGGAGCGTCTCGGACAGCGCGCCGACGGCCTCCGCGCACAGCGCGGCCTGAGCCCGCACCTGGGCGGCGGTGATCGCCGCGGTGGCGTCCGCGGCCTCACCGAGCGGCACGGCAGCCGCCGAGTCGAGGACGAGTTGCGCGGCGCGGCGCTCGTCGTGGGTGCGGTACGCGGTGCGGGTGACGCCGGTCGCGTCGGCGTCGACGAGGAACAGCCCGACCCCACCGTCCGGCAGCTGCGCCGAGACCAGGAACGTCTCGGCGCAGTCCCCGTGCAGCACAGGGTTCTTGCGACCGGTGAGGGCCCAGCCGTCATCGCTGCGGGCGGCGCTCGTGGCGACCTCGGCTGCCGGCCAGCGGCTGCCCGGCTCGTCGTGGGCGAACGCGAGCAGCAGCGCGCCCTCCGAGAGGCGCGGCAGGATGTCCGCGCGCTGCTCGTCGGTGCCGATCTCGGCGACGAGGCCGCCCGGCAGAAACACCGCGTTCAGGAGCGGTTCGGGGGCCAGCGCCCGGCCGATCTCGCCCATCACGGCCATGATCTCCACCGGGCCGGCACCCATTCCGCCGTGCTCCTCGGCGAACGGCAGGCCGAGCACGCCGAGTTCGGCGAGCTGGCGCCACACGTCGGCGCTCCAGCCGCGGTCGGTGTCGGCGACCTTGTTACGGGTCTCGGTGTCGTAGGTGCCCGAGAGCACGTCCCGGACCGTCTTGCGAAGCAGGTCCTGTTCGGTATCGAGTTCGAAGTTCATGACAGTGGCTCACAATCCGAGGATCGAGGAGGCAATGATCGAGCGCTGCACCTCACTCGATCCGCCGTAGATGGACACCTTGCGGTAGTTCAGGTAGGTCGGGGCGGTGCGCTGCGCCCACTCCGGCGAGTCGATACCCTCCGCGCCGACCGGCAGCGAGTCGGGACCGGCGATGTCGGTGAGCAGTTCGGTGACCGCCTGCTGCAGCTCCGAGCCGCGCAGCTTGAGCAGCGACGACGCCGGATTGGGCTTGCCGTCGGCGGAACCGGCGACCACCCGCAGCTGGGTGAGTTCGAGCGTGAGGAGCTCGTTCTCGATCTCGGCGAGGCGCGCGGCGAACAGCGGATCGTCGAGCAGGGTGCCGGATCCGGCCCGGGTCTGTGCGGCGAGCTGCTTGGCGCGGGCGAGCCGGACCTTGGTGGCCCCGACGCGGGCGATACCGGTGCGTTCGTTGCCGAGCAGGAACTTCGCGTAGCTCCAGCCCGCGTTCTCCTCGCCGACCAGGTTCTCGGCGGGGACGCGCACGTTCTCGAAGAAGACCTCGTTGACCTCGTAGCTGCCGTCGACGAGCTTGATCGGACGGACGGTCAGGCCGGGGGTGTTCATGTCGATGAGCAGCATCGAGATGCCGGCCTGCTTCTTCGGCGCATCCGGGTCGGTGCGCACCAGGCAGAAGATCCAGTCGGCGTGCTGGGCGAGGGTGGTCCACGTCTTCTGCCCGTCGACGATGTAGTCGTCGCCGTCGCGCACTGCGCGCGTCTTGAGGGAGGCCAGGTCGGAGCCGGCCTCGGGCTCCGAGAATCCCTGACACCACCAGATGTCGAGGTTCGCGGTGGCGGGCAGGAAGCGCTCCTTCATCTCCTGCGACCCGAAGTGGGCGATGACGGGACCGATCATGGATGCGTTGAACGGCAGCGGATCGGGCACGGAGGCGAGCTGCATCTCGTCGAGCCAGATGTGGCGCTGGACGGGGGTCCAGTCCTTGCCACCCCACTCGACCGGCCAGTTCGGCACCGCCAATCCCTTGGCGTTGAGGATCTGCTGGCTCCGGACGACCTCGTCGCGTTCCAGGTGCCGGCCGGCAGCGACTTTCTCTCGGATCTCGGCGGGGAACTCGGTGGTGAAGAACGTGCGCAGTTCGTCGCGGAACGCGAGCTCTTCGTCGGTGAGCTTCAGGTTCATGGGGGCCTTCCGTCACGGTTGTGCCTGTGCGAGCGCAACACCGGCGACGACCGATCCCCGCGCCGCGCTACCCGATTCGCGGGGACGAGGGGGTGGTTCGCTCTGGTGCTGCCTACTCTCCGACTGTAACCTGACAGTGTTAGGTTGTCCAGGTTCCGGATCCGAAGAGGAGGGAGCGCCGATGGCCCGGCCCCGCACCCCGCTGCTCAGCCGCCCGCTCATCCGCGAGACCGCCCTGCGCCTCGTCGACGAGCACGGCCTCGACGAACTGTCCATGCGCAAGATCGCCGCGGAGCTCGGCGTCCGCGCCCCGTCGCTCTACAGCCACTACGCGAACAAGGACGAGCTGCTCGACGACATCGCCGACCGGATCGGCGAGTCCGTCGACGTGGGCGGGTTCGACACCGACGACTGGCAGGACGCGCTGCGCCGCTGGGCGAGGTCCTACCGCGCCGCCCTCGCCGAGCATCCGAATCTCGTCCCGTTCCTCGCGCGTAGCCCAGGCCGGCGGGAGCTCGCCCTCGACCACGCCAACGCCGTGCACGGCGGTCTCACCCGGTGCGGCTGGCCCCCACGCACCGCAACCCTGATCGGCGCGTCGATCAAGTACCTCGTCGTCGGCTCGGCCATCGCCTCGTTCTCCGGGGGCTTCCTGGACGATCTCGCCATCTACCGGGAACGCTATCCGCATCTTTCGCAAGCACACCGGCTGCGCGAACACGCGGACGAGATCGACCGCGACGGCTTCGAACTGGCACTCGAATCGTTCCTGCAGGGCCTGGCGCAGCGGTTCGCGAGCCGCGCCGGGGCAGACCGCTGACCCGCCTCAGGTACGCCGCAACCGCACGAACTGCAGATGCCGGCCTGCTTCCCGGTAGTCGGCCTCACTGCCGTCGACCTCGAACCCCATCGCCGCGCACAACCGCGGCGCGACCTTCGGGTGCCGGCGCCCGTACCGCGCCATGAACTCCGCGGCCTCCTCCGGACCGAGGAACTCGGCGGTCACCGCGACCCGTTCACGACCCGACTCGACCCGTGCCGCGGGGTGCGCCCGCAGGTTCCGGTACCAGTCGGTCTGCTGCCCGTGACCCACGGCGACGACGAACCCGCCGGACGTGTCCTCGTGGTTCACCACCTCGAGCACCGCCTGCCGGGGCGCACCGCTACGCCGGCCGACGTGGTGCAGCAGCAGGAATCTGTGGCCCAGCACTCGTCCCAGCCCGATCCGGTAGAGGTGGATCGGAGCGCGCAGGAATCGGCGGCGCAGCCCGGTCGGGGGTGCGGCAGGCTCGGTGAGGCGCATTCCTCCACTGTGCGCCCGGGCCGTCGGCCGCACCACCGGAACGCGGCCACGGATCGGCTGCGAGACCTGCGCGACGGCCCTACCGTTGACCCATGCACCGTCCCATACGCATCGGCCTCCAACTCCAGCCCCAGCACCAGCCCGACTACGGCAGGATCCGCGACACCGTGCGCCGCGCCGAGGACGCGGGCGCCGACATCGTCTTCAACTGGGACCACTTCTATCCCCTCTCCGGGGACCCGGACGGCGCCCACTTCGAATGCTGGACGATGCTCGGAGCCTGGGCTGAACAGACCGAGCGCGTCGAGATCGGAGCACTCGTCACCGGCGGTGGCTACCGCAACCCCGATCTGCTCGCCGACATGGCCCGCACCGTCGACCACATCAGCGGTGGCCGGCTCATCCTCGGCATCGGCGCCGGCTGGTTCGAGAAGGACTACGTCGAGTACGGCTACGACTTCGGCACCAAGGGCTCCCGGCTGAAACTGCTCGGCGAGTACCTACCCCGGATCACCGCCCGCCTCGGCAAGCTCGAGCCGCAACCCACCCGGCACATCCCGCTGCTCATCGGCGGCGGCGGACCGCGCAAGACGATCCCGCTGGTCGCGCAGTACGCGGACATCTGGCACAGCTTCGGCGACCTCGACACCCACCGGGAGAAGGCCGAGATCCTCGCCGCGCGCTGCGCCGACGTCGGCCGCTCGCCGAACCAGATCGAACGGTCCGTGCCGTGGCGCGGCGTCGAGAACGCGGCCGCGCTGGTCGACGCCGGCGTCACGCTGTTCACGGTGGGCGTGAGCGGACCCGACTACGACCTGACGGATCTCGTCGAGGCGATCGGGTGGCGGGACGAGAACTCCGCGCCGCCGCTCTCCGGCCTGGCCTGACACCGGGGACTCGAGCCGCCGGGGACGCGACGGCCGGGTGCCCGGTTCCCGACGGCGCGCACCGTTGCGCCGGACCAGTCACTCTGTTTACTGTAGTTGAAACCACGGACGGTCGAACCCAGGCGGTGAGCGGCGTGAACCCTGAAGGCGTATGGATCGCCGGTGGATATCAATCCGACTTCGCGCGGAATCTCACCCGGGAAAATCTGACCGTCGCGGACCTCGTCGCCGAGACGGTGACGGAAACGCTGCGCGACGCCCGCATCGACGCCGCCGACGTCGGGGTGATCCACGTCGGCAACGCCTTCGGACAGCTCTACACCGGTCAGGGACACCTCGGCGGCATGCCGGCCTCCGTACTGCCCGAACTGTGGGGGATCCCGGCCACCCGGCACGAAGGGGCCTGCGCGTCCGGCTCCTTGGCCGTGCTCGCCGCGACGGCCGATCTCGAGGCCGGGCGCTACGACTGCGCCCTCGTCCTCGGCGTCGAACTCGAGCGGTGCGTCCCCGGCGACGCCGGCACCCGGGTCATGGATGCCGCGGCCTGGGTGGGACAGGAGGGCGCCGAGGCGAAGTACATGTGGCCGTACATGTTCGACAGGATCGCCGACGAGTACGACCGCCGCTACGGCCTGGACGACCAGCACCTGTGGGCGATCGCGGAACTGAACATCCGCAATGCGCGCGCCAATCCGAATGCCCAGACCCGCAACCGGACCTACGGGCCCGGCAGCTTCGGCCCGGACGAGACCGCCAATCCGGTGGTCGAAGGACGACTCCGCAGGGCCGACTGCAGTCCGCTGACGGACGGGGCCGCGGGCGTGGTGCTGCTGAGCAACCGCTACCTGAGCCGGCACCCCCGCACCGTCGACGACATGACCCGCATCCTCGGGTGGGGACATCGCACGGTCGGACTGTCCTTGTCCGGCAAGCTCACCCGCGGCGGCGACGATCCCCTCGTCATGCCGCACGTGCGCGCCACGATCGTCGACGCGTTCGAGCGGAGCGGCATCGGCGGCGTCCGGGACCTCGACCTGATCGAAACACACGACTGCTTCACCGTCGGCGAATACCTCGCCGTCGACCACTTCGGGATCACCGCCCCCGGACAGAGCTGGCAGGCGATCGAGAACGGCGACCTCGAGATCGGCGGCCGCATCCCCGTGAACCCCAGCGGCGGACTCCTCGGCGGCGGGCACCCGGTCGGCGCCACCGGAGTCCGGATGCTGCTCGACTGCCACCGCCAGATCACCGGGCGCGCCGGCGACTACCAGGTCCCCGGCGCCGCACGAGCCGCGACCCTGAACATCGGCGGAAGCACGACCACCACGGTCAGTTTCGTCGTCGGCTGAAAGGACATCCATGGAACTCGAGATCCTGGGACGGGCACTGTCCACCCTGCCCGCGGACGACGACCACCCGTACCGCACCGGTCCGTGGCGTCCGCAGCACACCGAGCGTCGCGCCGACGACCTCGAGGTGGTCGGCGACCTGCCGGCCGACCTGGACGGCGTCTACCTGCGCAACACCGAGAACCCGGCGCACCCGGCACTCGAAGGTCTCTACCATCCGTTCGACGGGGACGGCATGGTGCACGTCGTCGGCTTCCGAGACGGAAAGGCATTCTACCGAAACAGATTCGTAAGGACCGACGGTTTCCTGGCCGAGCAGGAGGCCGGCGGCCCGTTGTGGGCGGGCATCGCCGAACGGCCACAGAACTCGATCCGCCAGGACGGCTGGGGCGCTCGCGGCCGCATGAAGGATGCCTCCAGCACGGACGTCACCGTGCACCGCGGCGTCGCCCTGACCAGTTTCTGGCAGTGCGGCGACCTCTACCGCCTCGACCCGACCACACTCGAGACCGTCGGCAAGGCCACGTGGGACGGCCGATTTCCCTCCGACTGGGGCGTTTCCGCGCATCCGAAGGCCGACGCCCGCACCGGCGAACTGCTGTTCTTCAACTACGGCACCGATGCCCCGTACATGCACTACGGCGTGGTCGATGCCGAGGACCGGCTGGTGCACTACGTCGACGTTCCCCTGCCCGGCCCCCGCCTGCCCCACGACATGGCGTTCACCGAGAACTACGCGATCCTCAACGACTGCCCCCTGTTCTGGATCCCGGAGGCTCTCGCATGCGGTAAGTACGTGCCGCGCTACCACCCCGACCTGCCGATGCGGCTCGGCGTCATACCCCGGCGCGGCCGGGCGGACCAGATCACCTGGTTCGACGCCGACCCGACCTACGTGCTGCACTGGACCAACGCCTACGAGGACGGCGACGAGATCGTGCTCGAGGGATTCCATCAGGAGACGCCGGAACCGCCGGACGACGGCACCGGAACGATCTACCGGCGGCTGTTCCGCTCACTGGCGCTCGACCGCATGGGCACCCACCTGCACCGCTGGCGGTTGAACCTGCGCACCGGTTCGCTCACCGAGGAGCGGGTGTCCGAGTCCGTCACCGAATTCGGAATGATCAATCCGCACCACGGCGGCGTCCGTCACCGCTACACCTACGCCGCGACGGGGGTACCGGGCTGGTTCCTCTTCGACGGGCTCGTCAAACACGACGTGCAGACCGGCGCAGAGGAGCACTACTCGTTCGGCGAGGGCGTCTTCGGCAGCGAGACGGTGATGGCGCCCCGCACCGGGTCCGCGGGCGAGGACGACGGCTACCTGATCACGATCACCACCGACATGAACCGGGACCGGTCCGAATGCCTGGTCTTCGACGCACAGCGACCCGCGGACGGACCGCTCGCGCGGATCCGACTGCCCGAACGGGTCTCGAGCGGCACCCACTCGACGTGGGCGGCGGGGTCGGACCTCCCGGGATGGCGGGACGCGGACCGGGCCGGCGACGTCCTGAACCTATGATCATGTGTCGATGGCAGGTTCCGGCACGGTCACCGAACTCGAGCCGGGCGGTGACAACGCGATCGCGGTCACCCTCGGCATCCTCGGCGACGAATGGAACCTGTGGATCCTGCGGTACGCGTTGCAGGGCGACCGCCGCTACCGGGACTGGATCGAGCGGGGGGAGATCTCCAACGCCGTGCTGACCGCGCGGCTGACCCGCCTCACCGACTCGGAACTCCTCGAGCGGGTGCAGTACCAGACGCGGCCGGCTCGGCACGAGTACCGGTTGACGGCGCGCGGCCACGGCGTGTGGCCGGTCCTGCTCACCATGTGGGCGTGGGAACAGCAGTGGGCGCCGGACCACAGGGGGCAGCTCCCGGCCCGGCGGCACACGGTCTGCGCCGCCCGGTTCACCCCGGTCCTCGTCTGCGGCCACTGCGACCGTCCCGTCGGCACGCCCGACGTCGAGGCGCAGCTCGGCCCCAGCGGGCAGTGGTCGCGGAGCGTGCCCGCGGCGACCGGGCGCCGCCGGTCCGGCCGCGCCCGCTCGCCGGAGATCCTGCCGCACACGATGGAACTGCTCGGCGACCGGTGGTCGGCGGCACTGCTCGGGGCGGCCTTCCTCGGCGCCACCCGCTACGGGCAGTTCGCCGAGCGCATGGGTGCGCCGCCGACGGTGGTCGCCGGCCGGCTCCGGCGCTTCACCGAACTCGGCGTGCTCCAGGAACTGCCCAATCCCGCCCGCCCGGCATGGGTGACCTACCACCTGACCGACAAGGGGCGCGCGTTCTTCCCCGTCGTCGCCTGCATGATCGACTGGGGGCTGCGCTGGTTCCGCGCACCGGAGGGACCGGCGATCGTCCTGTGTCACCGCGAATGCGACCACACCTTCACCCCCGTCCTGGTGTGCAGTCACTGCGGGGAGCGGCTGCGGGCCTCCACGGTCTCGATCGAGCCGTCCGGCGGCTGACCCGCCCGGCGCCTCGATTCGGATTAGGCTCCCACCATGCCCGAATCCGTGATCGCGAAACGGAGCACCGTGGCAGCGCTGCTCCTGGCGGTGCTCCTGGCGCTGACCATGACGGCCTGCTCGTCGGGCGGTGATCGATCGTCTGCTCCGCAGGACCTGTGTTCCCCGCCCGGAGTCGGCTCGGCGTCCGCGGCACCGGCGAACCTGGACACGTCGGCCGCCGCCGCGGAGGACCGGTACACGACGCCGGACGTGGTGCCCCTGGACTCGATCGACGTCGCGCGGCTGAACCTCATCACCCCCGGGGTGCTCACCGTCGGTACGCTCTCCGACGCGCCGCCGAGCATCTGCGTGAACTCGAGCGGGGAATTCACGGGCTACGACAACGAACTGCTGAAGGCGATCGCGGAAAAGCTCGGCCTGCGTGTGCAGTTCGTGGGCACCGAATTCGCGGGCCTGCTCGCCCAGGTGGCCGGCCGGCGCTTCGACGTCGGCTCGTCGTCGATCACCACCACCGACGAACGCCGCCAGCTGGTCGGCTTCACCAACGGCTACGACTTCGGGTACTTCTCGCTGGTCGTGCAGAACGGCAGCCCGATCCGCGGGTTCGGCGACCTGAACGCCGCGACGCGCGTCGGGGTCGTGCAGGGCACCGTGCAGGACGACTACGTCGTCAACACCCTCGGCCTCGATCCGGTGAAGTTCCCGGACTACAACACCGCCTACGCGAACCTGAAGACCGGCCAGATCGACGCGTGGGTGGCGCCGTCGCAGCAGGCCGAGGGTGCCATCGCCCCCGGCGATCCCACATCGATCGTGCAGAACACCTTCAGCCTCAACAACTTCGTCGGCTGGGCCGTCGCGAGGGAGAACCAACCGCTGATCGACGCCCTGAACTCCGGGCTCGACGCGCTGATCGCCGACGGCACCTGGGCCGAGCTGTACACCCAATGGGTGCCCAGGGAACTGCCCGAGGGCTGGAAACCCGGCAGCAGGGCCGCGCCGGAACCGGACCTACCGGACTTCGCGGCGCTGGCCGCCGAGAATGCCGCCACCGGCGAGGAACCGGCGTCGACCGAACCGAAGTCCACGCTCGAGCAGCTGCGCGAGACGTTCTTCTCGTGGGAGCTGTACCGGGATGCCTTCCCGGATCTGTTGAAGACCGGGTTGCCCAACACGCTGATCCTCGCCGTCACCTCGGGCGTCGCCGGAACGATCCTCGGCATGCTGCTCGCCATGGCCGGGATCTCCCGCACCCGCTGGCTGCGCTGGCCCGCCCGCGTCTACACCGACATCTTCCGCGGCCTGCCCGCCGTGGTGATCATCCTCCTCGTCGGCCTCGGCGCCGGACCGGTGGTGCAGGGCCTGACGGGCAACAACCCGTACTGGCTCGGCGCCGCCGCCCTGGCGCTGCTCGCGGCCGCCTACATCGGGGAAATCTTCCGGTCGGGCATCCAGTCGGTCGAACCGGGGCAGATGGAGGCTGCCCGCGCTCTGGGCTTCAGCTACCGCCGGGCGCTGACGCTGGTGGTGATCCCCCAGGGCGTGCGGCGCGTGCTGCCCGCGCTGATGAACCAGTTCATCTCGCTCATCAAGGACTCGTCGCTCATCTACTTCCTCGGCCTGCTGGCCACCCAGCGGGAACTGTTCGCCGTCGGCCGCGACCTGAACGCCCAGACCGGCAATCTCTCCCCGCTCGTCGCGGCGGGCCTGTTCTATCTGATCCTCACGGTGCCGCTGACGCACCTCGTGAACTACATCGACCACCGCCTGCGCACCGGCCGGCCCGAGGCCACCCTCGACCCGCTCGAACAGGAACTCGTCGTGGAGAGGGGCTGACCGATGCCGACCACCGTCCCCGAGAGCGTGTCCCTCACCGGGACCGGGCTGCACCTGGCCTTCGGAACCAACCGCGTGCTGCGCGGCGTCGACATCCACGTCGACGCCGGGAAGACCGTCACCGTGGTCGGCCCGTCCGGCTCGGGCAAGTCGACGCTGCTGCGCGTGCTCAACCGGCTGCACGAACCCGACGCCGGCGACATCCTCCTCGACGGCCGCTCGGTGCTGAAAGACAACCCCGACGAGCTGCGGCAGCGGATCGGGATGGTGTTCCAGCACTTCAACCTCTTCCCGCACAAGACGGTGGCCGAGAACATCGCGCTCGGCCCGCACAAGCTCAAGGGGCTGTCGAAGGAACGGGCCCGGGCACTCGCCCTCGAACAACTCGATCTGGTCGGCCTGAAACACAAGGCCGACTCCCGTCCCGGCAACCTGTCCGGCGGGCAGCAGCAGCGCGTCGCGATCGCCCGCGCCCTCGCGATGGCCCCGCAGGTGATGTTCTTCGACGAGGCCACCTCGGCGCTCGATCCGGAACTCGTCAAGGGCGTGCTCGCCCTCATGGCCGACCTCGCATCGGGCGGCATGACGATGGTGGTCGTCACCCACGAGATGGGCTTCGCCCGCTCGGTGTCGGACACCGTGGTGTTCATGGACCACGGCGCGGTAGTCGAGACCGGCGCGCCCGAGGAACTGTTCGACGCCCCGAAAACCGAGCGCCTGCAGCAGTTCCTGTCCCAGGTGCTGTAGACCGCTCCGCGGCCGGTGTGTCCTTTGGGCGGCTGGGGCAGCCCAAAGGGCACACCGCACGTTCACCTCGTCTTTCCCTTCGCCTGGTTTCGGTCTCCTACGGTGCCCGCGTTGAACCGATTCGACGAGGGAGTACCTGTGAGTCCGAATTTCCTGCCGCTGATCGTCACGCACGACGGCAAGTCGTCACGCGCCGCCGTCACCTGCCGCTACAAGTGTGGCAACGCGTGTTCCCACGCCGTGCCCAACACCTCCGGGGGCGAGTACTTCGGTGACGTCGTGCGCACCGCCATGAGCCGGCGCGGCGTGCTGCGCGGCGGCGCGATGGCAGTGCTCGCGGTCGGAGCGGGCAGCGTGCTCGCCGCGTGTTCCGACGATGCGGGTAGCACCGGCGGCGCCGGCGCCACGTCGGGTCCGGCCGATCTCGGTCCTGCCCCCACCGGCACGGATTTCGTCGCGGTCGCGCCGAACACCGACGACGTCGTGACCGTTCCCGAAGGCTACGACCAGGCCGTCGTCATCCGGTGGGGCGACCCGGTGCTGCCCGACGCGCCCGCCTTCGACATCGGCAACCAGAGCGCGGCGGCGCAGGAGAAGCAGTTCGGCTACAACAACGACTTCGCCGGGTTGCTACCCGTCGACGGCGTGCCGAACACCTACCTGCTGGTGGTCAACCACGAGTACACGTCCGAGCCGTTCATGTTCGCCGGCTACGATCCCGACAACCCCACCGAGGAGCAGGTGCGCATCGGATGGGCCAATCACGGGCTGTCCGTCGTGCAGGTCAAGGGCGAATCCGGATCCGGTCGTCTCACAACGGAATTCGGTCCGTACAACCGGCGCATCACCGGTCTGACCGAGTTCCTCCTCACCGGTCCCGCCGCGGGCAGCGACCTGGTCCGGACCGCCGCCGATCCGACCGGCACCCGCGTGCTCGGCACCCTGAACAACTGCGCCGGCGGCCTCACCCCGTGGGGCACCGTGCTCTCCGGCGAGGAGAACTTCAACCAGTACTTCGCCAACGCCGAGAACGTCACCGATCCCGTCGCCGCCGAGCGACTCGCACGCTATGGCCTCGAGGGCGGCGCGTCGGAACGCCTGTGGGAGCGCTTCGACCCGCGTTTCGACATCGTCGCCACCCCCAACGAGGTCAACCGGTTCGGGTGGGTCGTCGAGGTCAACCCCTGGGACGCGACGTCCGTGCCGGTCAAGCACACCGCGCTCGGTCGGTTCAAGCACGAGGCCGCGACGATCCACGTCACGGCCGACGGCACCGTCGTCTCCTACAGCGGCGACGACGAACGCTTCGACTACATGTACAAGTTCGTCTCCTCCCGCACGATGCAGCCCGGCACGTCGCAGGCGGCGATGCGGCACAACATGACGCTGCTCGACGCCGGAACCCTGTACGTGGCCAAGCTGACCGGTGATGCACCGGACGAGATCGACGGCAGCGGTGCGCTTCCCGCCTCCGGCACGTTCACCGGCACGGGAGAGTGGATCCCGCTGCTGCGCACGACCGAGGACGGCCGCGGCGAGTCCCTGGTCGACGGCATGACCGCCGAGGAGGTCGCGGTGTTCACCCGCCTGGCCGGGGACAAGGTCGGGGCCACGAAGATGGACCGGCCCGAGGACTTCGAGCCGAACCCCGTCACCGGCAAGGTCTACGTCGCGTTGACCAACAACACCAAGCGCGGCGAGGACGGCAAGGCCGCGGCCGACGTGGCGAACCCCCGCAACAACAACAAGAACGGGCAGGTGCTCGAGATCGACGACGATCACGCGGGCACGTCGTTCACCTGGAGCCTGCTGCTGGTCTGCGGCGATCCGGAGGCCGCCGACACCTACTTCGGCGGCTTCGACAAGGCGCAGGTCAGCCCGATCTCGTGCCCGGACAACCTCGCCTTCGATCCACACGGCAACCTGTGGATCTCCACCGACGGCAACGCCCTGAAGTCCAACGACGGGCTGTTCAGCGTCGCGCTCGACGGTCCGCGCCGCGGGGAGACCAAGCAGTTCCTCACCGTGCCCGTCGGTGCGGAGACATGCGGTCCGATCGTGCAGGAGAACCGCGTCGTCGTATGTGTGCAGCACCCCGGCGAGACCGACGACGCCACGTGGGACGCCCCGTCGTCGCACTGGCCCGACGGCGGCACCGCCCAGCCGCGCCCCGCGGTCGTCGCGGCCTGGAAGTCCGACGGCCTGATCGGCGCCTGACCCCGTGCGCGCTTTTGGTAGCAGCCGCTACCAGAAGCGCGCACGGGCACCGTCAGGCGTCGAGTCGGCGGGCGAGGTCGACCAGGTCGTCGGCGATCACGTCCCAGTCCTGTTCCGCGTGCAGATCCGTGGTCTGGTCCGGGCCGTGCTCGGTGGGTCGCGCGAAGAACGCAGTCCGCAGGCCGCAGGCCTGCGCGGCCGCGAGGTCCTCGTTGTGGGCGGCGCACATGCACACCTCGCCCGGCTCCAGGCCGAGAACCTCGGCCGTGCGCAGGTACGCCTCGGGCAGCGGCTTGTACGCCTGCGCGACCTCGGCGCCGAGGACGGCGTCCCAGGGCAGACCGGCCCGTTTGGCGATGTCGACCATCATGCCGATGTTGCCGTTCGACAGCGGCGCGACGACGAAACGCCGCTTCAGCCGGGTCAGGCCCTCGACGGCGTCGGGCCACGGGTCGAGCCGGTGCCACGCGAGGTTGAGCCGATCGAGCTCGTCCCCCGGGACGCCGGCCGGATCGACGCCGACCTCGCGCAGGGCGTCCTCGAGGTTCTCCCGATGCAGCACGTCCAGGCGGACGAACGGCCGCGCGCCCGCCCGCACCGCCTCCATCGCCGGTTGATAGCGGGCCCGCCACGCGTCGGCGAACACGGCCGGGTCGGCGGCGCTTCCGTGGCGGGCCAGGAACGGCGCCGCCTCCCGCGCGATGCTGGTGCGCCAGTCCACCACAGTGCCGAACACGTCGAAGACCAGTGCCTTCACCCCGGAGATGCTCATACGCCGCATCCTCCCAGAACCGCCGGCCCGGTGCGCGTCAGCACAGCACCGCCGGGCCGGTGCGCGTCAACACAGCACCGCCGGGCCGGTGCGCGTCAACACAGCACCGCCGGGCCGGTGCGCGTCAACGCAGCACCGCATTTCCGAGGAACTCGCACGCCTGCAGCGCCAACGCGATGTCCAGCTTGTCGTGCACCGCGGGTGCGCTGGTCGGGTCGCCGAGCGCCTTGTTGATCCGGTACTTGACGGTGTTGCGGTGCAGGTTCAGTCGCTCCGCGGTGTGCAGGTGGCTCTCACCGGTGGCGAAGTAGGTGCCGAGGGTGACCCTCAGCATCGCGGCCTGCTCGGTGTCATCAGCGAGCGGACCGAGGATCTCGCCCACCCACGCGCGCGCGGCGTCGAGGTTGCGGGCGAGCAGCGACACCACCGCGACCCCGCGGTCCCCGAAGCCGACAACCCGCCGGGTGCACGTGGCCTGAGCCACCGCAATCGAATACGCGGCCTGGGCCTGCTCGTGGGAACGCCGGAAGCCGGCCAGGCCGGAGCCGGGCAGACCCACCGCGAGGCGACCGGCCGGATGGGAGCGCACGACGGTGCCGAGTGCCGCCGTGTCGATCACCGGCCGGCGCCGATCGAACGGGAGCCACGCCCACACCGTGCGCCGGTCGATGGCGGTGAGGATCGGCGGTGCGTCCGAGCCGAGTTGCACTGCCACCGCGCGCACCAGCCGGTCCAGCGGATTGAGGGCGCCGTCTGTGGATTCGGCTGTGGTCCAAGCAATCACCGCGACGTGACAGTGGCCGAGCCGGTACCGGGTCTCCGCCTCGAACGCCGCGGCGTCGGTCTCGGACCCGTCGACGAGACCGTGGATGAGGGCCGAGTGCACGTTGCCGCGCACGGCCGACCACCGGCGACGTTCCTTCTCGTACGCGTCGAACACGTACAGGGTGATCCAGTCGATGTACCGGTAGACCACCGCGGAGATGTACTCGACGACGTCGAGCGTCACCTGTGGCGGCAGGTTCATCGACCGCACCTCGTCGAAGCACAGCCGCATGAGGTCGTTCTGCCCCATGTGGTACGCACGGACGAGGGAATGCGACGGCACGTCGCGCTGCGCGAGCCGGAGCGCGTATTCCACTGCCGCCGTGGTGGGTTGGAGGTGGTCGGCGGGGATCTCGTTGGTGAGCACGTGGATGATCGTCGCGATGTTGCCGTGCACGCTCGCCTCGAGGAGTTCGACGAGTTGCGGATCCTCGTCGAGGTGGGCGATCTCGCGCGCCATCATCGCGGTCATGGACCGGGTGATCTCCCGCTGGCGGGCGTCGAACCGCCGCGCGACCTCGGCGACGACGCGCCGGACCTCGTCGGCGGCCGACGCTGCGCCCGCCGGCTGCCCCGAGAGCACCGGCTCAGTCACGGCCCGTGCTCCGCAGGTGCCGCAGCGCCGACTCGGCGGCGTTGTAGCCGCACATCCCGTGCGCGCCCGCCCCGGGCGGGGTGGAAGCCGAGCACAGGTACACCCCCGGAACCCCGGTACTGTAGGGGTCCAGGGCAATCCGTGGCCGGAAGACCACCTGCAGGTCCGCATTGGCGCCGCCGACGATGTCGCCGCCGATCTGGTTGGGGTTCTGCCGCGCGAGATCGGCCGGCGTGGTCGTCGAGGTCGCGACGACGCGGTCCCGGAACCCCGGCGCGAACCGCTCGATCTGCGCGACGATCGCGTCCGTCGCGTCACCGGTGTAGCCGGCCGGGACGTGGGCGTAGGCGTACACCGGGTTCAGGCCGCCCACCGAGCGGGTCGGGTCGGCGACGTACTGCTGGCCGAGCAGCACGAACGGCTTCTCCGGCATGCGTCCCGTCGCGACGTCGCGTTCGGCCCGGGCGATCTCGGCGAACTCGCCGCCGAGGTGGACGGTCCCGGCCCGCCCGCAGTCCGGATCGGCCCACGGGATCGGACCGTCGATCGCGAAATCGACCTTGAAGGCGCCGGGCGCATGCCGGAACCTGCGGTAGGACTTGGCGATCCGCGGCGGCATCATGTCGCCGAGGATGTCGAGGGCAGCGCCGGGCGCGACGTCGAGTAGGACGACGTCCGCCGGCGGCAGGTCCGCGGCGCGACGGACCCGGACGCCGGTGTGCACCTTGCCGCCGTGCTCGGCGAGCTGGGCTGTCAGGGCGCGCGCGATCGCGACGGAACCACCCTCGGCGACCGGCCACCCGTAGCGGTGTCCCGCGGCGGTGATCATCAGGCCCACGGCGGACGTCGCCGGGCGGTCCAGCCGGTGGTAGGCGTGGGCGGCCACGCCGCCGAACAGGGCCCGCCCCTTCGGCGTCCGGAACCAGCGGGCCGCGGCCGTCGCGGGCAGCAGAGCCCGCGGCCCGAACGCCGCCAGCCGCAGCGGATGCCGGGGGACGTTCAGCACCGGTCGCATCAGGTCCGCGGCCAGTGCGTCGAAGCCGGATGCGAGATCGGTGAACATCCGACGCCACCGCGGGCCGTCCGCGCCGAGGCCCGCAGCGGTGACGTCGAGGGAGCGGTGCAGCAGAGCAGCCTCGCCCCCGTCGAGGGGATGGGCACAGTCGATCTCCGGCCACCGCCACCGCAGGCCGTACCGTTCGAGGCCGAGGGTCTGCAGGTAGGGGGAGCCGGCGCCCATCGGATGGAAGGCCGAGCAGTGGTCGTGGACCAGGCCGGGGACGGTGAGCTCGCCGGAGCGGGTACCGCCGCCGATCTCCTCGGCTGCCTCGAGGACCTGGACGTCCACGCCGCGACGGGCGAGGTGGACGGCGGCGGCGAGCCCGTTGGGCCCGCTGCCGACCACGACCGCTGTACTCACGCCTTCACCTCCAACTGCCCGTCGTCTGTGCGGTCCATTGTCCACTGCACGTCGAACGGGATGGGTCCGTTGGGCAACCAGGGCTGCTCGGCGACGGCGTCGGCCACCCGATAGGTGCCGCGTTCGATCACGCCGAGGGCCGCGTCGATCACCTTGTACTCCTGGGTGCCCTTGTGGATGGGCTGCGATTCGATCCACGCGACGACGAACTCGCCGGGGGCGAAGTTGCAGCGGCGCTGGATGGCGGCGATGAGGTGCTCGTTGTGCAGGTGCCCGTCACCGAAGTTGAAGGCGACGATCGAGTTGCAGGAGAACTCGGCCTCGCGCAGGTCGTAGGTGTCGATGTCGTCCCCGAGGTGCCGCATCATCAGGGAGAACAGGGCCCGGCCCTGACTGTGCAGGGACCGCCAGCCGAGCAGCTGGTGCATCACCACGTCCGCGACGTCCTCCGGGTAGGTGGCGAGCAGCTGGGTGCGGGTGTTCTGCGCACCACGGACGATGTGCCGGTTCAGCTTCTCCTCGGCGCCCGGCGCGAACGCCCAGGTGGCCGACGCCCAGTTGCCGGCGTACTGCCGCATCGACGGCAGGAACGACACCAGGTCGGGCCGCAGGTTGCCCAGCACCGGGAAGAAGCACAACGCGGCGGTGATCGCACCGGCCAGCCACAGCGACGACATGTCGGTCACGGCGTAACCGTCCCACGCGGGGAAGCCCCAGAACAGGAAGACCGCGGCGTAGGCGAACAGCAGGTTCCATTCCAGCGGCACCGCGAGCGGGAAGGTCGACGCGATGAAGAAGTGGAACGCCACCATCAGCAGCACGGCGAGCAGCGTGAGGGTGCGGTTCGTGGAGAACAGCAGCACGAGCGGGGTGGCGATCTCGACGAGGGTGCCCAGGACGTGCCCGACGCCGCCGGCCAGCACGGACGGGCGCAGATCGTTCGGGAAGTTGCGGTAGTGCGCGCGCTTGACCGTCTTGGACAGCATCCACGGCGTGTTGCTGATCATCGGCGGGATCACCATGGAGAAGTGGTGGCCGAACTTCGAGACGCCGGCACCGACCCAGACGGTGACGATGAGCAGCTTGAGGGCGACGATCATGTCGACGAACGGCAGGAAGGTGAAGAACACGAGCGCGGGCAGGTACTGCTCGCTGCGCGCGGCGATGAAGATCACCTTGTCGCGCAGGCCGATCAGGACGAGCAGCACGATGACCGGTGCCACGACGGCGGGCCGGACCAGTCCCGCGTTGTCGGCGACCACCGCGTCGATCGAAGCGGTGTGGACACCCGGAAGAACAATGGCGACAAGAAGAGTGACGATCAGGACGGCGTAGAGCGCGACGTCGCCGACGGTGCGGCGGTCACCGGCCGTGCCCGGCACCTTGCCCGGCCACGGTGGGAGCCGGATCGTGTCCGGCTTCAGCCAGGAATGGAATCCGCCGGTCATCGGCTTGAAGTGCCCGGCGAGCGGGCCCCACGAGCCGCCGACGCCGAGCGCCTCCACCAGCACCGTCCACAGGATCAGCTTCTGGTAGACGATCGGCTGGTTCCACCACGACGCCACGTCGAGCCAGGACAGGCCCGAGGTCAGCGTCGCGAGGGCGGTGCCGGCGCCGACGTAGAGGAACAGCAGCTTGAGGATGTAGACGGTGTGCACCATCTTCGGGGTGCCGAATCCGTGGTCGACCCAGTGGGTCGCCATGGCCCGCAACCGATCCCGGAACGGGAGCTGACGGAAGGTGGCGGGATCCACTTCCGGGAAGTGGCCGGTCTTGAAACCCATGGGAATTCGCCTTTCGGGTAGGGGTGGCCGCCCCACCGGCCCGGGGCCGGCGAGTCGGAGCGTGTGGTGTCTTCGGAAGCGATCAGGCGTGCACGGGAGCACCGTGGCTGCGCCGCAGGCCGGGCTTGTCGATCTTGCCGACGGGGTTGCGCGGCAGGGAGTCGACGACGTGTACCTCGGTGGGCACCTTGACCCTCGTCAGCCGTTCGGCGACGTGTGTGAGCAGTTCGGTCCCGGTGACGGCCCGGCCGGGGCAGGCCACGACGTACGCGACGGGGACCTCGCCGTATACCTCGTGCGGCGCGCCGATCACGGCGGACTCGAGGACCGCGGGGTGGGTGGCGAGCGCGTTCTCGATCTCCTTGGGGTACAAGTTCTCCCCGCCGCGGATGATCATGTCCTTGATGCGGTCGACGAGGATGAGGTAGCCGTCCTCGTCGAGGCGGCCGACGTCGCCGGTGTGCAACCAACCGTCGACGACGGTGCGGGCCGTCTCCTCGGGCCGGCCGAGATAGCCGCGCATCACGTTGGGGCCCTTGATGATCACCTCGCCAGCGACGCCGGGCGGCAGGTGCCGGCCGTCGGGTCCGGCTACGGCGATCTGCTGACCGGGCAGCGCGGGACCGACCGTGCCGAGTTTGCGGGGGCCGTCGATGGGGTTGCACGCCGACGCACAGGTACCCTCGGTGAGCCCGTAGCCCTCGACGACGACGAGCCCGAAGCGCTGCTCGACGCGGTCGAGGAGTTCCTTCGAGATCGGGGCCGCGCCGCAGATCGCGAAGCGCAGCGACGAGGTGTCCACCGGGGTGTCCTGCGGCTGGGAGACCAGCAGGGCGTAGATGGTGGGCACGGCCGAGAAGTAGGTCGGTCGGAGCCGGGCCACGTCGTCGAAGAAGCGGTCCGGGGAGAACCTGCCGGTGATGCTGAGCTGCGCCCCGGCCAGCAGGGGCGCGAGGAAGCTGACCGCGATCGCGTTGACGTGGAACAGCGGCAGGATCAGCAGGCAGTGATCGGTCTCGGTCAACCGCAGGTGCGTGCGGAAGGAGTCCGCCATGAACTGCAGGTTCGCGTGCGTGAGCTGCACGCCCTTCGGGCGGCCCGTGGAGCCGGAGGTGTAGATCAGCAGGGCGGTGTCGTCGGGTTCCGGGTCGGCGCCGGCCGCCCATCCGGCGGGAGCGGCGACGGCCATGTCGTCCACGTGGATCACCGGGCGGCCGCCCGACGGGGCGCCGGGACCGGCGTTCACGACGAGTGCGGCTCCGGCGTCGGCGATCTGGTACTCCGCCTCGCTCGCGGTGAACGCCGGATTGACGGGGGTGGCCGTCGCGCGCAGCCGCCACGCCGCCATGAGGGCGACGAGCAGTTCGGCGCGGTTGGGCAGCATCACCGCGACGACGTCACCGGCCGCGATGCCGTGCTGCTGGAGCTGTGACGCGAAACCGTCTACTCTGCGGGCGAATTCGGCGTAGGTGAGCTGCCGGTTGTCGTCCCGCACGCAGGGCCGGTCCGATTCGTGGTGCCACACCAGATATTCGATCGTCACTACCGTCGGTCCTCTCCTCTTCGGCTGACTACGACGGTAGTGACGGGGATCACGTCCCGGCTACGGCCTCGCGGGCTCGAGTTCCGGCCGGGTGTTGTCCTCCGAGCACAACACCGCGCCGCCGGCTGCGGAAGGCAGCCGGCGGCGCGGAGCGGATCGTCAGTGGGCCGGATCGCCCGAGGAGGCCGGTTGCGGTGCCGCCTCGACGTGCATCGCCCGGGCCAGTGCCACCTCCTCGGGCGGAGTGGTGCGTGCACCGCCGCGCCGGCGCAGATACCGGGTCTTGAGGTGGTACGCGGCGAGGATGACGGCGAGCGCGATCAGCGACTGCACCAGTTCGGCACGGGCGCCGGTGAACCACATGCCGACGAGGATCGCGACGATGCCGGCCGTGACGACGACGGGCAGGGCCGGGTAGAGCCACACCCGGAACTGCAGGATCTCCGGCGACATGCGCTCCCATCGGCGGCGCAGCACCAGTTCCGACAGGCAGATCATGATGTACACGAACAGGCAGATCGCACCGGACGACGTCACCAGGTACAGGAAGATGGTGTCGGGCCAGACGTACGCGGCGACGATGCACACGTATCCGACGAACGTGCACGAGAGCACGCCCTTGAGCGGAACGCCCTTGGAGTTGACCGCCGTCATCCAGGCGGGGGCGTCACGATGCGCGCCGAGCACGAACAGCATCCGCGACGCGGTGTAGAGCCCGGAGTTCAGGCACGAGAGCACGGCGACGAGGACGACGAAGTTGAGGATCTCGGCCGCTCCGGGGATGCCCAGCAGGTCGAGGGCGGAGACGAAGGGGGATTCGCCGACGACGTAGCTGTCCCACGGCTGCATGGTGACGAGCAGGAACGTCGCACCGACGAAGAACGCGAGGATCCGGAACACGACGGTGCTGGTGGCGCGGCGGATCGCCGCGGCCGGCTCCTTCGACTCGGCCGCGGCGATCGTGACCAGCTCGGCGCCGGTCATCGAGAAGATGACGGCGACCACCCCGACCAGGACGGGGGTGAAGCCGTTCGGCAGGAAGCCGCCGTGGGCGGTCAGGTTGCCGAACGACAGGTCGGCCCCCGGCCAGACGCCCAGCACGTAGAGACCGGCCAGGACGAGGAACGCGATGATCACCGCGACCTTGATTCCGGCGAACCAGTACTCGGCCTCGCCGAAGTTGCCGACCGACAACAGGTTCACCACGGTCATGATCAACAGTAGACCGGCCGCCATCAGCCACAGCGGAACACCGGGGAGCCAGCGGCCGAGCAGGGTGGCCCCGACCACGGCCTCGATTCCGACGACGACCACCCAGAAGTACCAGAACAGC
Source organism: Rhodococcus sp. GXMU-t2271 (assembly GCF_041414735.1). NCBI lineage: Bacteria > Bacillati > Actinomycetota > Actinomycetes > Mycobacteriales > Nocardiaceae > Rhodococcus > Rhodococcus sp. GXMU-t2271. The sequence goes on from NZ_JAUIZP010000018.1 coordinate 166,200, forward strand.
CAGCCGGTGGCGAAGCCCGCCCAGTTGCCCATGGCGTCGCGGGCGTACTCGGTGAACGAGCCGGTGCAGGGCTTGGCGACGGCCATCTCCCCGAGCATCCGCATGACGAGGAAGACGATGAGCCCGCAGATCAGGCAGGTGAGGATGGCTCCGGGGCCGGCTTGGCCGATGATCGCGCTGATGCCCACGAAGAACCCCGCGCCGATCACCCCGCCCATGGACAGCATGGTGAGATGGCGCCTCTTCAGCGCATGACCCAGGGTGTCGGACCTGTCGGCCGGTGAATCGGTGTGCACGGCACTCCCTTCGAGACCTGGTGTGCGGCGCCGTGGGGTGCCGGTTCCGGCGTCCCGGCGGCGCTGTCGCTCGGATGGGAGAACACTACGACCGCGATGTGACCCACGACATGTCCGCGATGTACACGTCTGTGGGTCACATTGGCCGCCGGGGCGATTGTCGGCCGGATTCAGACCGGTTGTGCCTCGTCCGGCGCCGCCTCGGGTTCCTGCGACGCCTCGGGCTTCTGCGACGACTCGGGTTCCGAGGGCGCACGATCCGTCGGTGTGAGCAGCATGTAGCTGCCCGCGGCCAGCAGCACCGTCACCACCGGGGCGAGCTGCGCCCACGTCGCGCTGACCTCCTGCACGGTGAGCACGATGCCCCCGACGGAGGAGATCAGCCACGCCAGTGCGCCGCCGGACGCGGTGCGGGGCATGACGCGACCCCGATCGCGCAGCACGTAGACCACCGCGATCGCCACCCACGCGGTGATGAGCACGCCCTGCCAGGCGAGGGCCTGCAGCAGGTATCCCAGCACGTCGGTGAGCATGAGCAGGTAGGCGAGCACGGCGGTGACCACCACCCACACCGCCCGGGGCACGTCGAGGCGCAGGGCCCGGTGGACGAACACCTGCAGGTTGGTGGAGGCGAGGTAGAAGTTGGCCGAGTTGATGCGGGTCTGGGACACGATGATCAGCAGCACGCCGGCGAAGCCGAGGGAACCGACGACCGCCTCGACCACGCCGGTCTCGGTGCCGGCGATGTCCCAGGCGCCGAGGAGGTAGAGCCCGACGAGTCCGTTGACGCCGAAGGTCAGCGCGTAGAACACCCAGCCGAAGGTGACGGTGCCGTGGAAGCCGGCGTCGGCGCGGCGACCGAGCCGCGCGTAGTCGAAGGTGTACATCATCAGCACCCAGACACCCATGTAGACGAGGTAGGCGGTGAGCCAGCCCGGAAGCGGACCCGACGCCACCGTGGCGGTGAGCCACCCGGTGGGGTAGCCCTGTTGCACGGTCGCGGCCACCACCACGGCGACCATGCCGACGAGGTAGAACGGCAGCAGGATCCCGTTGAGCTTGTCGAGCCATGCGGCCACACCGCCGATCACCACGGGGATCATGTACACCGTGCACAGCAGGTACCACAGCCTGATGTCGCCGCCGAAGTACTCCTGCAGGGCCACGGCGACGATGGATCCTTCGAAGACCCCGTAGTAGAGCGCGGTGGCGGCGAACAGGGCCGGGGCGAGCAGTGAGCCGACGGCACCGAACATGCGCCGCGACAGCAGCTCGACGGACAGGCCGGTGTGGATCGCATAGCGGGAGAGCAGCAGATTGACGACGCCGAAGGTGGCGACGGAGGCGGCCATCCCGGCGAGGGTCGCCGGCACCCCGACCGCGCCGGCCGAGGCGACCGCGATGTAGAGCCAGAACATGGCGCTGAACATGGCCCACCAGGCCATCGTCAGCGACCAGCGGGACAGCCGGCCGGATTCGGGCACGCGTTCGTGTTCCGCGGAGAATTCGGGGGCGGAGTCGGTGAGGTGATCGGACATGGGGTCGCCTCTCGAGGGGAGGGAATCCGAACCGGCGCAGGGGCGCACGACCGCCCGCGGCACGGGAGGTTCGGCAGGGGGAGTCTTCGGGGAGGGGAGAGCGGAAACCGAGGCGGGGCAGCGGGATCGCTGCCCCGCCTCAGGTCTCAGGACCAGTGCGCGACGGAACGGGTCTGCAGCAGGTCGCGGAACAGGGCGGGGGGGGGGGGCCGCTCCCGGGGGGGGGGGCCGGGGCCCGCCCCCCCCCGCCTCAGGTCTCAGGACCAGTGCGCGACGGAACGGGTCTGCAGCAGGTCGCGGAACTGGGCGGTGGTGGTGGGCAGCAGCTCGCCGGTGCCCCAGTCGACGATCACGCCGTAACGGCGCACGAGGTCGAGCATGGACAGCTCACCGGTGCGGTAGCGGGCCGCGACGGATTCGGGGTCCTCGTCGAGCCAGTCCCGGCGTGCCGACCGGATCTCGGTCCGCATCCGGTCCGTCGCGTCCACGTCCAGCTCGTAGCGGTCGATCTCCGGGTCGACGGGGACGATCACCACGCCGTAGTCCAGGGCGGCGCGCTCGACGGAGACGTAGCCGTCGATCACGTCCTCGAGAACGGCCTCCGGGTCCCGCTGCAGCGGATCCCCGTAGCCCCCACCGCCCGCGGACGGCCGATCGAACGAATCACCTGATTGGACAGGAACATTGGAGAACACCGATCCGAGGAAACGCTCCTCGGGGGTGCCGCGGTTGAGCCAGACGCCGTGCGGGATGGACGGCAGACCACCCTCGATGCCCCAGGTGACCGAGCGGGAACGGTCACAGCAGTACGACATCACGCTGTTGTCACTGTCGGTGAGGACGCCGCCCTTGGACAGGCCGCACCCACCACGGTATTCGCCGGGCCCACCGGAATCGGTGATGATGGCGTGCTCGGTGGTGAGCACGGGGGTGAGGCGTTCCTGTCCCTCGCAAGGCTGCACGGCCAGGCCGATGCCGAACACCGGTGCAGTGGCGCTCGATCCGTCCTTCGAGCTGCGGCCTCCCCAGCCGCCGGCCATCCAGTCGTACCACATGAAGAACGGCCGCTCCTCGGTGCGGGCGTCGCGCCCACCGACGAGCAGGTACTCGAGGTTGAACGAACACGCGATGGCCCGGGAGGGCACGACCTTCGACCACAGTTCGAAGATCGCGTTCATGATCTTCTCGTAGGGGCCGGAGCAGAACCCGGTCACCGCGTGCGGCCAGCCGGCGTTGACGACGGTGCCTTCCGGCCCGAGGTCGGTGTGAATCGCGTTGTACAGGCCCGAGTTCAGCGGCACGTCGGGGAAGAAGGACTTGGTGCCCGCCACGATTCCGGAGAAGGCGGTGCCGTAGCCGCTGTTGAGGAAGCTGGCGACGGCGGGCGCACTGCCGGTCAGGTCGTAGCTGAGCTGGTCGCCCTCGATCGTCATGGTGACGCGGATCGGAACGAGGCCCTCGGGACGCGCCGGATCGGAGTCGAGGTAGTCCTCGGTGGTCCAGGTGCCGTCCGGCAGGTCGGCGACCCGGCTGCGCACGATGCGCTCGACGTAGTCCTGGACCTCGCGCATCGCATCGGTGACGGTGCCGCGACCGTATTTGTCTACCAAACGGTGGATTTCGCGTTCACACACGCCCGTCGCCTCGGCCTGGGCGTGCAGGTCGCCCATGCTGATCTCCGGCGACCGGGTGTTCGCGACGAGCAGTTTCGCGACGTCGGCGAGGAAGCGGCCCTCGTGCCACACCCGCACCGGGGTGATCCGCAGGCCCTCACCGAAATGTTCGGTGGCGGTCACGTCGAACGAGCCGGGGACGCTGCCGCCGATGTCGGCCCAGTGTCCCTTGTTCTGCGCGAAGGCGATGAGGACCCCGTCCGCGAAGATGGGCCGGACGAAGCTGACGTCGTTGAGGTGGGTGCCGCCCCGGTAGGGGTCGTTGACCATGAAGATGTCGCCGGGGTTGATGTCGGAGCCGAATTCCTCCAGCACGGCCTTGCACTGGAAGTGGAGGGTGCCGACGTGGACGGCGATGTCCTGGCTGCCCTGCATCACGGTGTTGCCCTCGGCGTCGCAGAGCGCGGAGGAGAAGTCCCGCGAGTAGATGACGAACGAGTAGCAGGTGCGCAGGATCTGCTCGGACATCAGGTCGACCGACGTGGCGAACGCGTTCTTGAGGACCTCGAACGTGACCGGATCGAGGGTGGGGGAGGTGGTGGTCATCAGGACTCCTGGATGTCGATGCGGATGTTCGCCCACTCGTCGATGGTGGCGGTGGTCCCCGGGGGGACGACGGTGGTGGAGTCGAGCTGGGTGATCACGGCGGGGCCGGGGATGCGCGTACCGAACTCCAGGGTGTCGCGGTCGAAGACGGGTGTGTCGAGCCGTCCGTGCACCTCGTCGAAGTAGACGCTGCGCCGTTCCACGGGCACTGGCTCCGCCGTGGTGGGTTCGGAGGTGCGCGGGAAGTTCGGCTTCGGTGTGGTACCCACCGCGCGCAGGCCGATCTGGTAGATCTCCACGGGCGTGTCGTCGCGCCGGAACGAGTAGTCCCGCTCGTGCTCCTCGTGGAATCGTTCGACCGCCTCCGCGAGGAAGCCGGGACCGCTGCCGGCGGTGACGGTGAGCGACCGCCACTGTCCCGCGTAGCGCATGCTGATGTGACGGTCGAGCACCATCCGATCGGGTGCGACCCCCTCGTGCCGAAGACGCTGCGTGCCCTCCTGCTCGAGGCGCAAGAACTCGCGTTCGAGTGCGGTCGTGTCGATCTCGTCGACCCGGCCCTGGAACATCGCCGACAGGTCGTGCCGGATGTCGACGAGCAGGCACCCCTGCGCCGAGGTGATGCCCGGGTGGGGCGGCACCACGACGGTGGGAATGGACAGCTCCTTCGCGAGGGCCGCGCCGTGCAGGGCGCCCGCGCCGCCGCAGACGACGAGGACGAAGTCGCGCGGATCGTAGCCCCGGCGAATTGACAACAGCCGCACCGCATCCGCCATGTTGGCGTTGGCCACCTGGATGATGTTGCTCGCCGCGGTGTCGGCGTCGAGGCCGAGGGGTCCGGCCACGCTCTGCTTGATCGCGTTCTCCGCGGCCGCCACGTCCAGGGTGAGTCCGCCACCGATGAGGGCGGTGCCCAGGCGGCCGAGCAGCACATTGGCGTCGGTGTTGGTCGGCTCGGTGCCGCCGCGCAGGTAGCAGGCCGGGCCGGGGGAGGCGCCCGCGGACTGCGGCCCGTTGCGCAGCGAGCCCGCCTCGTCGAGCCAGGCCAGCGATCCGCCGCCCGCACCGATCGTGAGCACCTCGATGCTGGGGAAGGAGATGGGGAAGCCGTACTCGACCTGCCACTGCTTGGTGGTGCGGACCTCGCCGTCGTAGACGAGCGAGATGTCGGTGCTGGTGCCGCCCATGTCCAGGCCGATCGCGTTGGGGTATCCGCAGCGGGTCGCGATGTCGGCCACGGCGATCGCGCCGGCGGCGATGCCCGAGGCGGCGAGGCGGACGGGGTACTTCTCCACCATCGCGGGGGTCATGGAACCGCCGCCGGAATGGAGCAGGAGCAGGTCGCCGTCGTACCCGTCGGTGCGCAACTGCGCTTCGAGCCGGTTGACGTATCCGCTGACCAGCGGTGCGAGCACGGCGTTGGCCACGGTGGTGGAGGCGCGGTCGTACTCGAAGATCTCGGGAAGGATCTCGCTCGAGGTCGACACGGTGACGTCGGGCAGCTCGGCCTCGAGCAGGGCCCGTACGCGCTCCTCGTGAGCGCTGTTGACGTAGCTGTTGATCAGGCACACCGCCACGGTCTTGATGTTCTTGCGGCGCAGGATCCGGGCGATCTCGCGGACCTCCGCCTCGTCGAGGGGGGTGACGACCTCGCCGGCGTAGTCGATGCGCTCGGTGACCTCGTACCGGTCACGGCGGCGGATGTAGGGGGTGCCGACGTCGACATACGTGTCCCACAGCTCGTCCTTGGTGCCGTCGCGGATCTCGAGCACGTCGCGGAACCCCCGGGTGGTGACCAGGGCCGCGGGCGGGAAGTTGCGGGTGATGAGCGCGTTGGTCGCGACGGTGGTGCCGTGGGAGAACAGAGTCACCTCGGCCAGGTCGATACCCGCGGTGCGCACACCGTCGATCACGGCGCGCATGGGATCGTCGGGGGTCGAGGGGACCTTCGCGATGCGGGTGGTCGATGCGCTCTCGTCGAAGATGCACACGTCCGTGAAGGTGCCGCCGACGTCCACGGCGACGCGCAGGTGGGGGTTGCGAGATGTGATCATCGTCATACTCCTGAATCGGGTGGACTCAGTATTCGACCTGGTCGGCAACCCATCAATTGGAGAAAGTGAATCGAGTTCCCCGAATCATTGGAGATTCTCACAGCGGAGGGAGAAAGATGTCGGGCATGCTTCCGGACCGTTTCCGGCTCGTCGACCTGCTGCTCGAACCCGACCTCGGGCTCCGGCTGGTGACCGACGCCGACCCCAATGTGGGAATCACCGGGGCGCACCCGATCGAGATCGAGAACCCGACCCGATGGTTGCGGCCGGGATCGATGATGCTCACCACCGGCTCGCGCTTTCCCGCCCTCGAGCACCCGCAGCAGGCCTGCCGCGAGCTGATCCGCGAACTCGTCGGGGCCGGCATCACCGCACTCGGGTACGGCGTGGGAGTGATCACCGGCGACATCCCCCGGTCCCTGCTCGACGAGGCCGAACGCCATCGGTTCGCCGTGGTGGCGATCCCGCCGGAACTGCCGTTCATGGAAGTGGTCGGACGCGTCAACGCGGCAGTACAGGCGCAGGACTCGATGCTGCTGCGACGTACGCTGCAGATGCAGAACCACCTGCTCGAGGCGATGACCGCCGAGTCCCCCGAGGCCGACCTCGTGGCCCGTCTCACCGGGCTGCTCCGCAGCAGCGTGGTTCTCTACAACGAGGTCGGCGACGTCGTGGCCTCGGCCGGCGGCGCGCCCGTGCACCTGATCCGCAATCAGTTGCGCGGCCGGGACGGGCGGCTGCTGTTCCGGGTGGGCCGGTGGTCGGTGAGCGCGCACTCGATCTCGCCGGGCGATCAGCACTACTGGCTGGCCCTCGCGTCCAAGAGCAACGAACTCGCCGACCCGCTCACCGCACCCGCGGTCGAGGTGTCGCTGCGGCTGCTCAACACGATCGAACGCACCCGCCAGCGCGCCACCGTCGAGAACCGCGCGCGGCACGCCGCACTGGTGCGGGCACTGGCGTCGGGCGATCCGTCCGACACCGACACCGTCCTCGATCAGCTCGAGATGCTCCGATTCGGCCCCGAACCCGACATGCGGATGCTGGTCCTGTCCGCCGCCCCCGACTACGACAACCGCCGATGGGTGTTCCGGGCGAACTCCCTGCTCGACGCCGTCGAGTCGGACGTGTCGGGTCTGGCCCGCGACATCGGGCTGACCCTGCTGCTCGCCCGCGGCGACGACGGCCTGGTCGGAGTGGTCCCGGCCCGGGCCGAGGCCTTCGAGTCGTGGTCCCACAACCTCCCGCCGGGATTGACGTGCGGCTCGAGCGAGCCGTTCACCGATCCCGCGCGCGGGCCCGGCAAACTGCGGGAGGCGCGCTGGGCGCGACGGTCCGCCGAACGGCTCGGCAGAACCGCTCAGCGCTTCGAGGACGTGAGCCTCGCCGACTGGCTGCTGGCGGGCCGCGACCCGCAGCAGGCCCTCCGGCGCGCCACCACGGTGCTGGGCCCCCTGCTCGACGGTCACGACGACCTGGTCGACTTCCTCGTGCTGCACCTGGCCCGGGACCTGGACGTGGGGCGCACCGCACGGGAGCTGAACCTGCATCCGAACACCGTGCGGCACCGGGTGAAACGCGTCGAGGACCTGCTGGGCCGGTCCCTGCGTTCCCCGCGGGACGTCACCGACCTCCATTTGGCCCTCGAAGTACTCGCCGAACGCCCCACCTCATAGCCGCCCGGTGCGGGGAAGGATCGTCCTCATGGCCATCACCGTGCGTCGGCTCACGACGCTGCCGGAACTCGGGCTCACCCTCGTGGCGGGTCGCGACGGCGCCGACCGTGTCATCGAATGGGCCCATCCGATCGAGCTTCCCGACCCCACCCCGTGGCTCTCGGGCGGAGAGCTCGTCATGACCACCGGCCTGGAGATCGGTGCCGACGCCGACGCGCAGTTCGCGTACCTCCAGGGCCTGGTCGGGGCCGGATGCGTGGCATTGGCGTTCGACACCGGCACCCGGTTCGACCGCGTGCCCGACGGTCTTCGCGCCGCGGGTGACGCACTCGGGTTCCCGGTACTCGCCGTGCCCGCCTCGACGCCGTTCATCGCCATCACCCGGGCGGTCATCGACGAACTGACCGCCGATCAGGTTCGCGCGGTGCAGCGGGTCGTCGATCAGCAGGAGCGGCTGGCCCGGGCCACGCTGCGCGGGGGCGTGCCCGCGGTGGTGACCGCGCTCGGCCAGGCACTCGCCGGCGTCGTCGCCGTCGTCGACCCCGATGATCGCGTGCTCGCGGAGTACGGCTCGGACACGAGCCGGGCGATCCGGCACGCCCGCGCGGTGTCGGAGTCGGCGTCCCGGTCGCCGCGGCGGCGGCAGCTGAGCAAGGTGCTGGCCGACGACGGCGGCCACTACACCGTGCAGAGCATCGCGGCCGCCCAGGACCTCTACGGATACCTCGCCGTCGGCACCGCGGAACCCCTCCCGCCGGCCGACCGCCTGCTCCTCGCGCACGCCGTGTCGCTGATCTCCATCGAACTCGGCAAGCCCGCGAAGGTGCAGAGCGCGGAGCAGCGGCTGCGGGCCGTCGTCACCCGGACGCTCTTCGACGCACCCGAACGCATGGACGCCGGCCTGCTCCGGTACTTCGGATTCGAGCCGGCCGACACCGTCGCGGTCGCCGTGCTGACCGAGGTCGGTCCGCTGCTGCCGGCGGAACGGCAGGTCGGCGCAGCCCTCGCCGCCGAGGGGATCCCCCACCTGACGGCCTCGGTCGGTGCGGATGTCGCGGTGGTCCTGCCGGCCGACCGGGCACGCGAGATCGCGGCCCGGGTCCAGGACCGCGTCCGCGCGCAGCTCGGCCGCTCGGTCCGCTGCGGGCTGGGCGGTCCGTGCGCCGTGACGGACGCGAACACCAGTGTCCGTCAAGCGCTCTCGGCTGCCCGTGCGGTGCGGGACGGGGGCGGGGCACCGGTGGTGTTCGCCGAACTGGGCACCTTCTCCGTGTTGCTGGGCATGCAGGATCCGGATGCGCTGCAGGCCATCGCCCGCACCGGGCTGGAAGCCCTCGATGCCTACGACGAGAAGAACGGTGCGAGCGGACGATTGGTCGAGACCCTTGCCGCGTACCTCGAGCACAACGGCCAGGCCGAAACCACCGCCGTCGCGCTCGGCATCCACCGGCACACCCTGCGAAACCGGCTCGCCCGCATCGCCGAACTCACCGGGCGCGACCTCGACTCGATCCACACCCGGGTGGAGTGGTGGCTGGCCGTCAAGGCACGCGAAATGCTTAACGGTCGTGGCGGATAGGTGCCTGCATCCGGTCACAGCGCCTCGCCCCCAGGTTGCGCCCGGGAAGAGTCAGGTGCGGTACGCGTCGGCGCGATAGGAGATCGCGGTGACGCGGACCTGGCGGGTGCTGTCGTCGATCAGGTACAGCACCCGGTAGGAGCCGCGGCGGGCGGAGTAGGCCTGCGCCAACGGTGGCGCGAGTTCCTTGCCGACCCGGCGCTGGTTCTCGAGGAGGGGTCCGGTGATGAACTCGTACACCGCGGCGGCGACCTTCTCGGGCAGGGTCCGCTCGAGCGCACGGGCAGCGGTACGGGCCACGATCAGGGTGTAGGGCCCGTCGGGGACGCTCACTCGTCGTCGGGCTTGTCCGCCGACATGATCTCGGCGAGGGATGCGGCGTCGAGGCTGTCCCCGGTCTCGAGCTCGGCCATTCCCGTGAGGTGGTCGGCAAGCAGGGACTTCTCGGCCAGCACGGCAATGGTCTCGCGCAGCGCGTCGTAGTCGTCGGCACCGAGCAGCACTGCGGCCCGGTGCCCGTTTCGGGTGATCTCGAACCGCTCGTGGGTGCGCTCGGCCTCGTCGACCAGGCGGGAGAACTGCGCCCGCGCCTCGGCCACCGGAAGGGTCGTCATGTACACAATTGTAGCCAACTTTTCCGGTGCCCGCCGCAGCCTCGACTCGATCCACACCCGAGCGGAGTCGTGGTCGGCCGTCGAAGCGCGGGAGATGCCGGACGGTCGTGGCAGGACGCTCCGGGCCTGGGCGGGGGATGCAACGCGGCGCAACGGTTGTGACGCGTGATCGTTTCGAGTGTGCTCCGAGTCACATTCTCACGAGTCGCATCCTCACGGGAAGGACACCCCGATACTCCACGCTCCCACGGCCGGTTCCGAACTGCGCCGCCGCAACTGACGAAGAAAGCTCGAGGACACGGTCCGCAATCCGGCAGCCGACTCCGGCGACCACACCCCCCACCGATGTCCTCGGCCGATGTCCCCCACCCCTCGATTCGAGGGCATCACAGAAGGTTCCGGTATCCCCATGTCCGAACGCTCACACGCCGGCACGTCCCCGGGGTGGCTCAGACTCGGTGTCGCCGACACCGCCGTGGTCGTCACCGTTTCCGTTGCGGCGTGGTACCTGCTCGCCGACCCGCAGTTCAGTCCGTTCGATCTGTATCCGCTACCGTTCAATGCCCTCCTGTTCTGGGCTCTCCTGTTCGTCGTGTGGGCCGGATTCAACCTCGAGTTCTGGGGATTCGATCGGCTACGGCAGCCGTGGCGTGGACTGGTGTTCCTCGGCGCCACCTCGGTTTTCGCCGTCGTTGTCACCTATGTCCTCGCGAGCGGGATCGGCCACCTGTATCCCGACTTCGCGGCCGGCCGTCCCGACGGCCTGGGCTACTTCACGGGTGCGCTGTTCGTCCTGTTCGGTTTCTCCACGTGGGTTCTCGTGGTGCTCAACTGGGGACACTGGCCGTGGACCGATCTGGGTCTGAAACAGCCGTGGGTCGGTGCCTGCGAGATCGTCACCCTCCTCGTCCCGACCGCCCTGCTCTATTTCGTACTGGGTGTACCCGCGGTCTCGGACACCGTCCGGGAGGGGGCGGCGCTGTTCGACGTCGACACACTGCTCGGCTGGTACTACTCGATCATCGTCGCGATCGTGCTCACCGGGCAGACCCTGGAGAACTGGCCGTGGCGGCTGGCCGGGAGCCGCATGCGGGTCGCGCTGGTCTCGACGATTGGCAACATCGCGCTCGGCACCATGTTGTTCGTGGCACTGCGCGCCGTGTGCACGGTGCTCGTCGGCGCCGGCACGGCCGCCGATCCGGGCTTCCCGATCGATCAGTACCCGGCGCAGCTGGGCGTGTGCTGGGTGGCATGGATGATTCTGTGGGCCAACGCTTTCGGAAACAAGCCGACGGAGGCCGGGGCCGTGGCGAATCTGGTGTCCCGCGTGGCGATCACGTTCGCTCTCGCCGTGATCACGTTCGTCCTCTACTACTACGTGGTCGCCGAGATCGTGCTGCACGAACCGGCTGTCGCCGACGGCCTGCACGGCAACGCCCTCGGGTTCATGGACCTGTTCGCGTTGGTGACGCTTCTGTACGTCGTCGGCTTCGAATCCTTCGGGATCCGACGACCCACCGTTCCCGCACCCGAGGATCGCGTCGTCGCGCATCCTTGATCCGACGGTCCCGCCGACGTGCGACGCCCGTCCCGCCGCGGCCGGACGCGACGGGACGGGCACTCCTCCGGGCAGCTCCGGTCAGTCCGCGGCTCCACCCAGGGGCGGTGGAGCCGACCGGTACCGGACCGGAGTCCTGGAGAAGGTCAAGGGGTTTCCGATCTGCGGCGTGGCACTTCCGGGCACGGACACCACGGCGTCGAGACCGGGTCGGCAGAATCGCCGGCTCAGCTCTGCGTGGCGTCGAAGGCTGCCCGATCCGAGTGGGCAGCGCAACTCGGTGCGGACGTCGATGGTGGCGCGGAACTATCGAGCGAGGTGGTTGTCGGTGGCCAGACCCGGATGCGTACGAGCGGACATACTTCCTTTGAACTTGTCGGGGGCAATCAGACCCACCGGGGACTTCGTCCTTCGTGGGTGCCTTCGAGATTGTCGGTAAGCAGGAAAAGCGCTCACCGCGTCCATGCTTCGGGATCGACCATGTGCGGTGGGAGGTCACCACGGGCCATGGCGATCGCATTTTCTGCGCACAGTCGAGCCATCTCGGCGCGCACCGACACGGTCGCACTTCCTACATGGGGGAGGAAGCCGAGGCCGGTGGAGGCGTCGGCGAGGACCGGAAAGGCCGATAGGGCGGCGAGTCGGTTGTAGAGTCCTACCGCCGTGTAGTCGATACGATGCCGCTCGGCGAGGGTGGTGATCCTGCCGGCGGCGATGGCGCGGGTGCGGCGCTGTCTTCGGCGATCACCGTGGGCACCGATACGGCGGTCTCGGCCGGGCGGACATGACGGTTACTTCGCGGTACATGTCGTGGGCGGTGCTCAGGACACGGTCGAGCGGTGGGCGGTGTGAGCCGTCGAGACAACAAATTGGAAGCCCGACGACGTCAGCTTCGACTGGTCGACGGGCGCTCGGTCATGGTGTGACCGAGGGAGCGACGGCAGCGCGGCTCTCGGGTGGTGGCTGGGGTCGGTCGAAACTGCGACCGAGGTCGTAGGCCTGCCGAAGGTACTGTTGCACCTTTTCGGGCGTCGCCGCTGTGGCGGCGTAGAAGTACACGTGTTCGACGTCCTGGATGCCGGGGAACCGGAAGCCCCACTCGTCGAGGACCTTGCCGATGGCGTCCCGGACTCCGGTGTCGTAGGAGTCCTTGTCGAAGATCGTGGAGGTCATGATGAGTACCCGTCTGTGCTCGAGCAGCGGGATCCGACCGTTGACGTCGCCGTGCCAGCCCTCGGAGGTGAGACCGAAGGCAAAGTCCAGGGTCCAGACCCGGTCGATCCAGCCTTTGAGTATCGAGGGGAAGTTGCAGTAGTGAATCGGTGCGATGAAGGCCAGGGCGTCGGCGGCGGCGACCTTGGCCTGCTGCGCGAGGACGTCTTTGGGCATGCGGCTGCGGATCAATGCGGCGATTTCGGCCGGTGACTTGCCCCGCAGTGCCCGCTGGGCCAGCCACCGCTGCCCAGGCCATCGGCAGGAGTCCAGCACGCGGCTGCGTAGATCCATCTGCTCGAGGATGTCGGCAGGGATGTCGGGGCTGGTGTAGCTGGCTACGTCCCGGTCTCTGAATACGGGGTCGAACTTGATTGCGTACAGGTCGATGACCTCACTGGTGTGCCCGGCTTCCTGGAGGCCCGCGGTGAACCGATCGAGCACGCCGTGGCAGAACGAGTGTGGGTCGTGGTGTGCGTAGATGGTCAGCACCTTCATGACAGGGTCCTTCCCGTTCGGTACTGCTGTGACCGGATGTCCTTCGGTCCGTAGGCCGACTGTGTGCCTTGTCCGGTCGTGCGGACAGAGCCAAAGGTCCTCTCGTCCCGACCGAACGAGGGTCGATGTCTGTCGGGTAAGCCTGGGCGCCCTTCGGGGTGCCCTGGGGTGACGAGGCGGCACCGCACAAACCGCGACTTCCTGATCTCGATCGCCGGGAAGACGTGACAGCGCAGCGCTGTGCGTCATGAGCCAGGCGACGAGGAATTACGACTGCGAAAGCTCCCCGATGACGACGAGCATCGACCGTGAGGCGCTGCGTGGGGAGCGTGCGAATGAGCACGACAAGCGAATTCGGCCGGACGGTTGCGATCAGTACATTCGTCTCGATCGCGTGGACGGGGATCGCGTGACCCCTACCTGCCGGTCACGGCGACGGCAAGGCGGGGCGCGGTGATCGCCGCCGCCCTGTCCCGTCGCCGATTCACCCTCCCGATGCCGATCATGTGGTCCGGTCCAGAGTTGGCCGGCATGGGCTCCGAGGGCTGCCCGGATGCCACAGCGACGCCGGGAGACAGTGGATACTCCGCCACCGGGGTCACGCGCTGACGCCGTGCGACGCCCGTCCCGCCGCGGCCGGACGCGACGGGACGGGCACTCCTCCGGGCCGCTCCGGTCAGTCCGCGGCCCCACCCAGGGGTGGTGGAGCCGACCGGTACCGGACCGGAGTCCTGGAGAAGGTCAACGGGTTTCCGACCTGCGGCGTGGCACTTTCGGGCACGGACACCACGGCGTCGAGACCGAGACGCCGGGCGAACTCGAAGGCCTCGGCGACGTCGTTGATGGGCCCGGCCGGAACACCCACGCGGGAGAGCTCGTCGTACCAGTGGTCGGCCCCGGCCGTCTCGAGGATCGAGGTGATCTCCTCACACAGTTCGTCGCGGTGCGCGACGCGCAGCGGGTTGCTGCAGAACCGCGGGTCGGTCGCCAGTTCCGGCGCGCCGATCGTCTCGGCGAGCCGGGCGAACTGCTTGTCGTTGCCCACCGCCAGCGCCAGCGGCCGGTCCTTGGTCGGGAACACCTCGTACGGGGCGATGCTGGGGTGCCGGTTTCCGATGATGCCCGGCACCACCCCGGCACCGAGGTACGCCGAGCCCTGGTTGACGAGCGAGGACAGCAGCGCGGCAAGGAGGTTGGTCTCGACGCGCTGCCCCTCGCCGGTGCGCTCGCGGTGGTGCAGCGCAGCGAGGATCCCGGCGAGGGCGTGCAGGCCCGTGAGCACGTCGACGACCGCGACGCCCACCTTCGTGGGCGTGCCGGCCTCGGGTCCGGTGATGCTCATGAGCCCACCGACGGCCTGCACGAGCAGGTCGTAGCCCGGCAGGGCCGCTCCGTCTCCGCTTCCGAATCCGGTGACGGAGCAGTAGATCAATCCCGGGTTGACGTCGAGCAGGTCGTCGTAGCCGAGGCCGAGACGCTCCATGGTGCCCGCGCGGAAGTTCTCGACCACGATGTCCGCGCGCGCGACGAGCCGCCGGGCCTCGGCCCGGCCCTGCTCCGACGCGAGGTCGAGGACCACGGAGGTCTTGTTGCGGTTGACCGAGTTGAAGTACGTGGCCGTGCCGGCATCGTCGTAGGGGGGTCCCCATGCCCGGGTGTCGTCGCCGGTGCCGGGGCGTTCGATCTTGACGACCTCGGCGCCCATGTCCGCGAGCATCATCGTCGCATAGGGGCCGGCGAGGACCCGGGTGAAATCGGCGACGACGATGCCGTCGAGTGCGCCCTGGCTCATGCGATCGGCCTCCCGCCGCGGAGGTAGACGGTCGTGGTGTGGGTGAAGAACTCCCGTGCGGCGCGGCCCTGTTCCTTCGGGCCGTATCCGCTCTTCTTCGCGCCGCCGAACGGGACGTGCGGATCGGCGCCGGCGGATTCGGAGTTGATGTGCAGGATGCCCACGTCCAGGTCCTCGAGCGCCCCGAGCGCGCGGGTGAGGTCCTGGGTGAACACCGCCGCCGACAAGCCGTAGTCGCTGTCGTCGGCGAGCGCGAACGCCGCCTCGGCGTCCGTCGCGCGGCACACGGCCAGGACGGGTCCGAACAACTCCTCCCGCCACACGTCGAGCCCGGTGCCGGGCAGCTCGAGCACGGTGGGCGGCACGTAGAACCCGGCCGCGAGTTCACCGTCCTCGTACGGTCGCCCGCCGAACAGCACCCGGGCACCCTGCCGGACCGCCTCGTCGACACCTGCCTGGATCGACGTCCGCGCCGCGGCGTCGACCACCGGACCCATGTGGACCTGCTCGTCCAGGGGATTGCCGACGGTCCACTTCCCGATCCGGGCGACGAGTTCACCGACGAACTCGTCGGCGACGTCGTCGGTGACGATCAGCCGCGAGGTCGCCGTGCACTTCTGTCCCGACGACCGGAACGCGCCGAGCAGCACCTGCTCGGCGGCGAGATCGAGGTCCGCGTCACCGAGCACGACGGCCGCGTTCTTGCCGCCCATCTCAGCCTGCACCGGCACGCCCCGCGCCGCCCCGGCCGCCGCGAGGCTTCGGCCGACCGCCGTCGAACCGGTGAAGGTCAGCGCGTCGATCCCCGGATGATCGGCGATGCCGGCACCGACCGCCCGGCCGCCGACGACGAGGTTGAGCACCCCCGGCGGCAGGCCCGCCTCGGCGAGGGCCTGCGCGAGCCGCATCGCCAGCAGCGGCACGGTGCCCGCCGGCTTCCACACCACGGTGTTGCCGTAGGTCAGTGCCGGGGCGATCTTCCAGGCGGGTATGGCGATGGGGAAGTTGAAGGGGGTGATGACACCGACCACGCCGACGGGCTTGCGCGCGACCAGGATCTGTTCCCCGCGCCGCGGAGAGGTGAACACCTCACCGGCCTCCCGGTCGCCCTCGCCGCCGTAGAAGCGCAGGATCTGGGCGGCGCGGAGCACCTCGGCCACGCCCTCGCCGCGCGTCTTGCCCTCCTCGCGGGCGAGTTCCGCGCCCCACTGCGAGGCGGACGATTCGACGACGGCGGCCGCCCGGGCCAGGACGGCACCGCGTTCGTGCGCCGGGGTCTTCGCCCAGTGCCGGGCGGCGGCGCGCGCGGCGGCGACGGCCCGGTCGACGTCGTCGCCGGTGGCCGCACGTCCGTGGGCGACGGTGACGTCCGGTTCGGCGGGGCTGATGCTGGTCAGGGCCTCGGCCCCACCGTCGAACCACTCACCGTCGATGTAGTGTTGCAGCAGAACGGGTGTCGTCATGGCGTGTCCCTTCGACGCGTCGACGGTGCGGATCAGCGGAATGCGGCGTGACCGGTCAGCGCGCGACCGATCGAGAGCAGGTGCATCTCGCTGGTGCCCTCGTAGGTCAGCACCGATTCGAGGTTGTTGGCGTGCCGCAGCGGCGAGTACTCGAGGGTGATTCCGCTGGCGCCGAGGATGGTCCGGCATTCGCGGGCGATGGCCAGGGCCTCGCGGACGTTGTTGAGCTTGCCGAGGCTGATCTGCTCGGGAGTGACCCCGGATTCGTCCTTGAGGCGGCCGAGGTGCAGCGCGAGCAGGAATCCCTTGCCGAGCTCGAGCGTCATGTCGGCCAGCTTCTCCTGGGTGAGCTGGTAGGAGGCGAGCGGACGATCGAAGACCTCGCGGGAGGCGGCGTAGTCCAACGCGGTCTCGAGGCTGTTGCGGGCGGCGCCGAGCGCGCCGAACACGATCCCGAACCGGGCCTCGTTGAGGCAGGACAGGGGAGCGCCGAGTCCGCGGGCGAGCGGCAGCTCGGCCGACGCCGGCAGGCGCACGTTGTCGAGGACCAGCTCGGAGGTCACCGAGGCCCGCAGCGACAGCTTCCGGTGGATCGGGTTGGCGGTGAAGCCGGGGGTGTCGGTGGGCACGACGAACCCGCGCACGCCCTGTTCGGTCTGTGCCCACACCGTGGCGACGTCCGCGAGATTGCCGTTGGTGATCCACATCTTGGTGCCGGTGAGGATCCAGTCCGACCCGTCCCGGCGGGCGCGGGTGCGCATTCCCCCGGGGTTGGAACCGAAGTCGGGTTCCGTCAGCCCGAAGCACCCGATGGCGTCGCCGGAGGCGAGCCGGGGCAGCCAGTGCTCCTTCTGCTCGTCGGATCCGTAGCGGTGGATCGAGAACATCGACAGCGAGCCCTGCACCGAGACGAAGCTGCGGAATCCGCTGTCGCCGGCCTCGAGTTCCAGGCAGGCCAGGCCGTAGCTGACGGCGTTGGTGCCGGCACACCCGTATCCGTCCAGATGCATGCCGAGGACGCCGAGGGCACCGAACTCCTTCGCCAGTTCCTTGGGCAGCGTGGCGGATTCGAACCAGTTGCCGACCTCGGGGGTGAGCCGGGTCTCGACGAAGCGCCGGACGGTGGCGGCGATGTCGCGTTCGTCGGCGTCGAGCAGGGTGTCGGCGCCGAGGAGTTCGAGCGGCCGCAGGGGGCCGGTCGTGCGTGCGGGTGCGGTGGTGGTCATGTGCTGGTCCTCGGAGGTAGAAGAGCGGGGGTGGTCAGAGGGCGGCGAACGCGTCGCGCAGCACCGAGAACGCCTCGGTGAGCAGCGCATCGGAGATCGACAGCGGCGGCAGGAACCGGAGCACGTTCCCGAAGGTGCCGGCGGTCAGGGTGAGGACTCCGTGGGCCTGGCAGTACCGGGCGATCTCCGCGACGGCCTCGCGGTTGGGGGTGGTCGTACCGGGCTCGACGAGCTCGACGGCGACCATGGCGCCGCGGCCCCGGACCTCGCCGACGACGGGGTGGCGGGTGCCGATCTCGCGCAGTTCCCGCAGCATCAGCGCGCCGATCTCCTGAGCGCGGTCGAGCAGGTGCTCGGCCTCGATCGTCTCGAAGACGCCGAGCGCCGCGGCACATGCGGCGGGGTTGCCGCTGTAGGTGCCGCCGATGCCGCCCGGATGGGCGCGGTCCATGATCTCGGCCCGGCCGGTGACGGCCGCGAGCGGGAATCCGCCGGCGAGTCCCTTCGCCGTGACGATCAGATCCGGCACGAGGCCCTCGTGCTCGCACGCGAACCAGGCTCCGGTGCGGGCGATTCCGGTCTGGACCTCGTCGGCGACGACGAGGATGCCGCGGTCCCGGCAGAAGTCGGCGATGCGCCGCAGGAATCCGTCGGCGGGAACGATGAACCCGCCCTCGCCCTGGATGGGTTCGACGACGACGCACGCCACCTGGTCCGCGCCGATCTGGGCGTCGACGAGCAGCCGGAATTGCTCGAACGCCTCGTCCGCGGCGCGGTCGGGCCCGCTCGGCCACCGGTAGGGGTAGGCCATCGGCGCGCGGTAGACCTCCGGGGCGAACGGACCGAAGGAGTGCTTGTAGGGCTGGTTCTTCGCCGTCATGGTCATCGTCATCAGCGTGCGGCCGTGGAAGGCGTGGTCGAACGTGACCACGGCGGACCGGCCGGTCGCTGCGCGGGCGTACTTCACGGCGTTCTCGACGGCCTCGCTGCCGGTGTTGAACAGGGCCGTGCGCTTGGCGTGCGTGCCCGGGGTCAGGCGGTTGAGGGCTTCGGCGACCTCGATGTACGGCTCGTAGGGGGTGGCGAGGAAGCAGGTGTGGGTGAACTGCTGCAGCTGCGCGGTGGCGCGTTCGACGACCCGCGGCGCGGAGTTGCCGACGGTGGTGACGGCGATCCCGGAGCCGAGGTCGATGAAGGAGTTCCCGTCCACGTCGACGAGCACACCCCCGCCCCCGGCTGCCGCGTAGATCTCGGCGCCACTCGTCAGGCCCGCCGGCAGCGCGTCGGCGCGGCGCTGCGCCAGCTCCCGCGACCGGGGTCCCGGGATGTCCGTCACGATGCGACGAGCCTGCTCGAGCCCGGGGCCACCCCGTACGAGTTCGACTGCGGTCATGTCCTTCTCCCTCCGTCGGTTTCCTCGAACTGTAGGAGCGCGGACGCCGGGTCCCTGATGGACCTCGAGTACAAGTTCTGCGATCTGCATGGACATCGCGTACATGTCCGTCCTGGGCGGCCCGCCGCAGACTGACGGCACACCACGGCCCACACCGGGTGACCGAAAGGACAGACCGATGACCACCGCCCCCACGCACCCGTACGAACCGGCGCCCACCGACGTCGCCGGGGCAGCGCGGCATCTCGCGCACGCGCAGGATGCCGGACCGGCCCTGCTGTTCGTGGAGGACTCGTCCTCCGACGGCACCGCCTGTGCCGTCATGCGATGGCCGGGACGGGACCCGCTGCTCGCCGACTCCGTCCACACGTTCGAGCACTTCGGACTGCGGATCGACGATCACGAGCTCCTGACGGCCGGCGATCCGGACCGCCGGGTGCATCGGTTCGCGTTCGTCACGCCCCCGGAGTGGGAACCGGATTCGCCGCGCCGGGTGGCGGCGGTCTTCGACGCCCATGCGCAGGGCCGCACCGTCGTCGACGGGTACTCCCGCCTCGCCGTCGTCGCCGACGTGGACGTGCGGGACATCGCCCTGGTCCGCGCCGCCGCCCGCTTCGCCCGCCAGGCGGGACTGATCATGTCGGAACGGTACGTCGTCGACACGCTCTGCCGGCATGCCGGATTCGTCGAGGCCCTCGTCGCCTGCTTCGCCGCGCGCTTCGACCCGGACCGGCACGACCGGGACGACGCCGCCGAACAGGCGCTCACCGAGCGGCGCGGCGCGGCGGAAAGCCTCGACGAGGACCGCATCCTGCGCAGCCTGGAGTCGTGCGTCACCGCCACCGTACGCACCAACTGGTACCAGCGCGACGAACACGGCGCGGCGAAACCGTACGGGTCGTTCATGCTCGAGTCCGCTCGCCTCGCCGACCCCGGACCGGTCGTTCCGCACCGCGAGATCTTCGTCCACTCCGACGACGTGGAGGGCATCCACGTGCGGAGCGGCACCGTCGCCCGGGGTGGGCTACGGTTCTCGGACCGGCCGGAGGACTACCGCACCGAGGTCCTCGGCCTGATGAAGACCCAGGTCGTGAAGAACGCTCCCATCGTCCCCGTCGGCGCCAAGGGCGCGTTCGTCCGCACGAGCCCAGATATTTCGCCCGCCCAGGCCTATTCGACGTTCGTCCGGGGCATGCTCGACCTCGCCGACAACATCGTCGACGGACGGATCGTGCACCCGGGCCGCACCGTCGTCCACGGCGGGGACGACGCCTATCTGGTGGTGGCCGCCGACAAGGGCACCGCCCGGTTCTCCGACCTGGCGAACTCCATCGCCGCGGAGTACGACTACTGGCTCGGCGACGCCTTCGCCTCGGGCGGATCGAGCGGATACGACCACAAGGCGATGGGCATCACCGCGCGCGGCGCGTGGGTCGCGGTCCGCGAGCACTTCGCCGACCTCGGCGTCGACGTCGACACCACCGAGGTAACGGCGGTGGGGATCGGGGACATGTCCGGCGACGTCTTCGGCAACGGGATGCTGCTCTCCCCGCACCTGCGCCTCGTCGGCGCCTTCGACCACCGGCACATCTTCCTCGATCCCGACCCCGACCCGGCTCGCGCCCACGCGGAGCGCCGCCGGCTGTTCGAGCTCCCCGGATCGAGCTGGGACGACTACGACCGCGACGTCCTCTCCGCCGGGGGCGGCGTGTGGCCCCGCTCCGCGAAATCCGTCACCGTCCCGGAACCGGCACGGCGCCTGCTCGGACTGCCCCACCCGACCACCACTCCGGACGAATTGATCAAGGCGCTGCTGACGGCGCCGGTGGATCTGCTCTGGAACGGCGGTGTCGGCACCTACGTCAAGGCCTCCTCCGAAAGCCACACGGATGCAGCCGATCCGGCAAACGACCCCGTCCGTGTCGATGCCTCGCAGCTGCGGTGTCGCGTGGTCGGCGAGGGCGGCAACCTCGGCTTCACGCAGCGGGCCCGCATCGAGTTCGCGGCTGCGGGCGGGCGTGTCAATGCGGACTTCATCGACAACGCGGCCGGTGTGGCCACCTCCGACGCCGAGGTGAATCTGAAGATTGCTCTCGAATCTGCCCGGCGCAGAGGAGGTCTGACCCTCGAGGAGCGCAACCGGCTGCTCGACGACGCCCGCGACGAGGTGGCCCGGACGGTGCTGCGCACGAACCGGGACCAGTCGGTGGCGCTCGGCCTCGCCGTCTCGCGCGCGGCCCGGCTGCTCGGCAGGCACGAGCGGCTCATCATTCACCTCGAGACCGGTGGCGGTCTCCGGCGCAGCACCGAGGTGCTGCCCACCGTGCAGGAACTGGCCGCGCGAGCGGGCGCCGGCCGGGGGTTGACCAGGCCGGAGATCGCGGTGCTGCTCGCCCGGTCGAAGAACGTCGTCTGCCGGGATCTGCTCGAGTCGGATGTGCCCGACGACCCCGTCTTCGCGGGCGTCGCCCTCGAGTACTTCCCCACCGGCATGCGCGACGTGCTGCGGGACGAGATCCGGGACCATCCCCTGCGCCGCGAGATCGTCGCGACCCGGATCGCCTCCGATCTCGTCGATCACGTCGGTCCGGGGATGATCTATCAGCTCGAGGAACGGCTCGGGGTGCGCACGCCGGCGGTCGCCCGTGCCTACGCGGTGATCCGGGCGGTGTTCGACACCGACCGGTTGTGGGCCGAGGCACGCGACGGCGCCGGGTCCGGCGCCGAGCGCTGGGAACGCCTCGGCGCCGTACAGGGATTCGTCGAGCATGCCGCCTCGTGGATCCTGCGGCTGCGGCCGTCGCCGCTCGACGTGACCGCCGAGATCACGCGGCTGCGTGCCGGGGTCGAGGATCTGCTCGCAGATGCGGTGGCCGGCGACGGACCCGACTTCCGGCTTCTCGGCGAGTGTCCGGCCCTGGTCGACACCGCGCACACGCTGGACTGCCCGGCCCGCCTCGTCGCCCGGGTGCACGCCGCCACGGGCTCGCTGCTCGGGATCGACGGCCTGTCACCGGATCTGTCCACCGGATCCCACACCTGGTGGGACAGCACGGCGATCGCCACCGTGCGGGACGAACTCGCCGACCGCCACCACGGTCTCGTCGCCGCGATCCTGCGCCGGGACGGCGCGCCGACCGGTCCGGCGGACGTCGACGAGGTCCTGGCGCAGTGGCAGGAGCGAGTCCCGGACGCGATCGCCCGGGTCACGCGCCTGACCACCGAACTGCGCGAGAACGGACTCGTCGATCTGCCGCGGGCATGCACGCTCGGTGCGGAACTGCGCCTGCTCGTGCGCGCGACCGAGCGGTGACCGCGTGGTGCCCCTCCGGACGGGGAGATCCGAAGGGGCACCACGGCGGTGAGCCGCCCGAATGCGACGGCGGCGAGCCGCCCGAATGCGACGGCGGCGAGCCGCCCGAATGCGACGGCGGCGAGCCGCCCGAATGCGACGGCGGTGAGCCGCCCATTGGTTCCGGCGGCGAGCCGTGTCAGCCGACCGTCTCGAGTTCACCCATGCGAGCCCACTCGACGCCGGGGAGCTCGGTGTTGAGGATCCTCGGCGTCTCGCTGAGCGCGGGGCGCATGGCGTCGAGCCCTTTGCGGAAGTGGTCGGCACCGACGTGGGCGGCGCCGGCCTCGCCGTCGCGGAACGCCTCGACGAGCACGTACTCGGACGGATCGTCGACGCTGCGGGACCATTCGAACCACAGATTGCCCGGCTCGGCTCTCGTCGCTTCGGTGAATTCTCTTGTGAGCGAGAGCCAGTCGTCCTGATGTTCGGGACGGACCCGGAACTTGACCACGATGAAGATCATTGTGCACTCCGATTCTGCCGAGCGGTGATGGACACGGCGGCGGCCGGTCGCCCCGGAGGGAAGCGACCGACGGGGCCCGGCCGCCGCCGAGACCGTCCCCCCGGCGATCAGTAGATGTTGGACGGGCGGACCATGCCCTCGGCCAGGTCCCCGAAGCCGGGCGCGTGGATGGCGCCGGGATTGCCGACGACTTCCTCCACGATCGCGGTCTCGGTGGTGATGAGCAGCGCCGCGATGGACGCGGCGCTCTCGAGCGCGGCGCGGGTGACCTTGAGGGGGTCGACGACGCCTTCGGCGAACATGTCGCCGTACTCGCCGGTGAGGGCGTCGAACCCGTGCCCCGACGGCAGGCCCGCGACGACCTCGACGACCTCGTCGCCGTCGAAGCCGGCGTTGATCGCGATCCACCGCAGGGGCTCGGGCAGGGCCCGCCGCACGACGTCCCGGCCGATGCCCTCGTCGCCCGGCAGCTCGAGATCGGCCAGCGCGCGGTGTGCCTGGCCGAGCGCGGTGCCACCGCCGGCGACGATGCCATCCTCGAGGGCGGCCCGGGTGGCGGCGAGGGCGTCCTCGACGCGCAGCATGCGCTCCTTGAGTTCGACGCTCGTGGCGCCGCCCACCCGGATCACGGCGACCCGGCCGGTCAGCCGGGCGATACGCAGCTGGAGGCTGTCCTGGTCGGCGTCGATCCGGGCCCGGCCCAGCTGCGCCTCGAGCTGCGCGACCCGGGCCTCGAGCAGCTTCGCATCGCCGTGACCGCCGACGATGGTCGTGTCGTTCTCGGTGACGGTGATGCGGTCGCAGGACCCGAGGTGCTCGCGCGTCACCTCGGACAGCTCGACGCCGGTGTCCTTGGCGATGACGTGCCCGCCCAGGGCCACCGCAAGGTCTTGCAGCTCGGCGACCCGCCGGTGCCCGAAGCCGGGCGCGCGCACGACGACGGACTGCATCGTCTTGTGCATGTTGCCGCCGACGAGCAGCTGCAGTGCCGGGCCGTCGACGTCCTCGGCGAGCACGACGAGGGGCCGGTCGGCGCGTTTGGCGGCCTCGATGCTCGGCATGATGTCCTGCACCTGGTTGATCTTCTTGTTGGTGAGGAGGATCAACGGATTGTCGTGGACCGCTTCCATGCGTTCCGGGTCGGTGACCATGTAGCCGGAGATGTAGCCGTGGTCGAATTCGATGCCGTCGACGACGGTCACCGACATCCCGAGGGTGTCGCTCTCCTCGGTGGTGACGATGCCGGATCTGCCGACGTACGAGACGGCCTCGGCGATGGCCTCGCCGATGGTCTCGTCGTCGCTGGCGGCGAGCGTCGCGACGCGCTGGAGGTCCGCGCGGTCCTCGACCGGCACGGACCGGTCGCGCAGCGCCTCGACGACGACGGGCACGGTGCGTTCGATGCCGCGGCGCACCCGCATCGGGTTGGCACCGGCGTCGACGGCGCGCAGGCCTTCGCGGACCATGGCCTGCGCGAGCACCGTCGCGGTCGTGGTGCCGTCACCGACCACGCCGTTGGTCTTCATCGCCACTTCCTTGACCAGTTGCGCACCCATGTTGGCGAACGGGTCCCGCAGCTGGATCTCCCGGGCGATCGTGACGCCGTCGTTGGTGATGGTGGGCGGGCCGGTGAGCTTCTCGAGCACCGCGTTACGGCCCTTCGGCCCTAGCGTCACCTTGACCGCGTCCGCGAGGGCGTTGACCCCGTACTCGAGCAGGGTGCGTGCTTCCTGGGCGAACCGCAGATCCTTTGCCATGATCGGGTTCCTTTCGTGTCGAGTGTGGGATGCGGTTCAGGGGATCAGGATCGCGCGGCCGCGGACCCGTCCCGCGTCGAGGTCGTCGATCGCCTGCTGGAACTGCTCGAGCGGGTACTTCGTGGTGTGCAGGGTGACCTTTCCGCCGGCGGCGAGGGCCATGAGCTCCTGCAGGTCGTTGTAGGAGCCGACGAGATTGCCGATGAAGTTGATCTCGGTGGAGACCACGTCGATCGTGGGCACGTCGATGTTCTCGCCGTAACCGACGACGTAGTAGTTGCCGGCGCGGCGCAGCATCGCGACACCGTCCTTCGTGGCGCCGCCCTCGCCGACGAAGTCCACGACGGCTTCGGCGCCGCGCCCGCCGGT
Source organism: Rhodococcus sp. GXMU-t2271 (assembly GCF_041414735.1). NCBI lineage: Bacteria > Bacillati > Actinomycetota > Actinomycetes > Mycobacteriales > Nocardiaceae > Rhodococcus > Rhodococcus sp. GXMU-t2271. The sequence goes on from NZ_JAUIZP010000018.1 coordinate 191,262, forward strand.
CAGTTCCAGGATCTGCTGCACGTGGGTGCCGTCGGCGACGATGCCGTGGTCGGCGCCGATCTCGACGGCCAGGGCGACCGCGGCCGGATTGCGGTCCACCACGACGAGGGTGACCGCCGACATCGCCTTCAGCACCTGGATGCCGATGTGGCCTAGGCCGCCCGCGCCGATCATGACGCACACGTCACCCGGCCGCGTCGCGCGCGCCGCCTTGGCGACGGCGTGGTATGCCGTGAGCCCGGCGTCGGCGAGCGCCGCGACGTCGGACGGCTCGAGCGAATCGTCGATCCGGACCACGCTGCGTGCGGTGGTGCGCAGGTACTCGGCGTAGCCGCCGTTGGTGTCGATGCCGGGGAACTGGCTGTTCTCGCAGTGCACGTCGTCGCCGAACCGGCACGCGCGGCAGAGCCCGCACGTGATGAGGGGATGGAGGATGACCTTGTCGCCGACGGCCACGTTCGTGACCGCGTCACCCACGGCATGCACCCAGCCGGCGTTCTCGTGGCCGATCGTGTACGGCAGGGCGACGCCGCTCTTCTCGGCCCACTGCCCCTCGAGGATGTGGATGTCGGTGCGGCACACCCCAGCCCCACCGATGCGGACGACGACGTCGAGCGGACCCTCGACCTTCGGCTCGGGAATGTCCTCGAGCTGGAGCTTGGTGTGGTAACCCACCACCTGCACGGCCTTCATGAAACCCTCCTGACGGGTGCAAAAGAACTGGTCCGGGTGTCGACCACCCGCGGTGTTGCCGATGCGCCGTCGTCGTCGGCGTACCGGGTGGCGAGCAGGCCCCGGCAGAAGTGCGAGTTCCCCTCCATCGAGATCCGCACGGACTTTGCGAAACGCAGCCGCATCGGCACCGCCTCGCGGGGGATCGGGCGCCCGTCGTCGTCGACGAACACCCGGCCGGCCGGGCACAGGCTCAGGCCGATGTCGAACCGTCGCCGCATCAGCGCCGACTTGTGCCGGCCGGGCGGCAGGTCGCTCAGCGTCAGCGACGGGATGTCGTCGACGGTGAGAGACGAGTGCTGCAACAGGGATTCGAGGCAGCGCTCCAGCGCGGCGAGGTGTGCCTTGCGCCGGAACGTGCGGCGCAGCTCGTCGAGGTTCTCCTCCGCCTCGGAGCCGAAGGTGCCCCGGTAGCCGGCGTCGGCGGCGAGCCCCGCGTTGATCTTGCCGCTGTCGTGGTGGTCGTCCAGCAGGATCCGCACCTCGCCGATGCCCTCGATCGTCCGAAGGGCGTCCTGGGCGTCGGAGGCCATGAGGTACGCGAAGTTCGGTGAACAGAACGCGGTGGGTAGCCGCAGATGCACGGTGACCCCGTCGTCGTCGAGAACCACCGACCGCACGAAACCGAGATCGGTGATCGGCTCGTCCAGTTCGGGGTCGACCACCGTGCCGAGCGCGGCGAGCACGTCGTCGCCGGCCACCGGCGCGGCGGTCACGACGACACCGCCTGCTGTGCTCCCGCCGCCACCTCCACGCCTTCCTGGCCGGCCGGCTCGGGCAGCCGCAGGTGTTCCGGAACGTCGATGTCGTAGAGCGCCGCGGCGTTGAGGCCGAGGATCTTCTTCTTCTGCTCGATCGTGATCGGCGCGTATTCGGTCATGTCCTCGGGGATCTGGAAGTCGACGAACTTCTCGATCAGCCACTTCGGTGTCCACAGCGCGTAGTCGCTGGAGAACAGGATCTTGTCCTCGCCGAGCCAGTAGAGCAGTTCGCCGATGATCTGCGCGAAGTAGCGGGGGCGGGTGTGGATGAACGGAATTGCCACGGCCAGACCGCCGTACACGTTGGATTCCTGGGTCGCGATCCAGCAGAAGTCCTCGAGCCGGGGCAAGCCCACGTGCTCGACGACGAACCGCAGCTCGAGGTAGTCGGTGGCGACCTTGTCGACGTCGGCGACGTCGAAGGCGTCCCGGTCGAGCGGGCGGATGGTCGGGCCCTTGTGCACGTGGATGTTCTTGATGCCCAGCTCGATGCACTCCTCGAGGTAGCGCCGGGACCACGGGTCGTCGAGCTTGTAGCCGCGGGAGTCACCGTGCCATTCGGCGGTGTACAGCTTGACGCCCTGGAGGTTCATCCGTTCGGCGTCCCGGCGTAGCTGCTCGAGTCCGGCCTCGCCGTGGCGCGGGTCGTAGGCGTGGTTGTAGGTGAGCTTGTCCGGGTGCTTGCGGGTGAGCTCGAACGCCTCCTCGGTCTGCCCGAAGCCCTTGTGGTAGAACTCGCTCAGCAGGGTGGCCTGGAAGATCGCGTGATCCACGTGCCCGTCCACGAAGAGGTCCTTCATGAGGCGTTCGCCACCGTAGTAGGTGTAGGTGTCGTAGTCCCACACCTCCTCCTCGGGGCTGAGGTTCTTGTGGTAGTCGTAGAAGCAGTCGATGAACTGCCGTCCGTGCACGTTCTTCTGGTTCGACTCGCGGCCGTCCCAGATGTGCACGTGGCCGTCCACGACGAAGTACTGCTGGCCGTCCTTCTCGTACATCGCTTCCCTCGTTCTGTCGTGTGCCGGTGGTGGATCGGGAACCGTCCGGGCCCGGCGGGCGGGCCCGGACGGCCGGGGTCAGTGCGCCGTGAGATCGAATCCGATGTACTCGGCGGCGTCCTCGGGGCTGGCGAAGAGCATGGTCTTGTCGTCGAGGTGCACCATGCGCCCGTAGTGGGTGGAGCTGATCTCCTCGAAGATCGATCCGTCGAAGTCCTCCCCGAGGGCGTCGGTGAGCTCGGCGTAGTCGAACTCGAGACGGTTCACGCCGTCGACGCGGATCATCGACGGGTACTCCGTCAGCTCCACGCCCTCCTTGGTGCCCATGACGTCGGCGACGACGCGTCCGATCGGGGTGTTCATCAGGGTGACGCCACACATATTGGAGAACTCGGTGGCCGATCCGAATTGCATGCTCACTGGTCCAACTCCTTCGGGATGTCGAGCCCGAGATCCTCGAGCAGGGAACGGAACTTGGCTTCGGCGGCGTCGAGGCTGGAGGCGAACGTGACCGCCTTGTCCGCCGGCTGGGACCAGATCGGCTGCAGGGCGCGCGCGGCGTCGAGGCAGCGCGGCACCCACGTCGCCAGCCACGTCCCGAACAATTCCTTGTTCGACTCCCCGTGCTGCTCGTCGCGGACGAGCATCCGGAAGAGGTTGCGCGTGTAGGCGAGATCCCGGTCGTAGTCGTGCTCCCCGGTGCCGACGATCGTCGGGGTGATGTAGTCACCGTTGCGGGCGGCGATCTGCATGATCAGTTCGGTGCGGAACAGCGAGCCGACGAGCTGCTCGAAGACGATGTTGGTGGCGAAGAGCAGCTCGCACCAGTCCGGCACCGCGGTCAGCCGCTCGACGACCTCGCGGGTGGGCTGCCATTCCGGTGCGGACTGCCAGACCTCCCGGTGGGCGGCTCCGTCGAACGGGATCCCGGCCTCGGACAGGTCGAGGTTGAACAGCGCCAGGTCCTGCGCGAACCGCATCTTGTGTGCCGCATTGACCGCCACCGCGGTGTTGATCATGTTCGTGGGGCCGGAGCGCTGGATGGAGGTGAACACGTGCAGCGCCAGACCGTTCTCCGCGTGCATCCAGGCGCCGAGATTGCGCTCGATGAACTTCAGCCACGGCGTGTTCCAGCCGTCGTAGGCGCGGGCCCGCTTGGCGTTCTGCAGGCACAGGTCGACCTGACGCACGACCGCGGCGTTGTTGCGGTAGATCGTCTGGTCCCACTCCTCGTTGGGGTCGAGGAAGGCATGCCAGTTCGACGACTTCGCGGTCGTCCATTCCTTGGGGTATCCGCCCGGCCCGTCGCCGAAGCCGTAGATCCAGCCCTGCGACAGGTGCCGCTCAGGATCGGGCTGCACGTCGACGGTGACGTCCTCGTACATCGTCGAACGCTTCTTGGCCGGCGTGTAGTAGGTGAAGGTGCGGCTGCGGGAGCTGGGGAATTCCAGCGCGCCGGCTTCGGAGTCGGTGAACTCGATCTTCGGGAAGCTTCGGTGCTTGGATTCGGTGGTTGCGGTCATCTCGTTTCTCACTTCTGTCGGTGAAGGAGCGGTGTGGTTTCCTACGGCGACTACTCGAAGGCCGGGCTGGTGAACTTGTCGTAGAAGATCTGGTCCTTCGGGGTGTTGTGCACCTCGAGCAGTTCCAGAGCCGCATCGACCATGGGCGGTGGCCCGCAGAGGTAGACCTCGCACCGGTGGATCTCCGGCTCGCGGCGGCCCACGACGTCGGTGACGTTGCCCTCCTCGAAGTCCGGCAGGCCGGACGGTGCCGGCTCCGCCGACTCCGAGAGGCAGGGTGTGAACACGAAGTCCGTCAGCGTCTTTCCCAATTCGAGAATCTCGTCGAGGTAGAACAGATCCGCCGGCGTGCGGGCACCGTAGTAGAACCGGACGGGCCGGGTGCTGCCGGTCTCGCTCAGGTGCCGCAGGAGCGAGAGGATCGGGGCCATGCCGGCGCCGCCGCCGATGAAGACGATCGGCAGGACGTGGCCGTCCTTGATGGTGAAGGATCCGTAGGGCCCGGTGAGCGCGATCTCGTCGCCTACCGAGATACCGTCCTCGAGCAGGCCGGCGAACTTGCCGCCGGGGTACTTCTTGACGAGGAACTCGACATGCCCCGGCGTCGATCGGGTCGTCGCCATGGAGAAGGACCGGTGTTCCTCGGTTCCCGGTATCTGCAGGTCGGAGTACTGACCGGGTTTGAAGTCGTACTCCGCAGGCTCGACGGGCTGCAATTGCAGCGACACGATGTCCTTGGTCATCGGCTCGATCGCGGTGATTCGGGTGCGCACTTCCTGGATGGGGATACCACCCAGGAGCTCGTCCTCGTCGAAATTGAGCAGTTCGATGGTGCAGTCACTGTAGGCCGTCGAGCGGCAGAGCAGAACGTGCCCTTCGTCGGTCTCGGCGTCGTTGCAGGCGAACGTCGAGTAGTCCTCCATCTGGATATCACCGTCGAGGACAAAGGATTTGCAGGCCGAGCAGCGACCCTCCCGGCAGCCGTGCATCAGGTGGATGCCCTGCCGGAAGGCGGCGTCGAGGATGTACTCGTCCTCGCCGACCTCCATCTCGATGTCGACGGGCTCGAAGTTGATACGGTGCGTGTCGGCCACGGGGGTGTCTCCTGGGCTCGTGAATTGCTGTGCTGGTGGTATCGGCGGGCGGCGCCGGGATGCGGCTCGGCGCCGCCCGCCGGGCCCGGTGTCAGAGCGGCGTGGCGCCGGCGCGGTACTCCGCGATGTGCGCTGCGCGCTCCTCGTCCGTCATCTGGTTCAACAGGACGTTCGGGCTCTGGAAGGTGTTGCCCCGCACGTCGTCGAGGGTCCACATCTTCTTCGGGTCGAGATCGAGGTGCGGCTGACCGACGAGGGTCTTGCCGTCGTCGCGCACATACCCGAGGTCCTGCACGATGTCGGCGAGATCCTTGTCGTGGTGCAGGGTCTCCCATTCCCGGAAACCGGTGAGGCGACCCATGTTCGGCGTGGGCCGGCCTTCGTACTCACCGCGGAACGCGACGGCGTCGGTCCAGTAGCACGTCTCCGAGCAGTAGGTCCGCCACTGGTCGTCGACCTTCTCCACGACCATGTCCTCGCGGACGAGGGCCGGCACCATGCAGGTCCAGCAGCGGTGCGGGTACTGGTATCCGACTTCCTCGAACGCGATCGGCTTGTTGCGGCCGGGGTAGGCGAGACGGTTGTAGTTCTCCCACCACTTGCCGAACTTGGAGTACCAGCCGGGGTACTTCTCCTCGAACCATTCGAAGTCCGCGTCGGTCATGGCGTCGATCCGCCAGTAGTTCACCGGCCAGCCCGTCGCGAAGAACCGGGCCACCTCGTGGACGTAGCCCTTCTCGGTGATGCGCTTCCACGCCTCCTCGACGAGGTCGTGCGGAATGGTCAGCCCGTACTTCTCGAGGGGGAGCAGATAGCTGCGGTAGTAGTCGTCGTAGATCCACCGCCGCCACATCTCGGCGTAACTCTCACGGTCCTTGCGGCGGTCCTTGGTGCCGTACTCGATGAACGTGCCGATCGCGGCGTCGACCACGCAGTGGTTGTTCCACCAGGCGTAGCGCAGGTCGCGCTCGAGCAGTGGCCGGTTCCGCTCGTCGGCCAGGGCCATGAGCAGGATCGAGTATCCGTTGGAGATGTGCCGCGACTCGTCGGACTGCACCGAGTGGAACACGGTGGGCAGCAGGTAGTCACCGTTGGCGGCGGCCTCGTCGGGCATCGCCACGAACAGGGTGTTCGTGAAGGCGGTCTCCGCGACCACGGTCAGGTAGATGTTGGCCGCGGTGATCGCGTCACCGGTGATGAAGCCCTCCCCGAACTGCCGGCCGATGGTGCCCGCGTAGTTGTTCGCGAACGCCTTCTCGGTCATGTCGAACCCGGCGGGATCGATGTAGTTGTTCATGTAGAGCTTCTTGAGGTTCATCTGGATCGTCGAGTGCCGGACCTCGTCGATCATCTGCACCGCGAGCCCGTTGTGGATCTCGGGATTGGGCACCGCGTCGATGGCCATCGGCATCGCACGGGCCGCGGAGATCTCCGGGAACGGGATGATCGAGAGGAACAGCTTCTGCCACTCCAGCCAGCGCTGCTGGACCTGGCGGAACATGTTGCCGCGGATCGCGCCGTCCATCGCGCCGTAGACCCGGTTGTCCTTCTCCTCCTCCATGGGGAAGTAGGACCGCATGATCTGCTTGAGAGGGTCCTTCTTGGGGGCCTTCTCGAACGTGTAGTCGGTGCCGAAGCGGGTGGCCGGCGTCGCGAACGTCGGTTCCCACGTCAGCTCGGTGATCTTTGCATGGGCCTTGGTCAGGCTCTGCCTACTCAATGTGCGCCTCCTGGATCGGGAGCCGGCTCTGTGCCAGCCGTGGACGGTGGGTGTGGGTGCAGATACAACCCCCGTGTGCAACCCCGATCTGTCTCAATGTGAGACTCAGGTCACAATCGATGTGATTACCTTTGCTCTTGCGGGACCCGAGGAGAAGGTGGCGTGACAACTCCGGACGACCGGGAGATCGAAGTGGGTGAACACAACCGGAGCGGTTCCCAGGACGGGCATTCGCTTCAGGAAGCGGGCAATTCGGTCCGTGCGGGCGACTTCCCCGATCTCGGCGACCGGCGGGTCCGCAACTGGTTGCGGGTGTCCTGGTTGCGTTCCCGGGAAGCCAAGGTCGATGCCGATCGCCCGGCCGCGGACTACGTCGAATCCCTCCCCACCGACACCGTCCTCACCCGGGCGGCCCGGCCGGTGCTGCGCGCGTTGGCGGCGGAGATCGAGAACGAACCCGTGAGTCTGATCCTCACCGACGGCAAGGGCACCGTACTCAGCCGCTACGGCGGCGACCGTCGCCTGCTCGGCGCGCTGGACCGGGTCCAGCTCGCGCCGGGTTTCCGGTACTCCGAGTCCCAGGTCGGCACCAACGGCATCGGCACCGCGCTCGAGGTCGGCGCGCCGCTGCTCATCCGGGGCGACGAGCACTACAGCGGGCATCTGCGCAGGTTCTCCTGCGCGGGCGCACTCGTGACCCATCCGATCACCGGGGCCCTGCTGGGCGTGGTGGACCTGACCACCGAGGCGGAGAACACGAACTCGCTGCTGCTCTCGTTCGCCAAACTCGCCGCCACCCGCATCCGGGAGCGGATCCTCGAGGAGGCCAACGAACTGGACCGGGCGCTGCTGCACGACTACCACGCCGCGTGCCAGCACTCGGGTCGTCCGGTCATCGCGATCGGCGACGAGGTCCTGATGATGAACGCCCTCACCCAGCAGCGGTTCGACTCGCGCGACCAGGCCGCGATCATCGACCGGACCCGCGACGCGCGGGGACGGCACGAGCCGTTCACCCTGCTCGCCGACCTGCCGAGCGGGATCACGGCCCGCCTGTCCTACCAGCCCACCTTCGTCGACGACCGGCTCGCCGGGGGCGTCGTGCGGATCAAGGAGCAGCTCGCCCGGAGCCGGGCGACCCGGACCGTCGCCCCGCCCGCGCCCCGCGCCCTGGCCGGCCGCAGCGCCCAGTGGCAGCGGACCGTCGAAGGTGTCGTCGAGGCGTGCCGGCGCAGCGAATGGCTCGTCCTCGACGGTGAGCCGGGCGTCGGGAAGACCGTCCTGATCCGGGCGGCGCACGACCACGTCCGGCCCGAGCGCACCCTGACGGTCCTCGACGCGGCCCGGCTCGACGGCGACGAGCTGTCCGAACGCGCGGGCGCCACCCTCGACGACGGCGGCGACCTCGCCGTGCTGCACGCCCACGTCCTCGGCGACGACCAGCTCGCGGCGCTCGCGGCGTTCCTGCAGACCGTCGCCCAGGACACGCGTGCGCCCGCGCCGTGGGTCGCCCTGACCATGCAGTCACCGCAGGAGGAGAGCGACACCCACTCCGTGCTGCGGCTGTTCCCGAAGACGATCTCGGTACCGCCGTTGCGGCACCACCTCGAGGACGTTCCCGACCTCGTGCGGTTCCTCCTCGATGCCGCCGGCGCCACCGAACTCACGCTGTCCCCGGCCGCGGCGAACCAGCTCATGCGGCTGTCGTGGGGCGGCAACGTGACCCATCTGCGCAGCGTCCTCGACGAGCTCTGCCGGCGTCGGCGCTCCGGGACCGTCGAGCCGGCCGACCTGCCCGCCGAGTGCCGGGCGACGACCCGCCGGAGCCTGACTCGGCTCGAGTCGCTCGAGCGGGACGCGATCGTGGAGGCACTGGCGCTGCACGGTGGCGACAAGGTGGCCGCCGCGAAGGCCCTCGGCATGTCGCGGGCGACGATCTACCGCAAGATCCGCGAATTCGGCATCACTCTCTGATTCCGAGCGTGCGTGTCAAATTGAGACGACCGGACCCGGCCCCGCACGAAACACTCCTGAGCGCAGAGACGTTCACCCCACCGGGGTGACCAGACAGGAGTGATCGATGACCGACCACAACGGACTCACCACCGCTGCCGGCGCACCGGTGCCGGACAACCAGAACAGTCTCACGGCCGGGGCCCGCGGACCCATGCTCCTCCAGGACGTGTGGTTCCTCGAGAAGCTTGCGCACTTCGACCGCGAGGTGATCCCCGAACGGCGCATGCACGCAAAGGGTTCCGGCGCGTTCGGCACCTTCCGCGTCACCCACGACATCACCCGGCACACCCGGGCCGCGCTGTTCTCCGAGATCGGCAAGCAGACCGAGGTGTTCGTCCGGTTCTCCACCGTCGCCGGTGAGCGCGGCGCCGCCGACGCGGAACGCGACATCCGCGGCTTCGCCGTGCGCTTCTACACCGAGGAGGGCAACTGGGACGTCGTCGGCAACAACACCCCGGTGTTCTTCTTCCGCGATCCGCTCAAGTTCCCCGACCTCAACCATGCCGTGAAGCGCGATCCGCGGACCAACCTTCGCGACCCCGAGAACAACTGGGACTTCTGGACCAACCTGCCGGAAGCCCTGCACCAGATCACGATCGTGATGTCCGACCGCGGCATCCCCGACGGCTACCGGCACATGCACGGGTTCGGTTCGCACACTTTCTCGTTCGTCGACGCCGCGGGCACCCGATCGTGGGTGAAGTTCCACTTCCGCACCCAGCAGGGCATCCGGAACCTCACCGACGACGAGGCTGCGGCCGTGATCGCCGGCGACCGCGAATCCGCCCAGCGGGACCTGTACGAGGCGATCGAGACCGGGAACTACCCGAAATGGACGCTGTACGTGCAGATCATGCCCGAGGCCGACGCGGCGACCTACCGGTACCACCCCTTCGACCTGACCAAGGTGTGGTCCAAGAAGGACTACCCGCTCATCGAGGTGGGGGAGCTGGAGCTGAACCGCAACCCGGACAACTACCACGCCGACGTCGAGCAGGCCGCGTTCTCCCCTGCGAACGTCGTTCCGGGCATCGGGTTCTCGCCCGACCGGATGCTGCAGGGCCGGCTCTTCTCGTACGGGGACGCCGCACGATACCGGCTCGGCGTCAACCACCATCAGATCCCGGTGAACTGCCCCCGGGCCGCCGCCCACGTGAACTCCTTCCACCGCGACGGCGCGATGCGGGTGGACGGCAACCAGGGCAGCGTCCCGAGCATCGAGCCGAACTCGTACGGCCGGTTCCAGGAACAACGCGGGTACGCCGAGCCGCCGCTGACCGTCGGTGGCGTCGCGGACCGGTTCGACTACCGGGCAGACGACGACAACTACTTCGAGCAGCCCGGAATCCTGTTCCGCAACATGACCGCCGAGCAGCAGACCGTACTGTTCGAGAACACCGCACGCGCGATCACCGGAGCATCGGTGACGACGATCGAACGGCACATCGCCAACTGCACCCAGGCAGATCCGGCCTACGGTGAGGGGGTTCGCAAGGCCTGCGAGGCGATCGGGGCGCTGTGAACGGCCGGTGATCCGTCCGGCGTGGCAGGCAGCCGCGCGCCCCTGGGTCGTCCGCCGCGTCGATTGCCTGCGCGGCCGACCGGGGGGCGCGCGGCTGTCGGCGCGGCCGGCTCAGCCCAGCCAGTCCAGCACCGCGGCCGCGGTCCACGACTGCTGCATGCTGCCGAGCGGCTCGCCGGTGAACGGCTCGTAGTACTCGGCGAACGAGCCGTCGCTCGCCTGCCGCAGGCCCTCCGCCCGCAGCAGATGGGCGCGCTCCGCCCAGCCGCGGCGGGCGAACGTCCAGGAGAACAGCCAGGTCATCACCGGCCACACCGGTCCGCGCCAGTACTCGCGCGGACGGAAGTCCCGGGAGACGGGGGAAGTGGAGGGTGGCACGGCGTAGCGCAGGTCGGGGTGCCCGCAGAACTTCGGGCCCTCGAAGGTACGCACCAGGGTCCGTTCGGTGCCGCGCGGCAGACCGCCGCACAGCAACGGCGCGAACATCGCGATCGTGTCGGTGGCCATCCAGCGGCCGCTGCGCAGATCGAAGTCCTTGGCGGCGCCGGTACGCGGATCGGTGGTGTCGAGCACGCCGCGACGGAACCGGTCCGCGTACTCGTGCAGCTCACGCACGTCCGCATTCGGGCGCGAATGCTCCTCCCCGATGACGGCGAGCACCTCGCACGCCAGCGCGAACACGGCACTGACGAACACGTCCTCGACGGCGAAGCTCATGGCCGTGGCCAAGGCGTCGTCGTCGTAGCGCACTTCCTTCATCTCCTCGAGCAGCCACAGGTAGCGGGCGTACTCGGCGTCGGTGGGCCGCTGACTCGCGTCGCCGACATGGGCGAGATCCTCGCGCCGGAACGTCGGTACCGCCCCCGCGACGACGTTGGCGTACGCCGCGTCCCACCGGGGCGAGTTGTCCATGCCGGATTCCCAGCCGTGGTAGAGCGCGATCCGGCCGTTGCCGTCGAGGTCGCGGGCCCGGGCCAGCCACCGGTGCCAGCGCACCAGGTCGGGCCAGCGACGGTCCAGGAACTCCTCGGCGACGGCACGGGTGGTGCGCCCGTGCCGGCGGCTGTGGTCGAGGATCCGCTGCACCGCGATGGCGTGCACGGGTGGCTGGGTGATGCCGGAGGTCTGCGGGCCCCGCGGGGCAGCGGCGGCCAGGTCGGTGCAGGCCCACCGCGCCGGTCCCGGAAAGTAGCCGTCCACCCCGCTCGCGAACACGATGTGCGGGATCATGCCGTTGCGCCACTGCGCCGACAGCAGGGTGTCGAGCTCGACGACGGCCCGCTCGACGCTCAGCGGGGCCAGCCCCACGGCGACGAACGCCGCGTCCCAGCTCCACATGTGCGGATACAGCTTCGGGGCGGCGCTGGTCATCGTGCCGAGGTCGTTGCCGCGCAGCAGATAGGCAGCCCGCGCGGCGAGCTGGGTGTGGGTGAATCCGCGGTCCGGCATCGCATCATTGTGCGACCGGTCCGGCGTGGGCGCGCGCCGAGGGGCAGCCGGACCACCGGAAATCGGACAGCCACACACGTGCCGACCGGTGTCGATGTCCGGAACCCTGCGCTCGGTGCCGACCCCGGTCCCCGCACGAGAACTACGGTGGATTCCGGAACCACCCCCGAGACCCGAGGAGTACCGGAGCATGAGGATCACCGGCGCAGTCCTGGAGGAGATCGGCCGGCCGCGGCCGTTCGCCGAGTCGAAGCCGATCAGCCTGTCGGAACTCGAGCTCGACCCGCCGGGACCGACCGAGCTTCTGGTACGGATCGAGGCGGCCGGGGTGTGTCACTCCGATCTGAGCGTCGTGGACGGCAACCGGGTGCGTCCCGTGCCGATGCTGCTCGGACACGAGGCGGCCGGACGGGTCGTCGAGGTGGGTTCGGCCGTCGACGACTTCCGGGTGGGGCAGCGGGTGGTCATGTCGTTCCTGCCACGGTGCGAGGCGTGCGACAACTGCGCCGAGGACGGCCGGTTGCCCTGCACCGCCGGGTCCGCCACCAACAACGCCGGGGAACTGCTGCACGGGGGCCGGCGCCTGCACCGTGACGGTCACCCGGTGCACCATCACCTCGGCGTCTCGGGTTTCGCGACGCACGCGGTGATCGACCGCGCGTCGGCCGTCGCAGTCGACGACGACGTGCCACCCGACGTCGCCGCGGTGCTCGGCTGTGCCGTGCTCACCGGCGGGGGTGCCGTCCTCAACGCGGCCCGGCCGCGGCCGCAGGACAGCATCGCGATCGTCGGGCTCGGTGGTGTCGGCATGGCCGCTCTCCTCACGGCTGTCGCGCAGGGTGTCTCGCGCATCGTCGCGATCGATACTCTCGACGACAAGCTCGCCCGTGCTCGCGAACTGGGGGCACACGAGACCTACACGCCGGCCGAGGCGCTCGAGCGGGGCGTCGCCGCCCGGTACGTCGTCGAGTGTGCCGGCAGCGCACGCGCGTTCGAAACCGCGTTCGCTCTCACGGCACCCGGCGGCACGACCGTGACGGTCGGTCTGCCCGCTCCGACCGCGACGGCCGTGATTTCCCCGTTGACGGTGACCGCGGAGGCTCGCACGATCGTCGGCAGCTACCTGGGCTCGGCCGTGCCGCGCCGCGACATCCCCGAGTACGCGCGCATGTGGCGCGATGGCCGGCTCCCGGTGGAGGAACTGATCTCCTCCCGGATCCCCCTCTCACGCATCAACGAGGCCATGGACCAGCTCGCGGACGGACTGGCCGTACGTCAGGTCGTCCTGTTCGACGACTGAGCCCGGACGCCGGCCGGTCCGGGACCAAGGTCCCGGACCGGATGTCTTGTGGGAACCGATTTCTCCCGACGGCCGAGCCGCCGGGGACGTCGTGCCCGGGCGTCCCCGCCACTCGGTCCCCCGCTCGGCACCGGACTGCTCCGGCCGATGGGCGCATGCGACGGGAGTCTTCGGACCCTTTTCTCCGAGCCCACGGTCCCTCCGGCCGTGCCGGAGCCGACGTGTGATTCCCGTTTCGCCGGTGCGCGGCGGGTGCCTGGACCGCTCGCGAGCGCGCGTATCCACAGCTGTGGAAAAACCTGTTGATCAGTAATTTTCGGCCCGGCCGACGACGACCTCGGCACCCGAAACGGTCCCGTCCGTCCGGTGCAGCCGCCGTTGCCCGGCGCGTCTCGCCGAGACCACGCCGGGTCGTGTACGTGCTCCACGTCTCATTGCCGATGTCGATGCGGCGGTGCAAGAGTCAGCGCGCCGACGGTCGGCGGCTCCGCTCCGGGCGCCTGCGCCGCCGGTCGAACGGGAGGTCGCGAATCCAGCCTCTCGCGGCAGCAGTTCGGAACTCGATGCCCCGCCGGACGGCGGGCCCGAAGGCAGGAGTCGTGGTCATGGTCGATGTCGCGCCGATACTGAGGACGCCGGACGCGCAGCGGCCGTATCCACCCACCCACCGCCCGAAAGGCTCGAGGATCCTCGAGGTCGTCACCTCCACCGACCACAAGGTGATCGGTGTGATGTACATCGTGGCGGCCTTCGCGTGGTTCCTCGTCGGCGGTCTCATGGCGCTGCTCATCCGGGGTGAGCTCGCCGTGCCCGGCCTGCAGTTCCTGTCGAACGAGCAGTACAACCAGCTGTTCACGATGCACGGCACGATCATGCTGCTGCTCTATGCGACCCCGGTGTTCTTCGGCTTCGCCAATTATCTTCTGCCCCTGCAGATCGGGGCGCCGGACGTGGCCTTCCCCCGGCTGAACGCGGTGGGCTTCTGGCTCTACGTCTTCGGCGGGCTCATGGCCGCGGGCGGTTTCCTCACCCCCGGCGGGGCCGCGGACTTCGGGTGGACAGCGTATGTGCCGCTGACGAATTCACTGCACTCGCCCGGTGTCGGGGCGGACCTGTGGATCCTCGGTCTCACCGTCGGCGGCCTGGGCACGATCCTCGGCGCGGTCAATCTCATCACCACCATCGTGTGCCTGCGCGCCCCCGGCATGACCATGTTCCGGATGCCCATCTTCACCTGGAACACCTTCATCGCCTCGCTGCTGATCCTGCTGATCTTCCCGCTGCTGGCCGCGGCGCTGATCGCCCTGTTCGTCGACCGGCAG
>NZ_JAUIZP010000019.1:0-226 GCF_041414735.1 Rhodococcus sp. GXMU-t2271
CTGGAACACCTTCATCGCCTCGCTGCTGATCCTGCTGATCTTCCCGCTGCTGGCCGCGGCGCTGATCGCCCTGTTCGTCGACCGGCAGTTCGGCGCTCACGTCTTCGATCCCGGCACGGGCGGTGTCATGTTGTGGCAGCACCTGTTCTGGTTCTTCGGTCACCCCGAGGTGTACGTGCTGGCGCTGCCGTTCTTCGGCATCGTCTCGGAGATCTTCCCGGTCTTC
>NZ_JAUIZP010000002.1:0-185667 GCF_041414735.1 Rhodococcus sp. GXMU-t2271
ATCGAGGGCGTCAACGCGAAGGATCCGGAAGAGGGGCAACCGACGGGTTGCCGGCGAAGTTGCAGACGGGGGTGGAGCCGCACTCGGTTCTGCGGCTCCACCCCGACGACGCGACGGGGCGGACTCTGGGAGGCCGACCACGTCGCCACCGGAGAGCAGAGCGAGAGGCTGGTGATGCGTATCCATCGGGATTGCGAACTCGTATATGTCATTTCCTCGTGCCGGTCGAGGCCGGCATTGTCATAACCGTCACGAACCCCGGCGCTGCACGTGCCGGGGTTCCCTCTCGTAGCAACGAAGGGCACGTGGATCCCACCGACGACCGTGCTCCCGCGGTCACCAACGAACTCGACAACGACGACTACCCTGCCTTCAGCATGGGCCGCGCCGCCGCGGCGCTCGGCGTCACTCCCGCCTTCCTCCGCAGCCTCGACGCCCCCGGCCTCGTGGTTCCGCACCGTTCCGAGGGGGGCCACCGCCGCTACTCCCGCAACCAGCTCCGGATCGTCGCGCGGGTGCGGGAACTGGTCGACAGCGGCACGGCGGTGGACGCGGCGTGCCGTATCGTCGGCCTCGAGGACCAGCTCGCCGAAGCGCGGAGCCGGATCCCGACCAAGTAGAGCGCCAGGTTCCGGCCGGGCCGGTGCGGGCACAGACACGATGCGGGTACAGAATCGATGCGGGTGCAGACACGATGCGGGTACAGAAACGATGCGGACACGCCTCCGCGCCGCTGGGACTACCCCTCGTATAGTCCCGGCGGCGCGGAGGTGCTGTGATCTCGGGTCGATCGGGAACACCCCTCCGCGTGCTCCATGACCGACCCTTTTTGTTTCCCGACTGCACTACACATTAGCATAAACCGGTCGATCGGTTTGTCGAGTTCGAAGAATTCATCCGAGCGATCGACGGGGGACGGAAGCTGTTCGCCACCGGCGTGCCGGCTACCGGACTCGAGCGTGTCCCGATTCGTCCCGGTCGTCTATAGTCCCTCGATAAAAGCAGTCCGGCCGGTTTGCAATGAAAGAAGCGACAATGACCGTGGATGCGGACGCAGTACCCCGGAACAGTCCCGTCCTCGGGTTCGAGTCGACGGTGCCCAGGCGGTACGTCCACCGGCAATCGGTGTCGGAGGTGTTCCTGACGGACTGCACGTCCGTCGGCGTCGCCCATCGGTTCCTTCTGGGTGCGCAATGGCCGCGGCTGCACGGCTTCTACCGGACCGACACCGGTCGCTACGACGCCATGCTGATCGCCGAGACTCTACGCCAGACGGCAATCTACTTGGGGCACACTCAGTATCGTGTGCCGCTCGGCCATCCGTTCGTCATGCAGACCCTGCGGGTGGACGCGGCGGTGGACGCGCTGGCCATCGGGGCCGGAGCCGCAGAGGTCGTGCTCGACGCCTCCCTCGACGACCCGGTTCATCGCGGCGGGCTGCTCTCCCAGTTCGATCTCACGGTGGTGTTCACCGTCGACGGACAGCGGGTGGGTACGGGGGAGGGGGTGGCCAACGTCCTCACCCCGGACGCCTACCAGCGGCTGCGCTGGAACGGCGCCGGTCCCCGCCGGATCGGGGATCCCGTCTGCCCTCCGCCGATTTCCCCCGGCGTCGTCGGCCAGTCCCGGCCCGTGGATGTCGTACTCGGTCCGCAGTACGCCGAGAACCGCTGGCGCCTGCGGGTCGACGATCGGCACCCCGTGCTGTTCGACCATCCTAGTGATCACGTCCCCGGAATGCTGCTCCTCGAAGCGTTCCGCCAGAGTGCCCGGGCCGCCTGCGGTTGCCCGCACGCCGACATCGCGCTCGTCGAGGCCACCTACCACCGGTTCGTCGAACTGGACGAGCCTGCGAACGTGGTGGCGCGGACCGATCCGCACGATTCCTGGACCGTGCACACCACCGTCGAGCAGTGGGGCGAGGTACTGGCGAGCGGTGTCGTGCGGCTCGCGCCGGACCGGTCGCGATGCTGACCGCCGGCGACCGTCGTTCAGTCGCCGGACGGCGGTGTCCAGCGAGCCGCGCGGATCCGCGGGATCTCACCGTGGCGGTCGGCGGGCATCACGGCGGGCAGCAGCAGGATCCACATCTCGTCGAGGCGCTGCTCGAGATCCTGCCGGTGGGTGAGGACGTTGGACACGAGCTGGACACCGTTGTAGGCGGAGATCACGAACCGGGCCAGCATGGCCGCGTCGATCGTGTCGAGGATGTCGCCCTGGGCGATCGCCTGCTCGGTGAGCTTTTCGCAGGCGGCTATCCAGTCCAGGTACGGACCGGTGGGCCCGTTGGTGGCACTGAGTTCGAGGGTCAGACGGATTCCGGCCCGCACGATCGGCTCGTCGATCATCTGGCGCGCCATCTCGTGCGAGAGCATCACGATCTGCTCCAGTGCGGAAATGTCGAGGTTCGCGATGGCCTCGACCGCGGCGATCGAGATGCGATGCTGCTCCTCGATCACGACCTGGGCGAGCTCGTCCTTCGACCGGAAGTGGAAGTAGAGCGCACCCTTGGTGATACCCGAGCTCTCGACGATCGCGCCCAGGCTTGCGCCCTCGTAGCCCGACCGTTCGAAGTTCTCTGCCGCGCCCAGGACGATCTGCTGCCTGGTAGCCATCGCCCGCGCTTGCTGAGCCATCCGTCCTCACTCCGTTCCCACCCTGTGTTCCGACGAGGTGCATCGTGACGAACCCCATCGGGTTTCCCCCACCCGGCCGAATGGTACCCGCCGTCACGGAGTGCCGCCGTGACGAACCTTCGGTGCGACCCCCGCGGATCGCGGTGATCGGCGCGACCGGCTTCGTCGGCGGCGCCGTGCTGGCGGGGCTCGCGGAGTCCGGCGTGCCCTGCACGGGCGTCGCGCGACGGCCCGACGACGTGCCTGCCGCGGCAACGCGGAGGATCGCGGCGGACCTGACCGAACCGTCGTCCCTCGGCGCCGTGATCGCTGCCGCCGACGTGATCGTGCACGCGGCCTCGTACACCGGATCGGACCCGCAGACGTGCGACGAGGTGAACCGTGCCGGGACCGAGAACCTGCTGGCGGCATCGACCCGGCAGCACCGGCCCCACGTGATCTACGTCAGCACGATCGGGGTCTACGGCCCAGGCCCGCACCGCGGGGTCGCCGAGGACGCCGTCGAGCCGAACCCGGTCTCGGCGCTCAGTGCGAGCAGGCTCGCGGCCGAGCTGGCCGTGCGGGACTACGGGGGCACCGTGGTGCGCGCCGCCTTCGTCCACGGACCCGGAGACCGCTGGTTCGTGCCCGGAATCGCGCAGATCCTCTCTCGTCTCGGCGCATGGGTCGAGGACGGTCGTCCACTGCTGTCGGTGATCTCGGTCGGCGATCTCGGCCGCCTGATCGCGGCACTCGCGGTTCGCGGTACCCGTCCCGGGCCCGGTGGCGCTGTCCTGCATGCCGCCCATCCCGAGCCGGTGAGTGTGCGGGCACTCGCCTCGGCCGTCGCGCGCGAAGCCGGATTCGACCTGCCCCGCACCAGTCTCGGGTACGACGAGGCCGTGGCCGT
Source organism: Rhodococcus sp. GXMU-t2271 (assembly GCF_041414735.1). Taxonomy (NCBI): domain Bacteria; kingdom Bacillati; phylum Actinomycetota; class Actinomycetes; order Mycobacteriales; family Nocardiaceae; genus Rhodococcus; species Rhodococcus sp. GXMU-t2271. The sequence goes on from NZ_JAUIZP010000002.1 coordinate 3,526, forward strand.
CGCGGCGGAGCGGGGACTGACCGAGCGGCACATCGATCTCGCCGGCCACGACCACTACTACGACGCGACGCGGATCTGGCGGGAGACCGGGCTGTGCGTGCCACCGCAGGCCTTCGGCCCGCAGGGGTAGCCCGGCGCCGTTCCCGGCCAACGGGAACGGCCTGATGCCGGCGGGGTGGGACGGCTAGCGTCGCGGCGATGACCCCCGTGCCGACCTCGAACAATCCGTCGCATCCCTTGCTGTCCGGACGGACCGCGCTCGTCACCGGAGGAGCGAACGGCATCGGCGCGGCCGTCGTGCGGCTGTTCGCCGAGCACGGCGCCCACGTCGTCCTCGTCGACACCGATCGCCGGGCGGCCGAGCGGCTCGCCGCCGAAGTCCCCGGCGCGGTACCGATCGTCGGAGACGCAGCGGACCCGGCCGTCGCGACGGAGGCCGCCGGCCGTGACCCGGACGTGCTCGTCAACAACGTCGGCGACTTCCTCCGCGCCGCGACGCCCTTCGCGGAGGCCGACGAGTCCGAGTGGGAAGCCCTCGCCCGCGTCAACCTCGACCACGCCCTGCGGATGACCCGCGCCGTCCTTCCCGGCATGATCGACCGGGGGCGGGGCGGTTCCGTCGTCAACGTCACCACGGTCGAGGCACACCGGGGCATTCCCGGGCACGTCGTGTACGGCACGTACAAGGCCGGGCTGCGGCACTTCACCCGCAGTCTCGCAGTCGAGGTCGGCCGGCACGGCATCCGGGTGAACGCGATCGCACCCGACCTGATCGAGACGCCGCAGGTGCCGTACGAGCGGCTCGTGCCCGAGGCGGACCGGCACCGCTGGCCGGGCTGGGCGCCGCTCGGCGGCCCGGGCCGGCCCGAGGACGTCGCCGGACCGGCCCTGTTCCTCGCGTCCGACCTCTCCCGCTACATGACGGGGTCCACGCTGCACGTCGACGGCGGCAGCTACGCGGCCGGCGGGTGGTTCGCCCGCCCCGACGGGTCGTGGACCAATCGTCCCCTGGCGCCCTGACCCCTCCTCCCGAAGGACCTTTCGCGTGAACTCTCCCACCCTGAGCGTCAATCTCCCCAACTTCGGCGACGTGCTGGCCCGCGACAACTACGCCCACCTCGTGGACGTCGCGGTGCGCGCGGAGGAGAGCGGGGTGGACCGGGTCAACGTCACCGACCACGTCGTGATGGGAGCCGACACCTCCGGTTACGCGTGGGGACCCTTCGCCACCGAACCGGATGCCGTGTGGCTCGAACCCATGACCGTCCTCGCGGTGATCGCCGGTCGGACCCGCACGATCCGCCTCGGCACCGGCGTGATCATCGCGGCGTTGCGGGGCGCGGCCGTGCTCGCCAAGACCGCGGCCACCCTGGACCACCTGTCGGGTGGGCGGCTCGATCTCGGCGTCGGAACCGGTTGGCAGGAGAAGGAATACGAGGCGGCCGGGTTGAGCTTCCGCGATCGTGGGCCGCTGCTCGACGACACGCTCACCGCGTGCCGGGCCCTGTGGGCGCACGCCCCGGCTTCGGTGCAGCGCCCCAGCGTCGCCTTCACCGATGTGTACTGCTCGCCGCGCCCGGGGGACCGGCGGATCCCGGTCTGGGTCTCGGGGTCGTTGTCGAAGCCGGTGATCCGCCGGCTCGCCCGGTGGGGCGACGGGTGGATTCCCATCATGGGTGCCGGACCGGACGAGCTGCGGCGGGGCCGCGACCTGCTCCGCGTCGCGCTCGAAGGGGAGGAGCGCGATCCCGACGACCTGCAGATTCGCGGGCGGCTGCAGGTGGTGCACGAGGCGAGCGGCGAGATCGCCGTGCCGGAGACCGCGCGAGCAGTGAAGGAGCTTCTCGCCGTCGGAGTCACCGATGTGATGGTCCCGCTGACCATGCTGCATCCCGATCCGGACCGGGCCGCGGACCGGCTCGCGACGCTCGTCACGGTGCTGCGGGAGGCAGCGGCCTAGAGCGACGGGAGCAGAGCCTGCGGAGCGACCCGACCACCCGCAGTGCTCCCGCCATGACCGGTGGTGCGGTGGCATCATGCCGGGGTGGAACGTGCATGGATGCAGCCGCTCGCCGAACTGGGCGCGGGCACTGTCACCGCGCTGGTTCCCGACACCCTCGTCGACCTCCTCGGCCGGGGCCTCGCCCTCCGGTACGCCGGCCGTCCGATCGAGACGACCGTGCAGGGAGTGCCGCTGCGTGCCGTCGTCGACGGCGTCCGGATCCGCCGTGACCGCGCGCATCTCCGTGCCCGTGTCCGGCTGAACGATCTCGACTGGGACGATCGGCGCATCGACAGCCTGACGGTGACCGCCCACGGGCTGCGGATCGTGCCGGGCCTGTCCACCCGGATCAGCGCGGCGCGGCTCGACGTGCAGGGCATCGCGCCGATCACCGTCGTGCTGGACTGGTTCAACTCCCTCGACACGGCCTGGCGGTTGAGCCCCGGCGACGACATCCGCGCCGATCATCGTCGGCTGAACGTCAGCGCCCTCGTGGACGGGGCGGTCGTCGACGACGTCGCCTACGTGGAGTTGCTGCGCCTGCGCTGCTACGGTCTGCTCGTGCCGGTCGTGGCGGCACGGCGAGTCCCGTTGCCGCCGTTGCCCGCCGGGATCTGTAAGGTCCACGCCGCCCGACGGGGTGACGACGTGCTGTTCGGTTTCGAGATCGCGGACGTCGCGGGAGTGCTGCCCTTCGGGGACAGGCCACGCAGGTAGTAGTCGCGCAATGTTCGCCGTCCGAACCGGACGGGGTCGGTCAGGGCCGCCGGGCAGCCCACGCCGTGCGGGCACTGCGGACCGTCAGGTCCGGTCGCCGCGCCAGGTGTTCGGGGCTGCCGGGTGACAGCAGACGATCGAGACGGTCGAGGTCGTCCCTGTCCAGTCGATCGTCGAGCGCCTCGCGGATGCGCGCCAGGTAGGTCGACGCATACCGCACCGTGTTCGGTTGCGCTGCAGTGGCTTCCGTCGTGAACCGTCGCCGGCCGACGGCCTCGAATCCGGCGCGCTCGAGATGGGCCTGCCAATCGGGATGGGCGTTCCATCCCGCCTCCTCGAGCGCCCGAAGGCAGCGCTCCTCGAGACCGGGCCGGTCCCGTCCGGTGTCGTCGGGCAGAAAGCGCGGCAGTTCGTCCATCTCGACGACGACGAGCAGTCCGCCGGACGTCAGGCCGGTGTGGAGGTCGCGCAGCACCCGGGCGGGGTCGGCGACCTCGTGCAGCGACGACGCCGCCCATGCGAGGTCGATCTCGTCGACCGGAATCCCGGTGGTGTCCAGGTCGGCCAGGACGGTCCGGATACGTTCGGCGACACCGTGTTCGCGAGCGGCGGTGCGCACGCGGTCGAGCATCGATGCCGACCGGTCGATCGCGACGATCTCCGCGTCGGGGAATCGGCGGGCCAGGGCCACGCTGCCGGTTCCGGTTCCTGCCCCCACGTCGGCGATCAGCCGGGGACGGGCCGGGGTGTACGGTTCGGCCCACGCCGTCACCTCGTCCAGATACGCGCCGAGCACCTCGGCGTCGAGGTCGAGGAGGTCCGCCAGCCCGGCCTCGTGATGCGCGTGCGGGTGGCCCGGAGAGTGGGGGTGGTGCGCCATGTCGCTCACGGTAGCGGCCGCAGTGCCGAGAACGCATACCATCTTGCGTATGACGCAAGATCTGGACGCCGTGATCCGCCGCCGCATCCGCAGCCTGCGCCTGGCCCGCGGCTGGTCGCTTGATTCGCTGGCGGCCCGCTGCCGGCTCAGCCCGTCGACGCTGAGCCGCATCGAGACCGGGAACCGCCGGATCGCTCTCGATCAACTGGTGCCCCTCGCCCGGGCCCTGGGCACCACGCTCGATCAGCTCGTCGAATCCGCCGAGGACGAGGACGTGGTGATCCGGCCGCAGCCCGAGCACATGCCCGGCGTGACCACGTGGCTGCTGTCCCGGGAACGTGCCCTGCACGGCGTGACGGTGGCGAAGATGCGGATCACCCCCGACCGGCCCACCGGAACCGGCGCGGCGGCGGTGCATCCGGGCCGCGAGTGGTTCACCGTGCTCTCCGGCACGGCCCGGCTGCAGCTGGGCGAGCGGACCGTGCTCGTGCGGACCGGGGAGGCCGCCGCGTTCTCGACGATGGTCCCGCACATCATCGGTGCCCACGACGGTCCGGTGGAGATTCTCACGATCTTCGACCACGACGGCGAGCGTGCCCACCTCCACGGTGAGCACGGATCGTCGCGACCGTGACGCCGGCGGCTACAGCGGTTTCAGAAAGTCGAAGAAGCCAGGCGTGTGCACCTGCCGCAGCCGGGTGAGCTTGCGGTAACTGATCAACCACACGCCGTCGACCTTCTGGTACTGCTCGTGGTAGTGGCCCCAGCCGTGCAGGTGTTCCTCGACGGTCCCGTTCGTCCACCACAGTTCGTCCTCCATCGCCCAGACGCCGGTCGCGGTGATGTCGCCGGTGAGGGTGATCTCGGGAGTGTGACCGTGGTGCGCACTGGTGACCGGAGTGCCCCCGTCGAGCAGGTTCTCGATGGCGCGCCGCAACGGTTCGCGGCCCACCACCCGATTGGACTGCCCACCGGTGCGCGGCTGGGTGTCCTCGGGCAGGCCGCCCCAGGTCTCGCTCACGACGTCCTCGGTGTGCAACGTGGGGTACAGATCCCACTGCTTGGTGTCCATCACCCGCAGCCGTGCGGCGAAGAGCCGTTTGATCTCCTCGACGGCCAGCAGTTGTTCCGCGGCGCTCAGGGTCAGGGCCGGTTCCGTCTGTGTCACGAAGATTTTCCCTTCACTCGGATCGGAGCAACGTCACTTCACGGTCGGCGGTGAGATCGACGACCAGTTCCCGGCGCGAGATGCGCCAGCCGCCGGGCCCGCGCCGGTACTCGTCCCGGTAGCGGACGGACACCGCGTAGTCCCGGTACCCCTCACCGCTCGGGTACACGTGGTGCGCCTCGCAGTACAGCTCGCCGCGGGCACGGTCGCCGTCGAGGTCGACCACGTGCTGGCCGAGGACGTGGCGCGTGGAGTGCAGGTGCGCGACCGCGGCGAGCACGCTGTCGGCGATCGGTCCCGCGCCGGTGAGTACCGGGTCGTGCCCGCGGCGGACCAGCCCGGGCGGCTGCACGAACTCGGCGTCGTCGGTGAAGAGCGAACGCAGCACGGCCGGCTTACGGCGGTCGACGGCACGGGCGTACCGGGCGACGACGTCCGCGAGCTCGAGGCGATCCTCGAATGGACTGCTCATGCCGGCATTCTCCACCGGTCGACACCCGGAGCTCGATCCTCGTCCCACTGATCGGTCGGAGCATCGGTCGGAGCAGAGGCCGCGCCGGGGTGGGTGAAGCGCAGGACCGGGCAGCTGCCCGGGTGGTCGGTGACGGTCACGACGAGACCGGCGTGGTCGGTGACGGCGGGCAGCAGTGCGGCGTACGTCGTCGCGAGCGCGTCGGCGAATGTGCGTCGGTGCGGATTCACCGGTCCCGCAGCGCCGGGACGTAGCAAGGAGGTCGTCGCGGTCCCGCCGGGGGGCGACGCGTGGTGCTCGCCGGTGACCACGACGTGGTCGAAGCGGTCGGCGGTGATCTGGTCGTCGTGGTTCTCGATCCCGACGAGCACCGCGATGTGGGCGGGGTCGAGGAGGGCTGCGGCGGCGTCCGACAGCACCCGCACGGTGCGCGGCAGTCCGTGGGCGGGCATCAGCACGGCGCGGTGACCGGTGCCGATCGCGCTGACCCACGGTCCCAGGAGCGAGAACAGGGGAGCGGTGCGGCTTCCCACGATGGCCACCGTCCCGGCGTCGTGATGCGGGCCGCAGTGCCACAGCGCCCCCGACGGTCCGGGTATCCGGTAGGTGGGCCGACCGGCGCTGTCCCAGCCTTCCAACGACTCCCGGACCCGGTGCAGTGCCGTCAGGGACGTGAGGATGTCGTCCATGACCACGTGCGTCGGCAGTTGTCCGTCGAAGTCCGCGTGGACCGCCTCGGTGAGCGGCTTGTGGTGTTGCACGAGCAGATCGATCATGGCGCGGACGGGCCGGACCCGCTGGCCCGGATCGGTGGCCGACGCCGTGGCCGGCGTCCGGCGCTGCCGGTCGAGCACAGCGGAAAGTTGCTCGGGGAACGAGGATCCCATGGAGGCCTCCTGTCGTCACCGCCGCGCACCCACCCGTTCCGGGGTCAGGTCAGCGACGCTTCGTGGATCGCGCGGTCGAATTCGGGCAGCGGCCCCCCGGACCGCAGGGTGGTCGCGAGGGCCGGGTCGGCCAGGTGCAGGCGGCCGACCGCGATGAGGTCGAATTCGCCGCTGTCGATTCGTCGTTCGACCTCGTGGACGTTGTCGTCGATCGGGGCCGAGCCGCTGATCCGGCTCTCCCGCAGCGATTTGCCGATGCCGACGCTGCCGACGGCCATGGTGGTCACGCCTGTCAGCTGCTTGGCCCAGCCGGCGAGGGAGAGGTCGCTGCCCTCGAAGGCGGGGGTGTCGAAACGCCGGATGCTCGCGTCGAGGATGTCGACGCCGGCCTCGACGAGGGCACCGAGGATCACTTTCAGCTCGTCGGGCGTCTCGGCGATGCGCGCGGTGTAGTTCTGCTGCTTGTGCTGCGAGAAGCGGAACACGATGGGCAGATCGTCGCCGATCTCGGCGCGGATGGCCGCGACGACGGCCGCGGGGAATCGGGTGCGCCGCTCGAGGTCACCGCCCCACGCGTCGGTACGGGTGTTGGTGCCCTCCCACAGGAACGAGTCCAGCAGGTAGCCGTGTCCGCCGTGCAGCGCGATGCCGTCGAATCCGGCCTCCGCGGCGGCCGCGGCGGCGCGAGCGTAGGCCGCGATCACGTCGGCGATGTCCTGCTCGGTCATGGCCTCCGACGGCCGGGTGGCCCACGCGACGTAGTCCTCCGGGTACGAGGTGATGCCCAGGGTGCCCCAGCTGCCCGACGGGCGCATCGGCTTCAGTGCGGGATCGACCGCGCTCATCGCGCCCCACAGCGGTCCGACGTGCCACAACTGCGGGACGATCCGGCCCCCGGCGTCGTGTACTTCGTCGACGACCCGGCGCCAGCCCGCGAGTGCCTCGGTGCCGTGCATGCGCGGCACCCGCGGATTATCCACGGCCGTCGGGTGATCGATGGCGACACCCTCGGTGACGATCAGACCCGTCCCACCCGCGGCCCGCCGCCGGTAGTACGCGGCGACGTCCTCACCCGGCACACCGTCGATCGAGTACGACCGCGTCATCGGTGACATCACGATGCGGTTCGCCAGCTCCAGCGAACGCACACGGAGCGGGCGGAACAGGGGGGAGGAGGCAGCCATGCGGTCGAAACCCTCTCTCGGACGGTACGGGCGTGACCTGCCGTGCGGCAGGCCGGGTATGGAAGCGGCCCGCCGGCCGGGTACGACACCGGCCGGCGGGCCTGTAGGACGCAGATTTCCACGCGGCGCCGGTGCTGTCGACCAGGTGTCCCACTCAGTGCGATGGGACTCGGCGCGGTGGAAGTCGACGGTCGCTCAGCGCAGCTTGATGCTGCCGCCGTCGGCCATCAGCGTCTGTCCCGTCATGTACTTCGAGTCGTCGGAGGCGAGGAACACCACCACCGGCGCGATGTCCGTCTCCGGGTCGCCGATGCGCTGCAACGGCACCTTCGCCGCCGCGGCGGCCGCCCGGTCGGGGAAGGCCTGCTGCCAGGCCTGCACGCCTTCGGTTGCGGCGAACGGGCACACGACGTTGACGCGGATGCCGTCGGCGGCCCACTCGTTCGCAGCCACCCGGCTGACCGCCCGGATCGCCTCCTTGGCCGCCGCGTACGACGTCTGCGTCGGCATGCCGTCGAGCGCGGATCCGGAGCCGAAGTTGACGACGGAACCGCGGGCCTGCTTGAGCTGGGGGTAGCAGGCCTGCATGAGGTGCACGGTGGGGTAGAAGCCCGTGCCGAACGACAGCTCGAACATCTCCGGGGTGTGCTCGAGCAGTGGTGCCTGGCGCGACGCGTGCGCGTTGTTGACCAGGATGTCGATGCCGCCGAACGCTGCGACGGCGGCATCGCGGATCTGTTCCGCACTTTCGCGCCGGGAGATGTCGGCCTGCAGGAACTTCGCCTCGCCGCCGGCGCCGGTCAGCTCGGCTTCGAGCGCGCGGCCGCGGTCGTCGTCGACATCGACGAACAGCACGCGGGCGCCCTCGCGGACGAACACCCGGGTCACGGCGCGGCCGATCCCGCCCGCACCGCCGGTGACGACGGCCGTCTTCCCGCTCAGTTTCACGACTGTGTCCCTTCCGCTCATGCGTCGACGGGGTCGCCCGTGGCGAGCGCGACCTTCTCCAGTTCGGCCACACTGTAGGCGGCGTAGGTCTCGTACGGGCCGCGACCGGAGAAGTAGGACGAGAGCTGGCCGCCGAGTTCGTCGACGGTGAACGCGGAGCCTGCGGCGTCGAAGCGGTGCTCGACCTTGGGGGCTTCCATGAGCGCGACCATCTTGCCGTACACGACGAAGACCTGGCCGTTGACCTCGTCGGAGGCGGGGGAGGCGAGGTACCGGACCAGCGTGGCCACTCGTTCGGGCGCGAGCGGGTCCAGGCCCGACGTACCGGTGTTGCTCTCGCCGAACGCGTCCGCCGTCATGGCCGTGCGGGCGCGCGGGCAGATGGCGTTGGCCCGCACTCCGTAGCGCGACAGGCCCTGGGCGGTCGACAGGGTCAGGGCGGTGATGCCGGCCTTGGCGGCCGAGTAGTTGGGCTGCCCGGCCGAGCCGAACAGGAACGCCTCGGAGGAGGTGTTGATCACGCGGCCGTAGACCGGTCCGTTCGCGTCCTTCGACGCCTGCCGCCAGTGCACGGCCGCGGCGCGCGACGTCGCAGCGTGGCCCTTGAGGTGTACCCGGATCACGTCGTCCCAGTCCGACTCGGACAGGTTGAAGATCATCTTGTCGCGCAGGATGCCGGCGTTGTTGACCAGGATGTCCATCGAGCCGAACTCGGTGACCGCCGTGCGGACGAGTTCCTCGCCGAGCGCCCAGTCCGAGACGTCGCCGGTGACGGCGACGGCGCGGCCTCCGGCGGCGCGGATCTCGTCGACGACGTCGTGGGCGGCGGCGCCCATGTCGTTGACGACGACGGCGGCACCGGCGTCGGCGAGAGCGAGGGCTTCGGCGCGGCCGAGGCCGGCGCCTGCTCCGGTGACGACGGCGGTGCGGCCGTCGAGGGTCGTGTTCTGGGTCATGGTGGGCTCCTTGTGTCCGTGCGGGGGTGCGGAACGATGACTGAAAACTAGTATTCATTCTATTACTTGCACAAGGGTGTTCTCGGACCGTGGTCCCCCGCAGGGAGGGGCGGTCCTCGGAGGCTGCAGCCAGGCTCAGGATCCGGCTCCCGATCGGCACTGTCGGACCGTTGATCCCGGAATGAGAATATGTTCTACTGAGGCTGCTGTGATCCGCGGCACACGCGCGACGATCGCGTGGTCGTGCGCGTCCTCACCCACCCACGAACCCCGGAAGGACCCGCGATGTCTCTGAACCTGGCCGATCTCACCGAGGCCGTCGTCGATGCGATACCCGACCGGACGGCCCTGATCTGCGGGGACGAGTCCCGGACGTACGCCGAGTTCGACGCCCGCGCCAACCGGGTCGCGCACCACCTCGCGGCCGTCGGGGTGGCGGCAGGTGATCATGTGGGCCTGCACATGCGCAACAGCCTCGAATTCCTCGAGGTCATGTTGGGCTGCTTGAAGATTCGCGCGGTGCCGGTGAACATCAACTTCCGCTACGTGGGTGCCGAGCTCGTGCACCTCTACACCGATGCAGACCTCGTGGCACTCGTGATCGACGACGAGTTCGCCGACGTCGCGGCGCAGGCCGTGCCGCACACCTCACAGCTGCGGCGCATCGTCGTCGTCGGAAGTGCGGAGACGGCGGCACTCGAACAGGCTGCGGCAGGTGTGGGTGCGACCGTGGCTCGGTATGCGGAAGCGGTGGAGAGCGCCTCGGCGGAGCGGGATTTCGGTGAGCGCAGCGGCGACGACCGGTACATCCTCTACACCGGCGGCACGACGGGCATGCCCAAGGGAGTGATGTGGCGGCACGAGGACTTCTACTTCGCGGCGCTGGCCGGCGGTAACCCCTACGGCGAACCGCACCGCAGCTCTGCCGATCTCGCCGCGGCCGCCGCGGCAAACGAGCACCCGATGTCCTATCTCGTCACGGCGCCGCTCATGCACGGGGCCGCGATGTACTCGGTGCTGATGGGGCTGTTCGCGGGTGCGAAGCAGGTGCTGATGCGGTCGTTCGAGCCGATCGAGGCGCTACGCCTGATCGACCGGCACCGGATCGCGATCGTGATGGTGGTCGGCGACGCCATCAGCCGGCCGCTGGCCGACGCGGTGGCCGCACGCGGCAAGGAGTTCGACCTGAGTTCTCTGCTGGTCATCGGCTCCGGCGGAGCGCTGTGGTCGGCGAGTGTCCGCGCGCAACTGGCGGAGTTGCTGCCGAACGTCTACCTGCGCAACTCCTTCGGCTCGTCGGAGGCGGGCGCGACCGGCACCGTCGACGCCGGCGCGGACGGCCGTGCCCGGATCTCCCCGTCGCCGACACTGCGGGTGGTCGACACGGATCTGACCGAGGTCGAGCCCGGCTCGGAGACCATCGGCTACCTCGCTCGCATCGGCCACGTCCCTCTCGGCTACTACAACGACCCGGACAAGTCCGCGGCGACGTTCCCCGAACGCGACGGCGTGCGCATGTGCCTGCTCGGTGACCTGGCCACCGTGGAGGCGGACGGCTCGATCGTCGTGCTCGGCCGGGGCTCGGCCTGCATCAACACCGGCGGCGAGAAGGTCTACGCGGAGGAGGTCGAGGAGGCCGTCAAGAGCCATCCGGCCGTCCTCGACGCGGTGGTGGCGGGCATCCCGGACCCGCTCCTGGGTGAGCGGGTCTCGGTGGCCGTGCAGTTCCGTCCCGGCGTGGTAGCGCCCTCGGCCAGGGAACTGACCGACCACTGCCGGACCCTGATCGCCGGGTACAAGATCCCGAAGACGATCGTGCCGGTTCCCGAGGTGCTGCGTTCGCCCGCGGGGAAGGCGGACTACCGGTGGGCCAAGGCGACGCTCGAGAACGCGACCGTCGACGCCTGACGCGGTCGGACACGCACACGGCCGGCCCCGGATGCGGGGCCGGCCGTCACCGGTTCGGGGCCGGGTCAGCGGCCGGCGCGGGCGAGCAGCTCACGCGACTCGTCGCGGCCGTCGAGCACCCGGGCCGTGCGCTTGCGGATCCGCCACCGGCCGTCGTTCTTGACGAGTTCGAAGCGGTTGGCCGTCACGCGCCAGACGCGGAAGCCGTTCTCGTCGTGACGCAGCAGCTGCGAATGGCAGGTGGCCACGGCCGTGTCGCCCTCGACCCGGATGTGCACGGGGTCGAGGAGGTGTCCGCATCCTTCGTGGATGTAGTCCTGGTGCGGTCGCGTGCGCACCATCTCCATGATCTCCTTGCGGCCGTTCATGATTCGCATGTCGACGTCGTAGACGGCGTCCTCGGTCCACAGTTCGCCCACCGCGTCGGCGTCACCGGCGTCGACGGCGGGGCCGTAGGCGGTGACGATCTCCTGGACGGCGATCTTGTCCTCGAGGAGCTGGACGCGGGCGAGGAGGGACTGGACGAGCTCTGCGGTGTCGGTCGCTGCGGTGTCGGTCATCGGGTCTCCTGTTCGGATGGTTCGGCCGGGGCGAAGTCCAGCCCCAGGTCGGTGCCGAGTGCCCGCAGACACTCGAGCTGTTCGCAGTAGTGGGTCGCGTCGGTCGCGGCGACGGTCGCCCCTACGACGGTGGCGCCGGCCTCGCGACGTCGTTCCAGGGACCGGACGGTGCGCTCGGGCGCGCCCAGCGGGTCGAGGGGCGCCCCGGTGTCGAGAACGACGTCGAAGCCCGCCGGGAGGTCCACCCGGCCCAGCATCGCGGTCAGGTCGGGCAGGGGCAGCCCGAACGGCACCCATCCGTCGCCGTGGGCGACGGCGCGGCGCAGCGAGCGCAGCGTGCGCCCCCCGACCCACAGCGGGACGCGGGGTTGGACGGCGTGCGGCTCGACGAGCAGGTTCTGGAATTCGTAATAGGAACCGTGGTACTCCGGCAGGCGCCGGGACAACGCGGCGCGCAACGCGGCCAGGGCGTCGTCGGCGCGGGGGCCCCGGTCCTCGAAGGGTGCCCCGAGGAGGTCGAACTCCTCGCGCAGGCTGCCCACCCCGAGGCCGAGCGTCAGCCGCCCGCCGCTGAGGACGTCGAGGGTGCCGTAGCGTTTGGCGATCTCGAGCGGGTGGTGGTAGCCGAGGACGAGTACCTGGGTGGCGAGCCGGATGCGCTGCGTCCGGGCGGCGAGATAGCTCAGGGTGGCGAGCGGATCCCAGTAGGTGCCGCCGCGGGCGGCCGCGACGTCCACCGGAACGGCGACGTGCTCACTGCAGGTCAGATGGTGGAAGCCGAGCCGATCGGCGGCCCGGGCCACCCGGACGAGGTCGTCGACGCCGGCAGTGCGTTCCCACGGGGAGTGCACGCCGGGGTGCTGGACCACGACGGGGCTGACGATTCCGATGCGCATGCGAGCCTCTCCGCTGCCGGGACTGGGAGGGTGTCGGTCCGTTGTACCGGACCGCGCCGCTCCGTCGCGGCCGACGTTCCGATGAGCGGGATCCGGGGTCGACCGCGGATGCGAGGCGCGCGAGGGTCGCAGGTGGGAAATTCGCGCCCCCGATCACTACTGGTGGCGAGAGTGAGCTGATACACTTTCAGAATTCATTTCAGTTTTCCCGCTCCCGCCGGGAGCAGAAGTATCGGGAGGCCGCAGATGGCAGTCGTCGAAGCAACGGAACCGACAGCTACCTCCGCCCCGCGGCGCGACGTGCCGCCGTCGATGGTCGAACGGATGACACTCATCCTCGACGCGTTCGAGGGCCGGTCCTCGCGGCTGACGCTGGAGGAGGTGGCCTGCCGCACCCGGTTGCCCCGCTCGACCGTGCACCGCATCCTCGATCAGCTCGTGAAGCTGAACTGGGTCGATCACGCATCCTTCGGCTACTGCCTCGGCCGGCGGGCGCTCGGTCTCGGCGGCGGGGCCGGTGGCCACGGGGAGATCCGGGCGTCGGCGGCGCCGCTCCTGCACGAGCTGCACATGCAGACCGGCATGGTGGTCCATCTCGCCGTCCTCGACGGGGCCGAGAGCGTCTACCTCGACAAGGTCGGCGGCCGCTTCGCCACGGCACTGCCGTCGCGGGTCGGCGGCCGGGCACCGGCATACACCACCGCCGGCGGCAAGGCGATGCTCGCCTGGCTCGAGCCCGAGCGCGTCGACGACCTGTACGAGCGGCGCCTGGCCCGCCGCACCGAACACACCATCGGTGACCTCGCGACTCTGCACCAGGAACTCAGCCGGATCCGGCAGCGGCGCGGTCTGTCGTTCGAGCGCAGCGAGTCCGTGCGCGGCGTCGCATGCGTCGCCGTCGCTGTGCGCGGGCACGACGGTCCGGTTGCGGCGATCTCGCTGTGCGGCGACGCCCGCACCGCGCAGCTCGAGCGGGTCGCACCGCTCGTGGTGGACGCCGCCCGGGAGGTCTCGCGCAGCCTGTACCCCGAACTCGGCGCCCCGCGCCGGGGCCGCCGGGCGCCCGAGCCCCCCGAGAGCACGTGGTCGCCGGACGCGATGGACCGCCTGCTGTCGGTCCAGAGCGGACAGTGGCTCTGAGGAATCTCCCGACCGGGACGCGCCGACGACGATTCGTCGGCGCGTCCTGCTCCGCCATCAGGGAACTGCGTCCGGGCCACCACCCGGGCGCGTGATCCGACACCGGCGTGTCGGAGACGCCGGGACTACCTGAGTCGGCACAGCCGGATTCTCGAGCCGGGGTCCGGCGCATCGGTCGGCCGGTCGAGGTTTCCTACTGCGAGTCGGTCTGCGGTGCCGAAGTGTCGACTGCCCGTCGGTACCGGGACCCGCCTCTCGCTCCGTGCCGGTCTTGTTCCGACTCGCGCCGCGGCGGTCTCCGCCGGAGAACGGTGTCCGAGGTGTGCGCCCGAGACGGGTCTTCACCGCCGGTCGCGATGGGATACTGAACGAGGGGTGCCGTAACCCGACGCAGGAGTCCAGCGATGACCGACCACCGAGAGCATGCAGACCACGACCACACCCACGGCGAATCCTGCGGGCACGTAGCCGTCCCGCATGGTGACCACGTCGACTACGTGCACGACGGGCATCTGCACCGGGCCCACGACGGGCACGTCGACGAGTGCGAGCCCACCGAGCACCACGTCCACGAAGGACACGACCACACCCACGGCGAGGGCTGTGGGCACGTGGCCGTCCCGCACGGCGACCACGTCGACTACATCCACGACGGGCATCGGCACGCCGCGCACGAGGGGCACTACGACGACCACTGACCGGCAGAACCCGACCCGGGGCGTGAGCGAGCCGCGCATCCGGGCGTTCTGTGAGCGGAATCTGCGCTGGAGATGGGCGCTGCTGGGTGGCGTCTGCAGCATCGGGGCACTGCAGGGGGTCACGCCGATCCGTGTCGCGGTGGTCGGTGCCTGGCTGATCCTGCTGGGTATAGCGGTGTTCTCTCTGCTCCACCGGCCGATCGGAGCACCGGTGGCCTCGTTCGGCCTCGGAGTGCTGACACCGGCCGCCGTTCCGACGGCGCTGGATCTGCTCGACTCGCTGTGAGTTCCAGCCATGGGCCGGTAGCCGCGGCACCGGCCCACTTCGTGCAGGCCACAGCGGTCGCCGCCGAACCGCGTTCCGTGCGGCGGTCGATCCGGTTGTCACCGCGAGTGCCCGTGCGGGGTCCGGGCTGCAATCCGCTGCAACGTTGAGTGGGCTCGCACCCTCTCCCTACATTCGTGACCTGGGTTACACGGCGTGAGACGGGAACCGTCCCGAAGTCTCGTCACGCTCGGGGCCTCGCCCTGTGCGGCCGGCCCTCAGGCAGAAAGCAGAGGAGAGCAATGGCGCTGAACAAGAGTGCATTACTGAGCGCGTATCGCAAGATGTCGGAGATCCGCGAATTCGAGGACCGGTTGCACGAGGAGAACGCGACCGGTGACATCCCGGGGTTCATCCACCTGTACTCGGGGCAGGAAGCGATCGCAGTCGGTGTGTGCGAGAACCTGAACGACACCGACTACATCGGCTCCACCCACCGCGGGCACGGCCACTGCATTGCCAAGGGGTGTGACCTCGACGGGATGATGGCCGAAATCTTCGGCAAGAACGACGGATTGTGCCACGGCAAGGGCGGATCGATGCACATCGCCGACCTGTCGGTCGGCATGCTCGGCGCGAACGCAATCGTCGGCGGTGCCCCGTCGCTGGCGATCGGCGCTGCGCTGAGCGCCAAGACCCTGGGGAACGGCGGTGTCGCGGCCTCGTTCACCGGCGACGGCGGATCCAATCAGGGCACCGTGTTCGAGGCCATGAACATGGCAGTCGTGCTCGAGTTGCCGATCGTCTTCGTCATCGAAAACAACGGATTCGGTGAGGCCACCGGCCGCGACTATGCGGTCGGCACACCGAGTATCGCTGCGCGCGCCGCGTCGTTCGGGATGCCCGCAACCACCGTCGACGGTACCGACTTCTTCGAGGTGCACGAGGCAGCGCGCGAGGCGGTCGAGCGAGCCCGCAGAGGAGGCGGTCCCTCCACCATCGAGGCGGTGGCACACCGCTGGCACGGCCACTTCGAGGGCGACGCGCAGCTGTACCGCACCGCGGAGCAGGTCGCCGAACTCCGCAGGACCCAGGATCCGCTGGTGAAGTTCCGCGCGAAGGTCGACGGCAAGAAGGTCACGGCGAAGGAACTCGATGCGATCGAGGCCGAGGCTCGTGAACGGGTCGACGTCGCCGTCACGAAGGCGCGAGCTGCCGAGTACCCGCCGCTGACGAACCTGCTGACCGACGTCTACGTGTCGTACTGAGAGAGAGAACGAGAATGACCACGTCGAAGACGACATATCGCGAAGCGATCAAGGCCGCACTCGCGCAGGAAATGCAGCGGGACGCGACGGTCGTGCAGATCGGTGAGGACCTGCGCGGCGGTCACGCCGGCACCAATCCGGAACTCGAGTCCGGGAAGGTGGAGGCGTTCGGCGGCGTGCTGGGGGTGACGAAGGGTCTGTGGACCGAGTTCGGCTCCGACCGTGTCATCGACACCCCGATCACCGAGTCCGCGATCATCGGCATGGCAGCCGGTGCTGCTCTGACCGGGCTGCGTCCGGTGGCCGAATTGATGTTCATGGACTTCTTCGGAGTCTGCTACGACGCGCTCTACAACCAGGCCGCGAAGTTCCGGTACATGTTCGGCGGCAAGGCCCGTACCCCGCTGGTGGTGCGGGGCATGATCGGCGCCGGATTCTCCGCCGCCGCCCAGCACTCGCAGTCACCGTACAACGTGTTCGCCGCCGTTCCCGGCCTCAAGGTCGTCGCCCCGTCGAACGCCTACGACGCCAAAGGCCTTCTGATCCAGTCGATTCGCGACGACGATCCCGTCGTGTTCTGCGAACACAAGACACTCTACGACGTCAAGGGCGAGGTTCCGGACGAGCCGTACACGATCCCGTTCGGTGTCGCCAACTACACCCGTGAAGGCACGGACGTCACGATCATCGCGCTGTCGGCGATGGTGAACGCCGCCAACACCGCCGCGGACAAGCTGGCCGCCGAGGGAATCTCCGTCGAGGTCGTCGACCCCCGCACGGTGTCGCCGCTCGACGAGGAGGGCATCCTCGAATCCGTCGCCTCCACGGGCCGGGTAGTGATCGCCGACGAGTCCGCGGCGCGCTGCGGGTTCGGTCACGACGTCGCCGCGCTGATCGCGACGCGTGCGTTCGGGGCACTGAAGGCGCCGATCGAACTGGTCACCCCGCCGCACACTCCGGTGCCGTTCTCCCCGGTTCTCGAGCAGGCGTGGCTTCCGAATGCCGCTCGGATCGAGGCCGCCGTCCGCAAGGTTGTGAGTGCCTGACATGAGTGAGATCAAACTGATCGAAGTTCCCAAGTGGGGCCTGTCCATGGAGGAAGGCACCGTGGCGGAGTGGCTGGTCGAGGAGGGTGCGTCCTTTTCGAAGGGCGACCTGATCTGCGAGATCGAGACCAGCAAGATCGCCAACCAGTTGGAGGCACCGTTCGACGGGGTGCTCCGCCGGGTCGTCGCCAGGCCGGGGGAGACGTTGCCGGTCGGTGCGGTGCTGGCGGTGTCGGCCGAGGCTGCAGTCTCCGACGCCGAAATCGAGGAATTTCTCGCCGGCATCGGGGCAGATCAGGTGCCGACCCCGGCCGAGTCCGGGCGCTCACCGGCCGGACAGCCCCCCGTCGCGCAGCCGGATCTCGAGATCAGCCCACCCGCGCCGGCGGCCTACGAATCGGTACCGGTGACCGGGGCGGTCGCCGGGTCCCGTCAGCGTCCCGGTGCGACGACCGTTCCCGATGCCCTGCGAGGACGGACGAACGGTGACGTGTTCGCGACCCCGCACGCCCACCGCTTGGCGGACGAGTTGTCGATCGACCTGGCGCGTGTGACGGGGACCGGCCGGGACGGCCGGATCTCCGTCGCCGACATCCACGACACGATCCGGGCGGCCGGTGGCACCGTCGCTCAGCCGCTGTCGCCGCCGCGGTCAGGTATTCCGGGACGTTCCTTCGAGGACGACACCGCCGTCCCGGCCACCCCCGTGGCCCGACGTCTGGCCGCATCCCTCGGGATCAATCTGCACGACTGCCGGGCTACCGGTTCACGCGGCCGGGTGTGTGAGGCAGACGTCCGTGAAGCCGAGCGCCGGTTCCGGCTGCAACCGGAAGTCGTCGCAGCGGCCGAACCCGTCGCGGAGGCGGAGTTCGAGACGATTCCGTTCACCGCGATGCGCAAGGCGATCGGGCAGCGGTTGCAGGAGTCGAAGCGCAGCGCCCCGCACTTCCGGCTCACCGCGGACCTGCAGATCGACGACCTTCTCGCCTTGCGGACGAAGATCAATGCGACCGTGCCCGCCGTCAAACTGTCGGTCAACGATTTCGTCGTCAAGGCGTGTGCCGCGGCGCTGCGGAAGGTGCCCGATGTCAACGTTCAGTTCGACGAGGCGACACAGTCGGTCCTGCGCTTCGCGAGTGCCGACATCTCGGTGGCTGTCGCACTGCCGTCGGGACTGATCACCCCGATCGTGCGCGGCGCCGACGGCAAGACACTCGCCGAGATCTCCGGGGAGGTGCAGTCGCTGGTGACCAAGGCCAAGACCGGGAAACTGACGGCCGACGAGTTCCAGGGCGGCACTTTCACGGTGTCGAACCTCGGCATGTTCGGTGTGCGGGAATTCGACGCGATCATCAACCCGCCGCAGGGCGCCATCCTCGCGGTCGGTGCCGGACAGGAGCGTCCCGTCGTCGTCGACGGTCAGGTCGTTGCGCGCACGATGCTCACCGTCACGCTCTCGTGCGACCACCGGGTGATCGACGGCGCGCTCGGCGCCACCTTCCTGCGAGAACTCCGGCGTTTCGTCGAGTCCCCCGCGCTGATGCTGGTCTGAGAGGTACACCATGACAGAGAAGTACGACGTCATCGTCGTCGGGAGCGGGCCGGGTGGCTATGTCGCGGCCATCCGTGCCGCGCAGCACGGTCTGCGCACCGCCGTCGTCGAGCGCGACCGGCTCGGGGGGATCTGCCTGAACTGGGGGTGCATCCCTACCAAGGCGTTGCTGCACGGTGCCGATGTCGCCCACACGCTGGCGAACCTTCGGCCGCTCGGGTTCAGTGCCAGCGGTGTGGAATTCGACATGAGCCGGCTCGTCGAGTTCAGCCGGTCGGTGTCGGGGCGACTGTCCGACGGCATCGGCTACCTGATGAGGAAGAACGGCATCGACGTCGTCCGGGGGTCGGCGCGGCTGCTCGACAAGGGCGTCGTCGCAGTGACGGCCGCGGACGAGTCGGTGTCCGAGTACCGGGCCGACCACGTCATCCTGGCCACCGGCGCCCGGCCGCGTTCGGTTCCCGGTGTCGTGCCCGACGGCGACCGGGTCTGGACATACTTCGACGCTCTGGTCCCACCGGAGCTGCCGAAGTCCTTGCTGGTCATCGGATCCGGTGCCATCGGCATCGAATTCGCGAGTCTGTACAACGATCTCGGCACCGACATCACCCTCGTCGAACTGGCCCCGCAGATCATGCCGATCGAGGACGCTGCCGTCGCGGGCCATGTACGGCGGCAGTTCGAGAAGCGAGGCATCAGGATTCACACCGGTGCCTCGGTGTCCGAACTGACGGTCGGCACGAACGCCGTCACCGTGGCCGTCCGGTCGGCCGACGGAACGATCGACGAGTCGACCGTGGACAGAGTTCTCGTCGCGGCAGGAATCCAGGGTAACGTCGAGGACCTCGGTCTCGAGGAACTCGGTGTCGAGGTCGATCGCGGATTCGTCACCACCGACCAGTGGTGTCGCACCACCGCATTCGGCGTGTACGCGATCGGTGACGTGGCGGGCGCACCTTGCCTCGCCCACAAGGCAAGCCACGAAGCCGTCCTGTGTGTGGACAAGCTCGCCGGTGCGGATCACGTCCGGCCGTTGGACCGCGACTACGTTCCGGGCTGTACCTACGCGCGGCCGCAGGTCGCCAGCCTCGGTCTCACCGAAGAACGAGCCCGTGCGACCGGCCGTCGCCTGCAGATCGGGCAGTTCGATCTGCAGGCGTCCGGAAAGGCGCTCGCGATCGGCGAAGCCGACGGGTTCGTGAAGACGATCTTCGACGCCGACAGCGGCGAACTCCTCGGTGCCCACATGGTCGGCCCGGATGTCACCGAGCAGATTCAGGGATTCGGCATCGCTCGATCCCTGGAGGCGACCGCCGACGATCTCGCCGAGGTCGTCTTCGCGCACCCGACGCTGTCGGAGGCGATGCACGAATCGGTTCTGGCCGCGCTGGGCCGTCCGATCAACATGTAGCAAGTCCCGCCGAACCGCGGACCCGCGTGGAACCGCGGTCCGGCGGGAACCCACGCCCAGGAATCGAACGAAACGTGAATCCCATACCTGGAACAACACCCGACGCGCCGGTCCCGTCGGGCCGCAGGTTGCTTCGACTGGAGGTCCGCAATGCGCAAACCCCCGTCGAACGCAAGCCGAACTGGATCAAGACCCGCGTCAAGAACAGTCCCGCGTACGCCGAACTCGAGAGCCTGGTCGAACGCGAAGGACTGCACACGGTGTGTGCGGAAGCCGGTTGCCCCAACATCTTCGAATGCTGGGCAGACCGCGAAGCCACGTTCCTGATCGGCGGTCGGCAGTGCACGCGCCGCTGCGACTTCTGTCAGATCGACACCGGCAAACCCGCCGACCTCGACCGGGATGAGCCCCGCCGCGTCGCCGAGTCCGTGCAGGCGATGGGACTTCGGTACGCCACCGTCACCGGGGTTGCCCGCGACGACCTGCCCGACGGCGGCGCCTGGCTCTACGCCGAGACCGTCCGACAGATCCACGCCCTCAACCCCGGCACCGGCGTCGAGAATCTCGTTCCCGACTTCAGCGGACGGCCGGACCTGCTGGCCGAGGTGTTCGACTCCCGGCCCGAGGTGCTCGCCCACAACCTCGAGACCGTGCCGCGGCTCTTCAAGCGGATCCGTCCCGCGTTTCGCTACGAACGCTCGCTCGGTGTGCTCGCCGCGGCCCGCGACTTCGGCCTGATCACCAAATCGAACCTGATCCTCGGTATGGGGGAGACCCCACAGGAAGTGCAGCAGGCGATGAACGACCTGCACGATGCCGGCTGCGACATCCTCACCATCACCCAGTATCTGCGTCCCTCGCCGCGACACCACCCGGTCGAGCGGTGGGTCGAGCCGGAAGAATTTGTCGAACACTCGAAAGCCGCCGAGGAGATCGGTTTCGCCGGCGTCCTGGCGGGGCCGCTCGTGCGTTCCTCGTATCGCGCCGGCCGCCTCTACGCCGACGCCATGGCCCACCACGACCGTGAACTCACTTCTTCCCTCAGTCATCTCGCCGAATCGCACCCGCCAGGAGTTCGACCCACATGAGTTCCGCCACCGAAGACGACCGCATCATCGACTTCGCCCGTCGCTGGCTGCCCTACGGCGGCGGAAGTCCCGGAGACCTTCTGGTCGAATTCGGAATGACCCCAGCCGGTTACCTGACCCGGCTGGGGGAGATCCTCGACAGCCCCGCCGCCTTACGACTGCACCCCCGACTACGTGCGGACCTGCGCGACTTCGTCGCTGCGCGCACCTCTGCCTCGCGCGCCGCGCCGAATCGGAGCGACCAGGTTCGGAGGCGGAATGTCACCTGATCACACGGACTTCGACACCGTCCGCGAACCGGTACGGCTGGGGCGTCAGCACAGGGCCGAGGCTCTTGCGCAGCCGGGAGACCTCGGCGCGGACGGCAACGATGTGGTCCCGGTCGCCGAACAGGGCCTCGCTCAACGACGCGGCATCGATGCCGGCCGACCGGGTACGTGCCAATACCCTCAGAATCTGCGCGTGCCGCGGTGACAGGGCACGCGTCCATTCCGTCTCCCCCCGCACCGTCGCCCGAGGGGCCGTCCCCAGGTCGAGTTCGAGTCGGATGGCCGCCCGCTCCGCGCGGCGGCGCACCAACCATGCGTCACCGAGCGGTTCGGGTACGCAAAGTCCGAGACCGGGCACGAGCAGCGGTCGGTCGGCCTCCGGTGAGGCCAGTCGTTCGGGAACGCCGATGCCGCTGGCTGCCACGACCCATCCGTGACCGTCCACGACGACAGCAGGCCCGCACGTCCTTGCCAGCACCGGCGCCGCATCGGTACGGAGCCTGTCGAGGTGGACGGCATGCTCGCGCCAGAGCATCGACTCGGCCAACCGCACAGCCGTCTGCACGAGGGCCACGGTGGCCGGATGCACCGACATCGCCGACCCGCTGATATCCAGTACGCCGAGCACCTCGCCGGAGCGTGGATCGTGGACCGGTGACCCCGTACACGACCAGCCGTAGTGGGACCGGGCATAGTGTTCGGCCGAAAAAAGCTGTACCGGAGCGTCTTCGACCAGCGACGTGCCGACAGAATTGGTGCCTACCGACTTCTCCGACCAGCGGGCGCCTTCCACGAATCCGAGGACGTCGGCTTCCCTCTGCACGTCACGTGCACCCTCTCGCCACAGCACCACCCCGTCCGAGTCGGCGACGACCACGATGAAGTTCGCGTCGCTCGCCATTTCGGTCAAGGTGCCGCGTAGTTCGGGCAGAACCGACCTCAGGGCGCTTCGTGCACGGCGCGCTTCGAGTTCGGCGACGTCCGCGAGTACCACGTCCTCACACCGGGCGGGACTGACGCCGTCTGCCTGGAGACGCGACCACGACCGGGCGACAACGTCACGCGGAGGCACCGGCGGCGTCCGGCCGGACATCACCGCGTCGTGGACGTCGCTCAACAATCGGGCGCGTCGCGACAAGTCTTCTCCGGAACCGAAAGCGAGCAACCGCTGGCGCGCCGAACTGGCCCTACTCACAGCGTCCAGCCTACCGTCAGGGGGTGAGTCACACCATGGCCCCTGCCGTCTGCGGCCACCCCAACAGCAAACCCGTCGACGAGTTCGCACATTCGGCGAGACGCGGGTCGACCGGCACACTGCTTGGACAAGAACGTTCCGCACGAACGCTTTCGGTCCTCGGGCCCACGCTTCTGCCGTGCGGCCCGCCTGGGTGGGCGCGGCAAGTGGGCCCGCCACAGCCCAGACCCACCGGGCCGCCGAACGAAGTCGACACCTATGATCCTCTCGACACGGGGTGCCCGGTAGGAGGGCTGAGATCACACCCGTCGAACCTGCTCTAGTTCGTACTAGCGAAGGGATGTCCGAATGACGATGTCTGCTGTTCCACCGCCGCGAGTGCTTTCCATTGCCGGTACGGATCCGACCGGCGGCGCCGGCATCCAGGCGGACCTGAAGAGCATTGCCGCGCATCGAGGCTACGGAATGGCGGTGGTCACGGCGTTGGTCGCCCAGAACACCTGCGGCGTGCGCAGTGTCCACCTTCCTCCGGCATCGTTTCTCACCGCTCAACTCGAAGCGGTCAGCGACGATGTCACCGTCGACGCCGTCAAGATCGGCATGCTCGCCGAGACCGATCAGGTGCAAGCCGTCGCCGAATGGCTTGCCGCGGTCGCGCCCCCCGTGGTTGTGCTCGATCCGGTCATCGTCGCCACCAGCGGCGACCGGTTGCTCAGCCGCGAGGCCGAAGGCGCGCTCGAAGACCTCATTCCCCAGGTCCATCTGATCACGCCGAACGTTCCCGAACTCGCAGTCCTCAGCTCCACGTCTCCGGCCGACTCCTGGGAGGAACTGCTCGGGCAGGC
The DNA here is from genome assembly GCF_041414735.1 of Rhodococcus sp. GXMU-t2271. Taxonomy (NCBI): domain Bacteria; kingdom Bacillati; phylum Actinomycetota; class Actinomycetes; order Mycobacteriales; family Nocardiaceae; genus Rhodococcus; species Rhodococcus sp. GXMU-t2271. The sequence continues at coordinate 26,881 of NZ_JAUIZP010000002.1, forward strand.
CCATGAGATTGCCGATCGCTACGGGGTGGCGGTGTTGGCCAAGGGCGGACATCTTCCTGGAGACACCGTCTACGACACCGTCATAGACCCAGCCGCGGGTGAGGAGGATGCGCTCGTGGTCGGCAGTCCCCGCGTACTCACCTCGAACACGCACGGCACCGGTTGCTCGCTGTCGGCAGCCATGGCTACCCTTCGACCACAGCGAGAAACCTGGGATGCCGCGCTCGAGGATGCCAAACGGTGGCTCACCGCAGGCATCGAAGCGGGCGGGGAGCTGCATGTCGGTCGCGGCCATGGCCCCATCCACCATTTCGTCGATCTGTGGACGTGACCTGCTGTCGAGGAACAATGTTGCCGTGCGCGCCGCCCTCGAGCCGGGTGGCAATCCCGGGCAGGCTCGTGAGTTGCCCGAAGTGACAGTGAAGTTCGACGGACAGGCACAGCCGGGGTAGTCTTGCGACGGACTCGACACGGGGTGCCGGAAACGGCTGAGAGACAGACCCGTCGAACCTGATCTCGATCATGCGAGCGAAGGGATGCCGAGCCGGCGCGGCCGTGTGGTCCGTCGCTGCGGTAAACCCCTTTCCACCGAAGGGAAACAACACACAATGCTCCTGCAGAACCAGACGGTACTCGTCACCGGCGCCGGGCGCGGTCTCGGTCACCACCTCGCGCAGTCGTTCGCCGACGAGGGCGCCGCCGTCGTGGTCAACTACCGCAACAGTAGCGACGCCGCCCACGCCCTTGCCCGGAAGATCGGCTCGGACCGCGCTGTCGCGCTGGCCGCCGACGTGACCGACCCCGCCCAGGTCGGCGGCATGCTCGCGCAGGCCGGGAAACACTTCGGCCGACCGGTCACCACCGTGGTCAACAACGCGCTGCCCGACTTCTCCTTCAACGGCGACGCGCGCCGCAGAGCCGACGAGATCGGCTACGGCGATTTCGCCGCTCGACTCGACGGCATCGTCGGCGGCGCCGTCAACACGATCCAGGCGGCGCTGCCCGGCATGCGCGAGGCCGGCGGCGGCAGCGTCATCAATATCGGCACCAACCTGTTCCAGAACCCGGTGGTGCCGTATCACGACTACACCGCCGCCAAGGCAGCATTGCTGTCGCTGACCCGCACGTTCGCGGCAGACCTGGGGCCCGAAGGCATCCGTGTGAACATGGTCTCTGGTGGGCTGCTGCGCACCACCGACGCATCGGCAGCGACCCCCGAGGAGGTATTCGACCTGATCGCCGCCTCCACGCCCCTGCGGAAGGTCACCACCCCGGAGGACTTCGCTGCCGCCGTCCTGTTCTTCGCTTCCGACTGGTCGCGAGCAGTCACCGGTCAGAACCTCGTGGTCGACGGCGGGCTGGTGATGAACTGATGCCGGCGCCCCGCACCCTCCATCTCAATGCCTTTCTCCACGGTGTGGGCCACCATTCGGCGGCGTGGCGGCATCCGACATCCGCGGCGGAGCGAATCGGGGACATCACCTACTTCGAGGAACTCGCCCGGACAGCCGAGCGTGGCTGCTTCGATGCGGTGTTCTTCGCCGACGGACACTGCGTGAATCCGAGCTACACGGCCGGGACCACGTGGTTTCTCGAACCCCTGACCGCGCTGTCCGCGATGGCGCGCGCGACGAAACGCATCGGGCTGGTCACCACGGTGTCCGCGAGCTTCTACACACCGTTCCATGCGGCGCGGATGCTCGCGTCGCTGGACCACATCAGCGGTGGACGGGCCGGGGTGAACATCGTGACCTCGATGTTCGACGCGGAGGCCCGCAATCACGGGCTCGACGCTCTGCCGGACCATGCCGAGCGTTACGGCCGCGCCGAGGAGTTCATCGAGGTGCTGACTGCGCTGTGGGACTCGTGGGACGAGGCCGGCATCGCCGTCGATCGCGCCGCCGGTCGATACCTCGACGCCGACGCCATCCGTCGGATCGAGCACCGCGGTCAGCACTTCCGCGTCGACGGTCCGCTCACCGTCCCGCGCTGTCCACAGGGGCGTCCGGTGCTGTTCCAGGCAGGAGCGTCGGAGGCCGGACGCAACGTCGCAGCGCGGCACGCCGAAGCGGTGTACTCGGTTTCGTGGGATTCGGCCGCGGCGCTCGACTTCGCCACCGATCTGCGTGGCCGCGCTGCCGCCGCCGGACGAGATCCCGCGTCGATCGCGATACTGCCGGGCCTCGTCCCCTATGTCGGTCGCACCGAGGACGAGGCCCAGGCGAAGAAGGCGACGTTGGACGCGTTGATCGACATCGACGCCGCGCTCGCCCAGCTCGGCGTCTTCACCGGTCAGGATTTCACGGGCCACGATCTCGACGCGCCGGTGGCCGACCTGCCGCCCATCGATCAGTTCTCCGGCCCCCAGGGCCGCTACGCGACGGTGCAACGGATCATCGAATCGCACCGGCCCACACTGCGTGGACTGCTCGGCTACCTCGCGGCCGGAGGAGGGCACGCGACGATGATCGGCACGCCCGAGGCGATCGCGGATCGGATCGAGGAGTGGTTCGTCGCCGGCGCCTGCGACGGATTCAACCTGATGTGTCCGGCGTATCCGGATTCGCTGGACGACTTCGTCGACCTGGTAGTCCCGGAACTGCAGCGCCGCGGCCTGTTTCGCGTCACGTACCCGGGAACGACATTGCGCGACAGTCTGGGACAGTAGTCCTTCGCGTTGAGGCGCTCGGGTTCTGCACTGCGCGGTCACAGGTCCTACCTGTCGAGCACCCGCCCGACGAAGCCACCGAGTCGAGTCGCGAGATGGCAGATCCGAGCCTCGGTGGGCAGTGCTCGATCGGGCTGACTGCCGGGCAGTGGCAGCAGCTCTCGCACATACAGTGAGCACGCGAAGTTGCTGCACATGTAGGTTCCGATGCTGTTTCCGGCTTTGCCGCCGGCGCCGGCCTTGCGCGCCGTGAACAGCGCCGTTCCGCCGATGCGGTGGACGGCGTGGCAGATTGTGCACATCGTGCTGCGCGGCCGGGACCTGTCGGTGTCGGCCTGTCGCAATTCGATTCCGACCACCTGCTCGGCGTACTGGGCAATCAGGTACGCGCGAAGCGGGGCTCGGGGGTCCGTCCAGCCGAAGAAGTCGAGTTCCGCCCAGCGCACCGAGTCGAAGTCGGGTGGGAACGTCACCGTCCTGATCCTGCTGCGCGAGCTGTTGACGAACGATCCGAGGATGTCGTCGCGGGACAGTGCCTGCATCACCATTTTTCCTTCCACGTTTGATTCATGAAACATGTGAAGTATAAACTCGTCGGCATGGGTCGCCACAAGGATGTCGAGCGTCGGCGCGCACTCCTCGAGGGCTGTTGCGCCTACGCCGAGGAGCGCGGGCTGTTCGGTCTCACTCTGCGTCCGCTGGCCGAGCGGCTCGAAACGTCGACCAGAAATCTCCTCCACCACTTCGGCAGTCGTGAGAACCTGATCGCCGAGATCGTCGACCGCACTCTGGTGACCCATCTGGCCGCGTCGCGGGAGCTGCTCCTGCGGATCCGCGATCTCTCGGCGGACGAGTCGTCGCCGTCGGTGACCGCCGCCCACGTGACCTCCGTGATCTCGCAGGGGCTCGAGATGGCCTGGGTAGACGCGCACACGCCGGGTGGGCGCCGGCGAACCGCCATGTTCTTCGAGATCTATACCGCAGCGACGCGGGATCCCGAGCTGCAGCAGACATTCCTCGTCCCCGTGGTAACCGAATGGCTCGACCCCATGGCCGCGGCGATCGAGGCCGCGGGCGCGTCACCGGGCGCGGCACGGTCCGTCGCCTCACGCATCCTCGCGGCCCATCGGGGTCTCCTCCTCGAGGATCTCGCGCTCGGCTGCAACGTCGCCACCGATGCAGCGCATCGGGACGCCGTCCTGGCGGTTCATGCCGAGATCTCCCGTGCGACTTCCCCTGGCGAGCACGAGGTGCATGACGCGGCGAGGTGAGCGACCCGCCGGCCGTTCGTCATGCTTCCGATTCCCCGCTGTTCCGGGCTTTCCCGGTGCCGCCGGCCTGCGTGGTATCGAGCCCCGGCTCGATCAGCGGACCTCCGTGGGCGACCCTTCTCACCGACCGCGTAATCCTCCGGCACCGACCGGTCTTGCTAACGATAACGATTGTCAGTAGCTTCTGTGTCGCTGGGTACTGCGGAGGATGCGAACGGAAGGCCACGTGTGGCACACCTACTGCTGGTGGAGAGTTGGGTCGGAGCAATGGGAACGTTGCTGCCGAGAGCGATTGCCGACCTGGGAGTCGAGTTCACTTTCCTGACCCGACGACCGGAGCACTACCCGGACACCCTGCCGGACGGTTCCCCGCATCCGCTGCGTCTCGGTCGTGCGGTAGCGACTGCCGAGACCAACGATCCGGCTGCCGCACTCGAGGCGGCGCGGCGGATCGATGCCGAGGCAAGGATCGACGGCGTCCTCACCAGCTGCGACTACTACCTGCCGACCGCCGCGCGAATTGCCGCCGCACTCGGACTTCCCGGTCCGGCACCCGAGGCGATCGAGACGGCCTGCGACAAGGCGCGCACCCGGGCGGTGTTGGATTGCGTCGGTGTCCCGGGGCCGCGGCATACCACCGTGTCGGTCGACGACCCGATCCGGCTCCGTACCGCGGCCGAGTCGGTGGGATTCCCCTTGGTGGTCAAGCCCATCGATCTGTGTGCGGGAATGTTCGTGCGACGCGCGGACAGTTGGCTGGATGTCGAGTCGGCGGTGGACGCACTGCGGGGATTCGAGGTCAATGCGCGTGGGCAGCGGCGGAGTCCGGTGGTGTTGCTCGAGGAGTTCCTCAACGGTCCGGAATTCAGTGTGGAGAGCTGGATTTCGCGCGGCAAGGTTTACACGATCGGCGTGACCGACAAGAGCCTGGGTGGGGTGTCGGGTTTCGTGGAGACCGGGCACATGTTCCCGGCCGACCTGGCAGAGCGGGACCGCGTGAAAGTGGTGGCCGCCGCGGAGGACGCGATCGATGCGGTGGGTCTCGATCACGGGGTGGTGCACACCGAACTACGCCTGACCGCCGCCGGGCCCCGGATCATCGAGATCAATCCACGGCCGGCCGGCAACCAAATCACCGAGCTGATCCGGCATGTGAGCGGAGTCGACCTGCCGCGGGTGGCGGTCGAGCTCGCACTGGGACGCGAGCCGATTCTCCCGACGATCCCGGACGAGCACCGTGACGGCGGACGGCCCTCGAGCGCAGCCGTGAGCATGCTGGTGCCGACGAGGGCGGGTGTCGTCGCCGGAATCGAAGGAATCGACACCGTCACAGCCGATCCGGCAGTGGTCTCGGCGGCGTTCAAGGGGCCCGGTCACCGAACCACGCCGGGAATGGACAACAACAGCTACCTGGGCAGCGTCGTCGTCGTCTCGCCGGAGCGGTCCGGGGCCCGCCCGTTGGCCGAGCGCCTGTTGTCGTCGATCTCCGCCACATACGGCGAGGAGCCGGCGTCGTGACTGCCACCTCAGCGATCGGTACCGCGACGAACGGTCGCCTGGCTGCGCTTCTCGAACGCTACCGCACCGACCCTGCCCGGCGTCCCCCGCGCGACGTGGTGGTGTCGGTTGCGTTCACCACGTCACAGGGGGCACGGCACAGCGGGCGCAGTGGTGGCTACCGCAACCAGGTGATCTCGCTGCGGGTCGGGGCTGCGACGGGCTCGTGCGCGGTCGAGTCGGGCTCGGTGGACCCGGAGATCGTGCACGCCTGCGCAGGGGTGGCGGTGACCGATCTGCTGCACCATGCCGAGATCGCCGTGCAGATCGCCGCACTCGACGCCTACCTGACGCACCGGTGCCCGCACGCGGGTGAGCCTCGCGCAGTGACGGTGCAGCTGGATTCCGGGGATTCGCTGCAGCGCTCGCTGGCCCGGGCGCATCACGTGACCGGACTGGTCGACGCTCCACCGGGCGGGCGGGTGCTGGTGATCGGAGTGGTCAACTCGCTGCTCGTCAGCTTGCGCGAGCGCGGGCTGCGGTACGTGCCGTGTGATCTGAAGGGCGGCACCACCGAGTGGGGTGAGCCGATCGTCACCGACTTCGCCGAGCATCTCGACGAGTGTGATGCGGTGCTGGCCAGCGGAATGATGCTGGGCAACGGCACCGTCGACACGTTGTTCGCGCGGGCGGCAGCGTCCGGCCGGCGGCTTCCGGTCGCGATGTTCGCCCAGAGTGGCGCCGCGGTCGCCCGGGAGTTGCTCGGCCGCGGCATCGACGCGCTCTCGGCCGAGCCGTACCCGTTCTTCTGGCTCACCGGGGACGCCGGCCCGATCTACCTGTACCACGGGTCGCGGGCACGATGACCGTGATCGATTCGCCGGCGCGGGTGGGGAACAGCCCACTCGTGCGCATCCTCACCCCGGTGCCGAACCCGCATCCGGGCTACTTCGCGAAGATCGAGTCGCTCGGCTTCGGTGGGCTCAAGGCGCGGTCGGCCCTGTCGATGCTGGTCGGTGCCCGGCGACGCGGGCAGCTGCGGGACGGCGCGCGGATCGTCGAATCCACCAGCGGCACTTTGGGGGTGGGGCTGGCATACGTAGCACAGCCACTCGGCCACCCCGTCACCCTGGTGGTGGACTGCGAGCTCGAGCCCGCCATGCGCAATCTGCTGTGCGCGCTGGGTGCCACCTTGGAGATCGTGGACCGTCCGCACCCGGAGGGCGGGTGGCAGCAGGCCAGGCTCGACGTCCTGCACCGGATTCTTGCCGCCGACCCGGATGCGTACTGGCCCAACCAGTACGACAATCCCGACAACGCCGTGGGCTACCACGGGCTCGCCGACGAGATCGTCGCGGGCCTGGCCACACAGGGTATCGAGCGGGCCGAGGTGCTTGTGTGCAGTGTAGGCACTGGCGGCCACAGCAGCGGAGTGGGTCTGCGGTTGCGGCAGGTGTGGCCGGACCTGCGGATCATCGGGGTCGATGCGGTGGGGTCGACGATCTTCGGACAGCCCGCCACCTGCCGGGTCATGCGGGGACTGGGTAGCAGCGTGCATCCGGGCAATGTGCGATACGAGATGTTCGACGAGGTGCACTGGGTCGGCCCGCGCGAGGCCGTGCACGCCTGCCGCAGCCTGGCGCGGGAAGGCTTCCACACCGGCGGCTGGTCGACGGGTGCGGTGGCCACGGTGGCCGGGTGGGCGGCCACCCGCTGGCCGGGCCCGGTGGTCACCGTCTTTCCGGACGGCCCCGACCGCTACCTGCGCACCATCTTCGACGACGACTGGTGTGCTCGGCACGGCCTGCTCGCTCCGCCGCGAACACATCCGCACGAGATCGCCGAGTGCGGGGACCCGGCGGAGTGCTGGACTCGGTGCGAAGCCGTGCGGGCCCCGCACCCGGGGGCGAGGGACCGGATGGAGACGGCGCGATGAGCCTGACCTGGTCGGTGAGCACCCTTGCCCTGGCCCGGCCGTTCCGGATCAGCCGGGCGGTGATGTCGTCCCGCCAGGCGGTCACGGTCACCGTGACCGACCCCGACACGGGATCGTGCGGCCGCGGCGAGGTCGTCACCTCCGTGTTCGCGGGCCTGGACGTGCACCTCATCGAGACCCAGCTGCGGGCAGTCGCGGCGTGCTGCGGTGCCCCAGGGATTCCCGAAACGATCCCGGCGCAGGTGCACCCGGCGGTCGCCGGCGCCGTGTGGTCCGCCGTCGCCGACTACCGGGCACGCGTGAACAGGCAGACGGTCGCTGCGCACCTCGGACTGCCGCTGTCCGCCGAGATCCCGATCTCCCGCACCCTCGGAATCGGTGCGCCCCAGGACATGGCCGCCGAGGCCGCCGAGTTGTCGCAGCGCGGGTTCACTCTGCTGAAGGTCAAGACCGACGCCGACCCGACCGAATCGGTCCGGCGGCTGGCCGCCATCGCCGCTGCCGCGCCAGGCGTGGATCTGATCGTCGACCCGAACGAAGCGTGGACCGCGGCCACCGCCCTGTCGGTGCTCGCCGACAGCGGTGGTCTGCCGGTCGTCGCGCTCGAACAACCACTGCCGGTGCACGACCGAGACGGAATGCGGGAGCTGCGCAGCCGCACCGATCTTCCGCTCGTCGCGGACGAGGCGGTCCACGACCTGGCGGACCTGGACGAGCTGACCGGCCTCGCGGACGTGGTGAACATCAAACTCGCCAAGTGCGGCGGCATCTACCGCGCCCGCGCACTGGCCGTGGCGGCCGGCGCGCGCGGAATGGAGGTGATGCTCGGCTGCCTGGTGTGCAGCTCGCTGGGTATCGCCCCCGCAGCGCAGCTGGCGTCCCTGGCCCGGTGGTGCGATCTGGACGGGCACCTCCTGCTCGCCCGAGATCCGTGGACCGGCCTCGGGGGTGAAGACGGAAAGCTGCGTCCGAGCGGCCTGCCCGGACTCGGCGTGTACCGGTCCGACAACGAGGAATCACGATGACCGCCACCGACTCTCCGGCAGGGACATTCGCTCTGCTGCGCAGCTTCCCCCGCTCGGTACAACTGCTGGTGCTCAACCAGTACGGCGTCAACACCGGCTTCTACATGCTGGTGCCGTACCTGTCGATGCATCTGACCGGGAACCTGGGTCTGTCCCTGGCGATCACCGGCCTGGTCCTCGGGGCGCGCACCCTCAGCCAGCAGGGCTTGTTCTTGATCGGGGGCACCGCTGCCGACCGGCTCGGACCCCATCGGGTCATCATCGCCGGCTGCGCACTGCGGTCGGTGGGCTTCGCGGTGTTCGCTCTGGGCACCAGCGTGCCGCTGCTGCTGCTCGCCTCCGTTCTGTCGGGATTGGCTGGGGCTCTGTTTAATCCGGCCGTGCGCTCCTACATCGCGGTCGCCGAGCCTCGGCGCCGGGCGGAGGCGTTCGCGGTCTTCAACGTCTTCGCACAGGCGGGGGCATTGTCGGGACCGCTGATCGGCAGCGCGCTGCTGACGGTGGACTTCCGTACCGTCGCCGTCGCCGCGGCGGTCGTCTTCGCCGCCCTGACCCTGGCGCAGTGGCGGTTTCTGCCCGCCCACCCGGTGGACCGCGCCGAGACGACGGTGCTGCGCGGCTGGGGTACGGTGCTGGCCGACCGCCGGTTCGTGCTGTTCACGGTGGCCATGCTCGGGATGTTCGCCCTGCAGACGCAGATGTACCTGGTGTATCCGGTACTGGCCGGGCGGATCACCGACTGGAGTGGAGCTGTTGCGGTGCTGTTCCTGTCCACCACCGTCTTCGGGCTGCTCACCCAGGTGCGTCTGACTCGATGGTTCGATCGCCACACCAGCCGCGGCACCGCCATCGCGGCGGGACTGATCCTGATGGGTGCCGCGTTCGTGGTGGCACTGCCGGTCCTGTGGGGCGCACCCTCCCCCGGGGCGGGACGGATCGCGTTGGCGCTGGCGCCACTGGTGCTCTCCGCCCTGATCCTCGAAGCAGGCATCCTGATCGCGCAGCCGTTCGTGATGGAGATGATCCCGGCATACGGGGCGTCGAACATCTCCGGGACTCTGTTCGGGATGTTCTACCTGGTCTCCGGGCTGGCTGCCGCCGGCGGAAACGCGCTGATCGGGTACGGCCTCGACCTGGGCAACGGGTGGCCCGGCGCGCTGATATGCATCGCCCTCGCGTGGGGCTCGGCCACCGGAATCTGGCTGTTGCACCGCCGCGGCCTGCTCGCCGACCCGGCCGGAGCACGGACATGACCGCGGCTGAGTCGGCTCGGAACTTGTTGACGGACAACCCTGCCCTGTACGAGGCACGATTTCCCGATCCGGACCACAGTGCCGCCCGGTTCGTCGACGACATTCTCGCGACCTACCTGACCTCCGACGCTCCGGCGCCGCGGACACACCCCGCGACGGTGCTGGACCTGGGCTGCGGCACCGGCCGCGACCTGGGATACCTGGCCCGACGCGGATACCGCTGCCTGGGCATCGACCAATCCCCAGCGATGGTGCGATTCGCGCAACACCAGTATCCCGGTGTGAGAGCCGCGGTCGGCGACCTGCGCACCTTCGAGGTCGACGCGGGCGTCGACGCCATCGTCTGCCTCGACAGCGCCCTGCTGTACTGCCACACCGACGCCGAGCTGGAATCATGCCTGCGCTGCTGCCGCAGGCACCTACGTCCCGGTGGGCTGCTGATCGCCGAAATGCGCAACGGCGCCTTCTTCCTCGGCAACACCGAACTTCTCGACGAGCCCACCCACTCGTCCTTCTCCTGGCACGGCCGCACCTGGCGGGCCGAGACCACCTTGTGGATCGACCACGCCGCCCAGCTGCTACGCCGCCGTCGGCAGTGGCAGATCCCGGAATCCGCCGAGCCCCTCGTCCAAACCTCGGCGTGGCGGTTGCTGTTTCCGCTGGAGCTGACCGGCCACCTGCAGCGCGCCGGGTTCGCGGTGCGGGCCCTGTTCGACACACCCGGACCCCGTACCGAGACCGGCTGGCCGGGGCGCTCAGCCCTGACCGATCTCGCCGGCACCGCACTCTGCGGAGACCGGATCCACGTGATCGCCGAGGCTCTCTGACTCACCCTCACGCTTCACCTCGACCCCTCGATCCATTGCTCAAGGAGAAACCCCGATGAATCCGGTCACCCTGTCCGCGCTGCCGCACCTGAGCCGGCGCTCGTTCCTCGGCCTCGGCGCCGCCGCCGGCGCCGTACTGCTCGGCGCATGCAGCACGAGCGGCGAGACCGCCCCCGCGCCCACCGCCGCGCCCCGGGACGGCGGCCGACTGCGAGCGGTGTTCGCCGGCGGTGGCGCACAGGAGGTGCTGGACCCGCACAAGACCAACCTGTACGCCGACGTCGCCCGCGCGAACGCGCTCTACGACAAGCTCGTCGAATACGGCGACGACCTCGGCCCGGTACCGCGGCTCGCCACCGCCTGGCACCCGAACGCCGACGCGACCACCTGGACGGTGGAGCTGCGCCCGGCGGTCTTCCACGACGGCCGGCCGGTGCGCGCCGCCGACGTGCTGTACTCCTACCAGCGGATCCTCAACCCGGCGAACGCACTGCGCCCGCGGGCCTCACTCGAGGTGATCGACATCGCCCGCTCCCGAGCCCTCGACGACCACACCATCGAATTCGTCTGCGCGCGACCGTGCGGGGAACTGGCGAACGTACTGGCCGCGTTCGGCGCCTACATCATCCCGGAGGGCACCACCGACTTCAGCCGTCCGATCGGCTCCGGGCCGTTCACGTTCGTCTCGTTCGAACCGGGTCGCTCGCTCGTCACCGCGCGATTCCCGGACTACTGGGACGGCGCCCCCCATGTGGACGAACTCGAGATCCTCACCGCTCCGGACGAGACCGCACGGATCAACGCCCTGCTCGGTGGGCAGGTCGACTACGCCGACGACCTCGGTGTCACCTCGGCGCGCACCTACGAAAGCGACGCCCGGATGCAGATCCTGCGGTCGCCACGCAGCGCGATGTCGGCGTTCGCAATGAAGGTGGACCGGCCCCCCTTCGACAACGTGGATCTGAGGCGGGCGATGTTCGCCCTCGTCGATCGCGAGGAACTGGTGACCACCGTGCTGGGCAGCACCGGTGTGGTCGGCAACGACCTGTTCGGCAAGGACGCCAAATACTATGCCGCGGATCTGCCGCAGCGCACCCTGGATCTGGACGAGGCCGAGGCCCTGATCCGCAAGGCCGGCGTCCGGAACACCACCATCGAACTGCAGACCACCGGTGCCACCAACGGATTCGTCGAGGCGGCGAACATCCTCGCCGAACAGGCCGGGCGCGCCGGACTGAAGATCGAGGTGAAAGTCACTGAGGGATCGACCTATTGGACGCGCACCCTCGACGAGGGTGTGTTGTCGAGTTTCCGTTCCGGGGCCATGCCCATCGAAACCCACCTCGCGCAGCGGATGCTGTCGACATCGGCGAAGAACTACACCCAGTGGCGCCGCCCCGAATTCGACGCACTGTTCGCCACCGCCAGCGAAACCACCGACGAGAACATCCGGGCCCGCGCATATCAGCAGATGCAGTCGCAGCTCCACAGCGAGGGAGGTCTGCTGGTGTGGGGCTTCTCCGACGGCCTGCACGGCATGGCGCCACATCTGGCGGGGATGGCCGAGAACGCGCCCAGCAACACCCTCGGGTACGCCCGCTTCGACAAGGCCTGGCTTTCGTGATGCTCGCCCGCTACGCCGGTACCCGCCTCACGGTGGGACTGGCCCAGGTGCTGGGCGTACTCGTCGTCGTCTTCTCGATCGCCGCCGCGCTGCCGGGGGACGCTGCGGTGGTGATCGCGGGCGATGACGCAGATCCGAGGCGGATTGCGCAGTTGCGCGAGCTCCTCGGGCTGGACCGGCCGCTGTCCGTGCAGTTCGGGGACTGGCTGACCGGTCTGCTCGGCGGCGACCTGGGCACCTCGGTGGTATCCGGGCGCCCGGTCACCGCGATGCTGGGCTCGGCGCTGGCGCCGACACTGACCCTCGCCGCCCTGGCGTTCGTGGTGCTCGTCCCGCTGGCACTGCTCCTCGGGGTGGTCGCCGCGGTGCGCCGCGGCCACCGGGTCGACCGGGCCGTCACGGCCCTGACCGTAGCGTTCTACGCGGCACCGGAATTCGCGGTGGCGATCGTGCTGGTGGCAGTGTTCGCGGTCGGGTTGGGGTGGTTCGCGCCCACCGCGGTCGGCGCCGGCGGTCCGTTGCTGATGCATCCGGAGCTGTGGGTGCTGCCCGTACTGGTGCTGGTGATCCGCCCGGTGTGCTCGCTGTCGCGGTTGGTGCGCTCGTCGCTGATCACCACCCTCGACTCCGAATACATCCGGCACACCCGTCGCCTCGGTGTGCCCGTGCGGCGGGTGGTCTGGCGGCATGCCCTGCCGGGCTCGCTCACGCCGGCGACGCAGCATCTCGCGCGGGTCGCCGATTGGCTGCTCGGCGGGGTCGTGGTCGTCGAGGCGGTATTCGCGCTCGGCGGTCTCGGACAGCTACTGGTCAGCGCGGTCAGCAGCCGCGACATTCCGCTGTTGATGGGATTGGTGACGGTGTTCGCGGTGATCACGGTGGCCGTGAACACGGTCGCCGACATCGCGGCGTTCCAGCTCAACCCCACGGCCGGACTGGCATCGTGACCGGCTCCACGTTTCTCGAGCGTGCGGGTGGGCGGTCCCGGGTGCGCATCGGGGCTGCCCTGACCGCGGTCCCGCTCGCAGTCGCGCTGCTCGGGCCCCTGCTCACCGAACCCGGTGCCCGTGGCCCGGCGTTCACCTACGGGGACCAGTGGCTCCTGGGAACCGATTCCGAGGGGCGCGACCTGCTCACACAGGTCATGCTCGGGGGGCGGTCGCTGGTGCTGGTGGCCGCCGCGGCCGTGGTCCTGACCTACCTGCTCGCCGTGCCGTGGGGGGTAGCTGCCGCGACCGCCAGGCGACGGCTCGTCGACGAGATGCTGATGCGGCCGTTGGATCTGCTGCTGTCGCTGCCGTCGATCATGGTGCTGCTGCTGGCCGTGGCACTCACCGACGCCGACCTGCTCGTTCTGACAGTGACCGTGGCGGTGCTGCTGTTCCCGGATGCGGCGCGTCTGGTGCGGGCCTCGGCGCTGCACGCCGCGCACACCCCGGCCATGGAGGCGCTGGTCCTACAACAGGAAACCTGGTGGCGCCGGCAGCTCGGCTACCTGGGACGATCACTGCTCCCGATCCTCGCCGCGGACGCCGGACTGAGGTTCGTCGGGGCGATCTACCTGGTTGCCTCGGCCAGCTTCCTGGGGGTGAGCGCAGACTCGGCCGGCACCGACTGGGCCGTGATGATCGACCGCAACCGCGCCGGCCTCGCCCTCGTTCCGTGGGGTGTCGTCCTGCCCGCGGCCCTGATCATCGCCTTGGCGATGGGGGTGAATCTGCTGTTCGACTCCGGTGCTCGCGCGGCAACACGCGAGGTGTCGACGAGGAAGTGGCGATGACCGAGCTAATCCCGGCGGCCCAGGCCGCCGCTGTGCCCAGCGGCACCATCCGCGTGCGCGGACTGACCGCACGGACACCGGATCGGCTCCTGGTCGAAGGCGTCGACCTGGACATTCCCGCCGGGGTCGTCACCGCGCTCGTCGGGGCTTCCGGGAGCGGCAAAACCACCACCGCGCTGGCATTGATGGGCGAGCACCGCCCGGGGGTGGAGGTGACCACGGCCGTCCTGGACACGGGCGGGGCACGGTTCGGGTACGTGCCCCAGCACCCCTCCTCGGCGCTGAACCCCGCCCTGCGGATCGGTACCGTGCTCGACGACATCGCTCGTGCCGGCCCAGGGCGCGGGCATCCGGTGACCGTGGCCGACGCACTCGAACGTGCGGGATTCGCCGACGATCCGGGCATGCTGCGCCGCTACCCGCATCAACTGTCGGGCGGGCAACAACAACGACTGGTCATCGCCCAGGCTCTGCTGACAGACCCGACATGCCTGATCCTCGACGAACCCACTACCGGGCAGGACCCGGCTCGTCGGACGGCGGTCCTCGACGAGATCACCCGACTGGCCCGGCAGGGCCTGACGATCGTGCTCGTCACCCACGACCTGGACGCGGTCCGCGCGGTCGCCCAGCGTGTGATCGTCATGGGCGGCGGACGGGTGCTCGAGACCGGTGATGCCGAGATCCTGCCGGTCGCCGCCCCGCGGATCCCGCAGACACGCGCCGACCCTACGGATCGCCGCCCGACCCGGGCCGACGCCCGGTTGATCCTGGACGCCGTTACGGCGGGGTACCGCAACACCGGAGTTCTGCAGCATTTCTCGCTCTCGCTCCAGCCGGGCGAATGTCTGGCACTTCACGGCCCCTCGGGCTGCGGCAAGACCACCGCGGCCCGGGTCGTCGCCGGCTTGCACCCACCCACGGCCGGACGGGTTCTTCTCGACGGCCACCCGTTGGCCGCATCGGTGCGGCGACGGACCCGGCACCAGACGGCGGCGATCGGGTACGTCTTCCAGGACGCCAAGGCGGCCTTCGACCCGTATCGCAGCGTGTGGGAGCAGATCCTGCGCGGTCCGACACGCCTGCGCGGTGCCACCGGCCCGGAATCGGCCACGGCGGCCCGCCGCGCGCTCGACCAGGTGGGCCTGGCCGAACGGATCACCCGGCAACATCCGTCCGCCCTTTCCGGCGGCGAGGCCCAGCGCGCCGCCCTCGCCCGTGCCCTGGCGGTCGAGCCGTCGCTGCTCATCTGCGACGAAGTCACCACGGGACTCGACCCCGCATCCCGACAGCGGGTGCTCGACATCTTGTCCGATCTCGTACGAACACAACGCATCTCCCTACTGGTGATCAGCCACGACGGCGCCGTGGTGGACACGATCGCCGACCGGGTCGTCGACATGAGCCTCCAGGTCACGAACCGGGGGCCGCTGTGAGCACGCATCGCCGCGTCCGTCGCGGAGGAATCCGACTGCCTCCGCACCGAGCCTGAACCGGACAAATCACTCGCGTTCGAGGGGCTGGTTGTGTCAGTCTCTCGGACATGACCGTGCACGATTTCCTCACAGTCCGTACCGCCACCGACGACGACTGGCCGGCCCTGGAACTGCTCGACTCGGTGGGCTTCGGCTATCACCCCATCGATGCCGAGCGCACACTGCTTCGTCCGGTGTTCCGGACGGAGAACATCGTGATGGCAACCGAGCGGGAGGTGCCGATCGGTCTGGCGCTGTATCTGGACATGGAGATCACCGTGCCCGGCGGGCACCAGGTACCGGCGTGCGGTGTCAGCTGGGTTTCGGTAGCCCCGACGCACCGTCGCCGCGGCGTGCTGCGGACGATGTTCACCGAACTGCACCGCCGAATGGAGGCGACCGGGGCACCGCTGGCCGCCCTGACCGCCAGCGACGCCGGCATCTACGGGCGCTTCGGATACGGGCCGGCCACCGTCGCTACCGAGGTCACCGTCGATCGGCGCTTCGCTCGCTTCCGCGAGGACGCCCCCGATCCCGGCGGGGTGGTCCTGGCCGACGCTGCGACGGCGGCCGGGCGGTTGCCGGAACTGTACGACCGGTGGCGGCTGCGCACGCCGGGAGCGCAGGCCCGACCGAAAGCCCACTGGGATTACACCTTTGCCGATCCCGAGGAGCGCCGCGACGGCACCTCGGCGCTGTTCTTCCTGGTTCATCCCGACGGATACGCCACCTTCCGCCGCAAGGGATCCGACGCCGAGCCGGTCGCGGTGGTCGAGGAGTTGATCGCGATCACCGACGACGCCCACGCCGCGCTGTGGCGCACCCTGTGCGGACTGGACCTGACCCACCGCATCGAAGCCGTCCAACATCCCGACGACCCGCTGCGTCTGCTGTTGACCGACTACCGTCTGCCGCGCACCACCGCACGGTTCGACGAGTTGTGGCTGCGGATCCTGGACGTGCCGGCCGCGTTGACCGCCCGCGACTATGCCGCCGATCTGGACACCGTGCTGGCGGTCCGGGATCCGTTCCGCAGCGCCGGAGGCACCTTCGCGTTGACGGTCCGCAACGGCAGGGCCCGGTGCGTCCGCACCGACGCGGCGCCGGTGATCACGCTGGACCTGGACGCGCTGTCCGCGGTGTACCTCGGCGCGCACAAGGCCCGCACGTTTACTGCAGCCGGCCGGGTGGAGGCGCGCAGTGCTCGTGATATCGCCGACGTGGACCGCGCGTTCGACGTCGCCCGCCCCGCGATGTTGGGCTGGCACTTCTGAATCAAGAGACGATCCGGGACTTTTCGGCATTATGCGGGGATTGTCATGATCTGGTCGAAATCCCCAGGTTGTGACCTTCAGTAGTCGGCAGGCTGTGAGGGCACCACTCAGATGCCCTGCCGGGTTCGGAGTCAGGGCTCGCCGGTGGGCACCGTCTGCTCACCCGGGTGTAGGCGGGCCTGCAGCTCGGCGAGTCCTTCGGCGGTCAGTTCGACATCGTGGACGGCCAGAGCCCAGTCGAAGCGGGATGTCGACCAGCGGTGGACCGGGCCCGCCCACTGCAGCTCCCACACTTCGGTCGATCGGGGGCGGCGGGCGAGCGAGGCGGTGATCCCTCGGCGGCCGAGGCGCGCTTCGAACGCACCGGTGCCGGAATCGAAGGTGTGGAGGTATTGCAGGTCCAGATCCGCGGTTACCGCCGCATTCAGGGGCTCGGCGGTGACGTGGGTGTCGAACCACCGACGCCGCTCGGCCCGCAGCGCCCGGTCCGCAGCTCGCTGCCGGCGGGCTTCCGCGGCGACGGACTCGGCCGGCCCGTCCCAGGTGAACAACGCCTCGTCGAACACCTCCCCGATGAAGAACTGTGACCAGCGCTCGGCCGACCCGACAGCGTCGATGCGCTGCTCGAGCACCAGTCCGGTCTGTTGATCGACGACCATGCGCATCGGATGCGCCGTACGCGGAGACCTGCTTTGCGGCGGTGGGGCAAGTTCGAACTGCCACGCCGGCCGCGACAGGTACGTGGTCGTGGTGAGCGGACCGGTCGGGCGGGTGTAGTCGTCACCGACCCAGTCCTCGGCGGGACGGCGTGCGAGCAGACCGGTGCCGTTGCCGACGAACCGCAGCGTCGCCGCGGGCGCGACCCGCGGCAGTTCCCGGCCCTTACGGAACCGCCAGCAGGTGACCGCGTCGCACAACAGCAGCGGGCGACCGTCGAGGTGTTCGATGCGCACCCGCATCCCGTCGCGCCACACCCGCAACTCGGTGGCCTCGATCCCGCCGCCGGTGAACGTCGGCGGCAGCGCACCGGAGAACGCGGTCCAACCGACCTCATCGCGGGACCTCAGGCCTCCGTCGGCGCTGGAGATGATCCCGCGCACCGGCACATCGGGGCCGTGCACCATCTGCACCAGCACCTGCACCCACGGAACCGACTGGTCCACCGCTCACCTCCCGTTCCAGGCGAGGATAACGACCCCCGGCGATATCGACTTCCGTATCGGATGCTTCGCCGAGGACCGGAGTTCGGGAAGTCGACGTCAAATCGGTGGTGGGCCATCGCACGTGCGGACGGCGTCGCCGGTGCGCCGGCGGCGATACCAGGCGAGCACACCGACCACCGGCACCGTCCACACCACCAGCACCCACAGTGCCGCCCGGGGCAGGCCGGGCCGGGAGCCGACGACGTCGACGGTGGCCGCCGATGCCGCGGCCAGCCATACCAGCACGAACACTCCTGCCGCCGCCCATGCGGCCACCAGTGGGCCGAAGCCTGGCAGACACTGCGTGTCGGCGCGCACGCACTCGCTCCAGCCGGCCTCGGCGACCACGCTCCCGGTCACCATCACGATCACCGAGACTACCGCCGCGAGCCCGCCACACCTCAGGGCTGCGCGGAGCGGCGACGCGTCTGGTCGGCGACGTCGATTCGGCGACGTGTTCAGGTCAATCGGCGACCAGCCGTGGCGACCCGTGCCGTCCTGCACCGTGCTCGCGTTGTCGACGGATCACGTAGCAACCCGGAGCGATCCCCGTCGCCCCGTGCTCGGGATGGAGGAGATACGCGGTCCCGGTCGTCTCGACGATGCCCAGGGCGAGACCCATGGTGTCCCGGACGGGGGTCGTCCACCTGCAGGTGCCCTCGTCGGCGACGAGAGAGTGCGGGTTGCCGCCGGCGGCGCTCCGCAACAACTCCACTCCCGAAAGCGGCACCCGGATGGAGCGCGCCCACGGTGTGCGTTCGACGGCGGCACCGACAAGCGCGTACGGAATGACGATCAGATCGCCTTGAGCCTGTAGACCATCGGTCACCGGGACGGTCACCTCCCGGTCCAGGTGGTCGAGGACGTCCAGACCGCTGAGAGTCGTGAGGTCGGACAGGGTGAGATCGGACAGGGCGAGTTCGGAATGCATGGGATCACCTCGGTGGAGTTCAGGTTCGGCGAACGAGTTGTGCATAGTCGGTACCGCTGATGCCGTAGGTCCAGCCCGCGGCGTCCAGTGCGGAGGAAACCTGATCGGGGACGTGCAGGCCGTAACGGCGCCGTTGCCCGTCGCGTTCGACGGAACCGTTGACGACGAGCAGGATCCGGCCGGGTCGACCCCAACCGGTCGGGGATGCATAGAGTCCGAGCGTGCATCCCGGGTTTCCCGGATCGTCGGCACGGTCCACGAGTGCGAGCGCGGCCATGCCGATGTACCGGTCCCAGCCGATGCGTTCGACAGCACATCGGCGGACCTCGACGTTGCGCTCGTCGTTGATCCGCTCGACGGTGGGATCGAGGACGACCCAATCGGGAACGATCGTGCCGTTCTGCACGAAAACATGACTGCCGTCCGCGAATTCGAGCGCCGGACGATCGGAGTGGTGTAAGCGGCGTTCGTTGTGGACGCCCCCGGGTGTGGGTTCGGTGTGCAGCGCGGTGGGCCGTTCGGCCATGACGCAGACACGTTCGAAGGCCCACCACCATCCGGTGGCACGGACCAGTGCGCCCTGAAGATCGAGAAGTTCGTCGTCGCGCGACTCGAAGCCCGCGAGACCGTAGCGTCGGAGCGTGTCGTAGTACGCGACCCGATGTGCCTCCTGTTGCCCGTACCAGGTGACGCCGGGAGTCGGGCCCGGCAACAGTGTGCGTATCGCCGTCGCGACACCGACGAACAGCGAGGTCCGCAACGAATCCCACACGGCCGCACGAAGAAGCGGGTCCTGCCGCCGAGGTGTACGCGCGTCCATTCGGTCGCGGGACGCGGTCCAGATTGCGGCGATCCCCGCCGAAGGGTGTGCCGGTTCTCCGAAGCGCAGCGGGGGGACCGAGAAGCCCTCGTCGGCAATCAACTGCAGGGCCGCTGGGGGAGAAGGTACCCAGACGAACTCCGGTTCCTCGAATCCCGCTCGCTGGTAGAGCTCTGCGACGGCGGATTCCGCGGCGGGCCGGTCGGAAGGTCTCGTACACAGTCCTTGCGCGAGCCAATGGTCACGCCGGGCGGACACGGCGGCGGCAAGGGCGTGAGGGTCGGTGATGCTGGTGGACAGGGTGCGGTGCGGAACCGCTGACGAGATCGGCACGGCGCTCACCGGATGGTGGCGGTGGCCGCCTTTCCTGTAGTCATGGTTGTCGAGGATGGCACGGGAAGGCTTCGGGCGCAAGCAAGTGTCCTCGCCCGGGCGGCCGAAGGCGGCGAAGTCCGGCGCTCACTTCGCCGGCCGAGCGCGACCGTCGTCGATCCTCGTAAGGGGCTGCTGCAGAAGGACATTCTCGGACCTTCCGTCGCGTCCACGGCACCGCATCGACACATGACAACGGCGCTCGCGCATCAGCCGATCTGCTCGAACAGCGACACGATGATCCCTTCGGGTCCACGCACGTAGGCCATCCGCACGCTGTTCTCGTACTCGCCGATGCCGCCGATGAGGCCGTACCCCTCCGCAGCCACCGCGTCGACGGCCGCCTGGAGGTCGCCGACCTCGAAGGACACGTTGCGCAGTCCGAGTTCGTTGGCCATCGCCATGGGCGATCCGGGCGCGTGGTCGGGCGTGACGAAGCTCGCGAGTTCCAACCGCGTCCCTCCGTCGGGCGGCCGCAGCACGGCGATCTCACAGTGCGCGCCGGGGATGCCGCAGACGGTCTCGACGAACTCGCCCTCCACGGATCCGGTGCCCTCGACCTCGAGACCCAGTCCGACGAAGAACGCCGTCACCGAGTCGAGGTCCGCGACAGTGATGCCGATGTGGTCGAAACGTCTCACGTGCGCCCTGGGGTCCATCCTCCGATTGTCGTCGTGCCGATCCCGGGACGGAGACGGTATCGGAGACGGTGGTGTCCGTGCCCGGCGCCGGGCCCGGTCAGGCCACCGGCACCGGGTGGTCGATCCCGAACCGGCCCCGGAAGAACACCATCGGCCGCTCCTCACACACCGTGTCCAGCTCGAGCACCCGGCCGATGATCACGTCGTGGTCGCCGGCGACGTGGACGTCGTGCACTTCCGCGTGCACGCGCATCAGCACGTCCGGCAGCGCCGGCGTCCCCCAGCGGGACACCTCCCACGCGAGATCCTCGTACTTGCGTCCCCGGCTCGAGCCGAACCGGGCGCACAGGTCGGACTGGTCCTCGCGGAGGACGTTGACGCAGAACCGTCCCGTTGCACGGATCCGGGGCCAGGCACGGCCGCGGTGGTCGGCGCAGAACAGGATCAGGGGCGGCTCGAGCGACACCGAGGCGAACGACTGGCACGCGAACCCCACCGGGCCCTCGTCGTCCAGTCCCGTCACCACCGTGACTCCGGTGGCGAACTGTCCCATCACCCGGCGCATGTCCTCCGGGCTGGGCGCGTCAGCTGTCGATGGTGCGAGGGTCGTCGTCTCGAGGGGCATGAGTCCACCTCCGGGTCGTGGGACGGATCGGCGTGAGCACGCCGTGGTCGATGGGCTCGACGCTAGGACAGGCCAGGGGAGGCCCGAACGGGCGTCCCGCTGAGCGGACGCGGCCGGCGGCGACCCGGTCGCCGGAGCGGTGATCTCGCTGAACGGGATGGTGTATGGCCGTCGTCGACGAGGGCTGGCAGCCTGCGGTTCGAATGGGCGGTGTGCCCGGCACCACGGCGACGAACAGGGACGACGATGACCGAAGTGAGCTACGAGGGGACCCTGAAGGAACTTTCCACCGATCAGGGTGTGCTGCGCTACCACGAGGCCGGCGACGGGCCGCCGCTGCTCCTGCTGCACGGCTCCGGACCCGGCGTGACGGGGTGGCGCAACTACCGCGGCGTCCTCGCCGACTTCGCACAGCACTTCCGCTGCCTGGTGCTCGAGTTTCCTGGTTTCGGCGTCAGCGACCCCGGTGACGGCCACCCGATGGTGATGGCGCAGGGGGCCGTCGGCACCTTCCTCGACGGGCTCGGTCTCGGTGCCGTGGACATGATCGGCAACTCGATGGGCGGGATCGTCGCCGCCAAGGTCGCCATCGACGAGCCGCACCGCGTGCGCAAGCTCGTCACGATCGGCGGGATGGGCAAGAACGTCTTCGCGCCCGGGCCGGGCGAGGGCATCAAGCTGCTCATGGAGTTCACCGACAACCCGACCCGCGAGGGTCTCGTCCGCTGGCTGCAGTCCATGGTCTACGACCCCGCCGTGGTCACCGACCAGCTCATCGAGGAGCGCTGGGCGCTCGCCACCGAACCGAAGACCCTCGAGATCGCCCGCCGGATGTACAGCTCGAAGGCCTTCGCCGCCGGTGCCGCCGCAGCGGCCGCGTCGAACGTCACCCCGTACTGGGCGCAGCTGCACAAGATCACCGCACCGACCCTGCTGACGTGGGGCCGCGACGACCGGGTCAGCCCCGTGGACATGGCGATGCTGCCCATGCGCGACATCCCGAACTGCGAGCTGCACACGTTCCCGAAGTGCGGGCACTGGACGATGATCGAAGCCCGCGACGCGTGGCTGTCGGCCGTGCTCGCGTTCCTGCTGCGCGACGACGACCGCAGCTAGTCCACGATCCCGCTGAGCGGGAGGGCTTCCGCCGTCCCACCTGCGCATATGTCACCTTCGAGACAGCCCGATCGGCGCGACGACGCGCGGATCATCGACCAGTTCCAGGAGTGCACGATGCTCGACGGTTCCCGGCGACTCGCCGCCGCCGATCTCCTCTGGGCCGCCGAGCGCGACCGCGTCGCGATCGCCCCGCTGACGGAGACCTTTCCCGACATCGACGTGGTGGATTCGTACGAGATCCAGCTGATCAACATCCGCCGCCGGCTCGAGGCGGGCGCCACCGTCTACGGCCACAAGGTCGGCCTGTCGTCCGAGGTCATGCAGAAGATGATGGGCGTGGACGAGCCCGACTACGGACACCTGCTCTCGACGATGGTGTACTCCGAGGACGAGCCCATCGACACGGCGCAGTTCTGCTACCCGCGCATCGAGGTCGAGATCGGCTACGTCCTGGGCGAGACCCTGCCCGGCAAGGACTGCACCGAGGCGGATGTGCTGCGGGCGACCGAGTACATCGTCCCGAGCATCGAACTCATCGACTCGCGCATCGTGGACTGGCGCATCGGCCTGGCGGACACGATCGCCGACAACGCCTCGTCCGCGGGCGTGATCCTCGGAGCGGGCCGCATCGAACCGGACAAGGTCGACATCGGTGCGATCTCGGCGGTGCTGTACCAGGGCGACGAGGAGATCGCGCGCGGCGAGGCGGCAGCCGTGCTCGGTGACCCGACCCGCGCCGTCGCGTGGCTGGCCCGCAAGGTGGCGAGCTTCGGGGTGCGGCTCGAGGCCGGGCACGTGATCCTGCCCGGCTCGTGCACTCGCGCCGTCGATGCCCGGCCGGGCGACGTCTTCCGCGCCGATTTCAGCGACATCGGCTCCGTCTCAGTCGAATTCAAGTAAGGAAGTGCACCAGTGACGAAGGCTACCGCCGCGATCGTCGGGCCCGGCAACATCGGCACCGACCTGATGTACAAACTGCTGCGCTCGGATGTCATCGAGCCGCGGTGGATGATCGGTGTCGACCCCAGCAGCGAGGGTCTCGCCCGTGCAGCGACCGAGGGCCTGGTCGCGAGCCACGAGGGTGTGGACTGGCTGCTCGCCCAGGACGAGCGGCCCGACGTGATCTTCGAGGCCACCTCGGCCTACGTGCACCGCGCGAACGCCCCCCGCTACGCCGAGCTCGGCATCCAGGTCGTCGACCTGACCCCGGCCGCCCTCGGGCCGGCCGTCGTGCCCGCCGTGAACATGGGCGAACACGAGGACGCGCCGAACCTCAACCTCATCACCTGCGGCGGCCAGGCCACGATCCCGATGGTGCACGCCGTCTCCCGGGTCACCGAGGTCGAGTACGCCGAGATCGTCGCGAGCGTCGCCTCCCCGTCGGCCGGCCCCGGAACCCGCGCCAACATCGACGAGTTCACCATCACCACCAGCCGCGGCATCGAGACCATCGGCGGCGCCCGCAAGGGCAAGGCCATCATCATCCTCAACCCGGCCGAGCCGCCGATGCTCATGCGCGACACCGTGTTCTGCTCGATCCCCGAGGACGCGGACCGCGACGCGATCGCCGCGTCGATCCACGAGGTGGCCGCCACGGTGCAGGGCTACGTCCCCGGATACCGCCTGCGCGCCGAGCCGCAGTTCGACGACCCCACCCCGATGAGCGGGGGACGCGCCCGGGTGGCGATCTTCCTCGAAGTCGAGGGCGCCGGCGACTTCCTGCCGCCGTACTCGGGCAACCTCGACATCATGACCGCGGCCGCCACGAAGGTGGGCGAGAGCTTCGCGGCCAAGCTGCTCACCGCCCGCGTGTAGACCCCCACCGCAGACCGTACTTTCGAAGGAACACAGTCGATGCCCTACAGCGCTGATCTCGACATCCGGATCACGGACTCGTCGTTGCGTGACGGCTCCCATGCCAAGCGTCACCAGTTCACCGTCGAGGACGTGCGCTCGATCGTCGGTGCACTCGACGCCGCCGGTGTGCCCGTCATCGAGGTCACCCACGGCGACGGCCTCGGTGGCTCGTCGTTCAACTACGGCTTCAGCCGTACCCCCGAACAGGAGCTGATCAAGGCCGCCGTCGAGACCGCGACGCAGGCGAAGATCGCGTTCCTGATGCTGCCGGGTCTCGGTGTCCGGTCGGACATCCGTGAGGCCGCCGACAACGGCGCGTCGATCTGCCGGATCGCCACGCACTGCACCGAGGCCGATATCTCCGCCCAGCACTTCGGTCTGGCCCGCGAGCTCGGACTCGAGACCGTCGGATTCCTGATGATGTCGCACAGCCAGCCGCCCGAGGTGCTCGCGAAGCAGGCGCGCATCATGGCCGACGCCGGCTGCCAGTGCGTGTACGTCGTCGACTCGGCCGGCGCGCTCGTCCTCGAAGGGGTCTCGGACCGGGTCGCGGCCCTCGTCGCCGAGCTCGGCGACGACGCGCAGGTCGGTTTCCACGGGCACGAGAACATGGGGCTCGGCGTGGCCAACTCGGTGCTCGCGGTGCGCGCCGGCGCACTGCAGATCGACGGCTCCACCCGCCGGTTCGGCGCCGGCGCGGGCAACACGCCCGTCGAGGCGTTCGTCGCCGTCGCCGAGAAGCTCGGTATCCGGACGGGTATCGACACCCTGAAGATCATCGACGCCGCCGAGGACGTGGTGCGGCCGATCATGGACGGCGAGTGCCTCCTGGACCGGATGTCGCTGACAATGGGGTATGCCGGCGTGTACTCGAGCTTCCTCAAGCACGCCGCCACGCACGCCGATCGGTACGGGGTCTCCGGCGCGGAGATCCTCATCGAGGCCGGCCGCCGCAACCTCGTCGGAGGCCAGGAAGACCAACTCATCGAGATCGCCGTCGGTCTCGCCGCCCAGAAGTAGACCCCCGGGTCCCGAGCAGAGAGCTGACAGTCATGGGCCAGGTTTTGGACAACATCATCCAGTACGCGGACGAGATCCGCGCCGAGGGCGCCGAGGGTGACAAGCTCATGCGCCTGACCGACAGCAACGCCAAGCGGCTGCGCGACGCCGGAGCGATCCGCATGCTGCAGCCGAAGAAGTACGGCGGCCTCGAGGTCCATCCCCGCGAGTTCGCCGAGACCGCGATGGCGATCGGCGCGATGGACGGCGCGACGGGCTGGGTCACCGGCATCGTCGGCGTGCACCCGTGGGAGCTGGCGTTCTTCGACACCAAGGCGCAGGACGAGGTGTGGGGTGAGGACCCGGACATGTGGATGGCCTCGCCCTACGCCCCGATGGGTGTCGCCGTGCCCACCGACGGCGGGTACATCCTCAACGGCCGCTGGTCCTTCTCGTCCGGCACCGACCACTGCGGCTGGGTGATGATCGGCGCGGCCGTGGGCGACAAGGACGGCAACCGCCTGATGCCGCCGAAGGTGCTGCACGTGCTGCTGCCGCGCTCGGACTACGAGATCGACCAGGAGAGCTGGAACGTCGTGGGTCTGCGCGGCACCGGCTCGAAGGACCTGATCGTCGAGAATGCGTTCATTCCGGCCTACCGCACCCTCGACGCGGCGAAGGTCTTCGACGGCACCGCCCCGAAGGAGGCGGGGCTTTCCCAGACCCTGTACAACTTCCCGTTCTCGTGCATCTTCCCGCTGGGCATCACCTCGTCGCTGATCGGCATCGCCGAGGGCGCGCTGCAGTGCCACATCGCCGCGCAGAAGGAACGCGTCGCGATCACGGGTGTGCCCATCAAGGAAGACCCGCACGTGCTGTTCGCGATCGGGGAAGCCGCCGCCGAGATCGCCGCGTCCCGCGCCGCGATCCTCGACACCGTCGACCGCTTCTGGGACAAGACCGAGAAGGGCCAGGAAGTCACCTTCGAGGACCGCGCCATCGGACGCCGCACCCAGACCGCCGCGGCGTGGCGGGCCGTGCGGGCCGTCGACGAGATCTTCGCCCGCGCGGGCGGCGGTGCGCTGCAGTTGAACACCCCGATGCAGCGGTTCTGGCGCGACGCGCACGCCGGCCTGACGCACGCGATCCACGTGCCCGGCTCGATCTTCTACGCGTCGGCCCTGAGCCAGCTCGGCGGCGAGCCGCAGGGCGTCCACCGCTCGATGATCTAGCTCTCCCGCCGAACGTCCTGGAAGGAACACAAATGACGGATATTCGAGGACTCGGATACCTCCGGATCCAGACCACCGACGTCGCGCGCTGGCGTGAACTCGTCGTCGACGGCCTCGGCATGGCCGTCGGCTCCGGCCCCGAGCCGAACGGCCTCTACCTGCGGGTCGACGAGCGGCGGGCCCGCCTGATCGTGCTGCCCGGCGATTCCGACAAGGCGCTCGCCGTCGGCTGGGAGGTGCGCGATCAGTTCGCCCTGCAGCGTGTCCGCGAGACCGTCGAGAAGGCGGGCGTCACCGTCGAGGTCCTCTCCCAGGAGGAGTGCGACTACCGCGACGCCGAGCAGGTCATCGCGTTCGACGACCCGATCGGCACCCGCGTCGAGGTGTTCTTCGGTCCGGTGCTCGACCACAGCCCCGTCGTCACCCCGCACGGCGGCCGGTGGATCACCGGTGAGCAGGGCCTCGGCCACGTCGTGCTGCCCGCCACCGATTTCGACGCGGCGCACGCGTTCTACACCGAGGTGCTCGGCTTCCTGCCGCGCGGCGCGATCCGGCTCCAGGCTCCCGGCCCGGCGCGGCGCGTGCGGTTCCTCGGTGTGAACCAGCGCCACCACAGCCTGGCCCTGTGCCCGGCGCCGCCGACGGAGGAGCCCGGCCTCGTGCACCTGATGACTGAGGTCGACACCCTCGACGCCGTCGGCCAGGCACTCGACCGGGTGCGCAAGCTCGGGTTCTCCATCTCCTCGACGCTGGGCCGGCACACGAACGACAAGATGGTCTCGTTCTACGTGCGCGCCCCCGGCGGCTGGGACCTCGAGTTCGGTACCGAGGGAATGCTCGTCGACGAGGCGTACTACACGGCCGAGGAGATCACCGCCGACAGCTACTGGGGTCACGACTGGTCCGGCTCCGAGCCGTTGGCGGCGTTCAGCCCGAAGTCCTAGCGCGCAGAGGCACGACGAAGGCCCGGCCGGGGAGCACCGGCCGGGCCTTCGTGCTCCGTGGTCCGCCGGCGCGTGGATCAGGCGGTGCGCGGGCGGTCATCCCGGTGCGCGCACTGCCGCAGCAGTGGGCGATGCGCATGTTCGAGGTGGCCGCCGACGGCGCGGCCCGCGGTGGTGGGCCTGTTCAGTTGCGGCGCAACCTGGCCCGGTGTTGTCCACCACCGCAACGCAGGTGCCTGACGAGCTGGTGCGCGCGAGCCTGCGCTCCCACACCAGGTACTGGTGCGAGGCGTTCGGGCTGCCGTCGATGGATCGTGGTGCGGCTGGCCGAGCGCGTCGAATCCGTGGCAGGCGGACTCGAACACATCCACCGGGCGATCGAAGGTGGGCGGGGCGCGGTGCTGGCGGTGACGCACAGCGGCAACTGGGATCCAGCGGGTCCGTGGCCGGCCCAGCGGATCGGCTCACCGACCGTGGTGGCCGAGCGGCTCGCCCCGGAATCGTTGTTCCGCCGCGTTGTTCTGTTCCGGAAATCGCTGGGGTTCGAATTCGTTCCGCCTACCGGCGGCGCGACGCCGCCGTACGAGCATCTGCGCGAGCGACTTCGGTAGGGACGGATGGTCGGGCTGCTCGGAGAGCACGATCTGACGGGCGCGGATGTGCCGACCCTCGATCCGAAGCTTCGACCGCTGAACATGTCGAGCATGAAAATGCCATTCACGCAGCTATTGCCGCGAACCCCGAGGTGAGCGTGTCTTCCCACGCCGAGGCCCTGTCGGCGCTGTCCGGTACGGGTTGCAACCGAGGATATGGAGACGGAACCCGCCGACGACGCGCCGCTCGCGGTACCTGGGACCCCGCCGGGGCACGCGCTGCCGGATCTCGCCTCGGCCACCGCCGACCGGATCGCGGAGTCGGTGGCCGGGGTGCGGGGCGCCGGCACCCGCCGCACCTACGCCTCGGCGTGGCGGGCCTTCACCACCTGGTGCCAGCGGGAAGGCCACACCGCGCTGCCGGCGCACTCGGTCACCGTCGCCGCCTACCTCGTCGCCTGCGCCGACACCGTCACCGAGACGGGACAGCGGGCCTACGCCCCGGCCACCCTCGCCCATCGCCTCGCCGCGATCGCCCACCACCACCGCCAGAGCGGGCACCCCAGCCCCACCGGCGACGACCTGGTCCACCAGGCGATGTCCGGGATCCTCCGCGGCTACGCCACCGCCGGGGACCGGCCCCGCAGCCCGCGCGCGCCGCTGCTCACCGCCGACATCCTCGCCATCGTCGACAAAGCCCGCGCCGACTGCCAGAACTGGGCGGACGAGGTGGTCGAACGCCGCGACACCGCGATCCTCCTGTTGGGATTCGCCGGGGCGTTCCGCCGCAGCGAACTCGTCGCTCTCACCTGCAGCGACGTCGCGCTGCATCGGCTCGACGGGCTGCACATCCGCCTCCGGAAGTCCAAGACGGATCAGGAGGGCCGCGGCACCGTCCGGGCCCTGCCCTTCACGCACAGCCACACCAGCTGCCCGCCGTGCGCATGGATGCGGTGGGCCCAGGTCGTCGCCGCCCACGACGCGGGCGGCCGCCCCGCCGTCATCCGGCTGCTCCGCAGCGCCGAGCCGTTCGCGGCGCACGTGTGCCGCGGCCCCCGCCCCCGCACCGGTAGCGGTGCGCCGTTGCTGCGCGCGATCCGCCGCAACGGCAACCTCTCCGAGACGGCGTTGTCCGGGGCGGCGGTGCACGCCGCGATCCGCCGCCGCGCCCAACAGGCCGGCTACGACCCCGAGATCGTCCAGCAGTTGGGTGGGCATTCGCTGCGGGCCGGGTTCGTCACCCAGGCCTTCCGCAACGGCGCCTCCGCGCACGCGATCATGCGTCAGACCGGACACACCACCCCCGCCATGCTCGAGGTCTACGCCCGCGAACACGCACCCCTCCTCGGCAACGCCGTCACCAACCTGGGTCTCTGAACGGTATGAGTACCTCGCCCGAGCACCTCGGAGACTCTCCGGAAACGGTGTCCGGGCTGCGGGTCCCGCCCCGGTATCGGCACGACTGGGCACTGTTCGCTGACTGGTGCACCGCCGCCGACCGCCGGCCCATCCCTGCTGCACCCGAGACATTGGCGCTGTTCCTGCATGAACATCCCGCGGCGGTCGCGACGCGGAGACGCCGTCTGTCGGCGATCAACGCCGTCCACATTCGGCACGGCTACCCGGCCCCGGGGCGGACCGAGACGGTGCGCCGGCACCTCGATGCCAATCGCGTCTCCCGCCTCGACCGGATCGCCCGACGACTTCTGCAGCGCGCCGCACAGCTGCCCACCACCGGCTGGCCGAGCGGGCTGTTCGGTCGCCGCGACGCCCTCCTGTTGGTCCTTGCCGCCACCGGCATGACCTCTACCGACATCACCCGGCTGCGCCGCCGCGACATCCGCCTCGCCGGGGACGCTGTCGTGGTTACGACCTGGACCGGCGAGCGCGTCCGGCTCGCACCGGATCCCGACACGGACGACAGTCCGGCGGCCGAGGTCTACCAGCGGTGGGCGGACATTCAGGCGTTTCTCGACCAGTACCCGGGCACGCATCTGCTGCGCCATCACCTCACTGACCCGACCGCGATCGTCACCGACCCGCTCGATGCGGAACAGGCCCGCCAGCCGCTGCTGTGTCCGATCGACCGCTGGGGTCACCTCCCGCACGCGCAAGCGATGACCGCGCAGTCGGTGTCGATGCTGGTACGAGCACACCTGTCCGGTCGGGCCCCGATCCGTCGAGCACTACCTGTCCCACAACGGGACGACGCCGATACGTGGGTCGAGCCGGAGATCGACCTCGACTCCGGTTACTACGAGCGCGGCATCGCCGCTCGTCGCCGCGACCACGAAAGCCTCGACGACCTCGCCGATCTCTTCGATGACATCGAAGAGCGTGCCGATGCGCTCCTCCAGGACCTGATGGGAGTCCTGGAGAGCAATCCGGGGTAGTCGTGATCTCCATCGTTAGAGGGGGACAGCCGAAGTCGATCCCGTCTCCGCCTGTGCCGCAAGATCCGGTGATCCGGCAGCGTATGTTCGATACAGACGTTCCGCGGTATCACGAAGGTGCGACGGGCAGCTCTCGCCGATTTCGCCGTCAGCTGACGCTTGTGCTTCGTAGAGAGCGACAGCGGCTTCAGTGGTGGTTGTGGCGGCGTACAGGAAATCAGCCACGATGTTCGAAAGGTCAGTGGTGTCCTGTAGATAGTTCGTCGTCCATGTGTAGCCGTGAGCGATCCCGGACGCGATCGCGTACATGGACTTCGACAGATCTGCCATCGGCTTGTTCGAGGTGTTGGACATATTCCTGTCTATCCACTGCGCGGCCTGCTCGATCGTCTGATCGAACTTGAGCGCGTGTTTCACGTCGACGAGTGTGTCGAGCACTTCTTCCGCCACGGCCAGAGCTTGCGCAAGCTCGTCCCGCTCGCTGGTAGACGCTGAGGCCAGATCGTTGTCTATGCGCTCGATCTGTTTCACCAAGTACTTCTTCTGCGCGAGGACTTCATCCTTAGCCTGAATCCACGGATGAGGCCTTGAAGATTGATGCGGATCCGGATACCGGGCGAGTGCGGGCTCAGGACGTGAAGGAGTCGCTGGTCTGCCCAGCTTTTCCACGGTGCGACTCCGGTCGTGCCGTCTCGGCGGGTCGGTCGGTGTTCAGGCGATAGTTGGCGGGCTTTGGCCGATGGTGTTGGTCCACAGTCGAATCCATGCGTCCGACCAGGGGCAGTGCGTGGGTAGCCGCAAGATCGGTTTTCGTTGCGGCCGACACAATCGGGCGGGAAGATTGACGATCTTGCGGCGTAGCGTCGCCCCACGGGCGCGAGCATGCCCCCCACCTGCAAGAACACCGGCGGCGCGCAGCAGATTGTGGGCGATCGCCGCGCAGAGCACCCAGGCGGAGTTCGCCCCGAACTTCCCCGACGGCATGTGCGCCAGTGGCCCGTCGATGAGGTCGGCGAAGACGGTTTCGATGATCGCGTGCCGGCGATGGGTGACATCGGCGTCGGCGGCCGGGGCGGTGGTGTTGGTGAAGAACGGGTGATATCGCCACACTGGGAACAACGCGTCGGGGTAGCGGGCGTCTTTGACACGACGCACGATCAACCTGGCGGTGACCGGAGCCTTGGTCGAAGCGAAAGCTGTGTAGGTGGTTTCGGCGACCTCGGCGTCGGAGATCCACGCTCCGGTGTCCGGGTCACGCACGGCACCGGGATATCTCACCGGGGCCCACGCGTTGTTGGGAATCGAGTCGATCGCGCGTTGGACCGCGGTGTTCTTGGCCAGGACGAGCGAGAAGTACACTTTCGCGCGCAGGCATGCCGAGATGACCGAACGGGTGCCGTAGGTGGAATCGCCACGGACCACGAGGGCACCGGTTGCGCCTGCCGCCCGGGCGGTCACGATGGCCTGGGTGACCATCCGACCTGCACCTTTACCCGAGCCTGCTTTCCCGCCGCGTAGTCGCATGCCGGTGATGATCGGCGTGGAGTCCGCCGTGCTGAGCGTCGTCGCCAGCGGAGACAGGCCTTTGCGCAGGATCTGTTTGCCGGCGATTTTCGTGTGTCCGTAGCTCGCGCCTTGTTTGGCGTGGCCGTAGACAGGACGCAGCAGCGAGTCGATGTCGATGAACGCCTGCTCGGCTACACCGGGCAGGATCTCGACCCGGGCAGTGAGTGCGATCAGGTGTTCGCGGAGCACGGATTCGAGTTGGCGGGCATGGCCGAAGCTGAACTCGCGCAGCAGCGTTCCCACGGTCGAGGGGGCGTAGACACCTCCGAAGAGGTGTGTCATGCCGCCCGAGCGCAACAGGTCGATATCGTCGATGCTGTCGGCGCCGGCGCACATCCCGGCGATCAGGGTGAGCAGTTTCGGTGCCGGGTTCGCGGCCCCGGAGGCAACCTTCGTGGTGGTGATCGAGACCTTCTCGGTGAGCAGGTCCGACAGACGGGTGTGTTCGGCCAACGTCATGACCGGGACCAGACCAGCGCACGAGACGAGGTTGTCCTCGTCGAACACCGCTGAGCCGTCGATGAACTTGTGGGACACTTTCACCGGAAGTGCCTTTCGTGAACTGGTGGATTTGTTGTGTGAGAACTTCAATCTTCCCAGTTCAGGGGGCACTTTCTTCAGTTCGACACGCTGCTACGCAGTGGGTCCTTCGGTGGATTCAGGCTTAGGACTATCTCGGACGCAGAGGGATAGTCGATGGATCCGGTGCTCCCGGCTGCGGGCACAGGCCTGAGGTGCTCCCACCAACGACGATTTACCTGCGTTCCATAACCTGCACCGTCGCGCCGCTCCCGCTTGACATAAGGCCTCGTTATCGGCCAAATGTATGGCTACATTGAGGCCGAAAATGGGGCTATCATCGAAGCATGACGACGGTACCGCTCGGCGAAGCGAAGGACAAGCTCTCAGCGCTGGTGGACAGTGCCGAAGCCACACACGACATCATCACGATCACCCGGCACGGCAAACCGGCCGCGGTCCTGATGTCGGCCGACGATCTGGAATCACTACACGAGACGATCTACTGGCTGTCTCGGTCCGGCACCGCCGAGTCGGTCGCGGTCGCCGACCGCGAGTACGCCGCCGGCCAGACCGTCTCGCTCGACGAGCTGCGCGCCGAGCACGGCCTGCCGCCCCGATGACCGAGGAGGCGCCGGCACCCTACGACGTCGCGATCGCCTCACCGGCCCGCCGAGCCCTGTCCCGACTACCGGGGCGGATCGTGCATGCGGTCGTCGAGTTCATCTCCGGCCCACTCGCAGACAATCCCCACCGGCTGAGCAAGCCGCTGCGGAACGATCTCGAGGGCCTGCGCAGTGCCCGTCGCGGCGACTACCGCATCCTGCTCCGCGTCGACGACGAACACCGCACCGTCCTGATCGTCGACATCGACCACCGCGCCCACATCTACCGAACCTGAGTCCCCGAAGCCGAACCTGCAGCTCTTCCCGTACCACCGGGGTTTCCTACGGGGTCGACGGACGTGAGGCGGCACAGGAGTCCGCACCGGACGCCAGCCCGTGCCCATGCGGTCGACCCGCAGATCGCATGCGGACATGATTTCGCATCAGAACCATTGCATCCCAAGTGATTTGATGGATAATCGTGCTTATTCACTATTCCGGATTCGGCGGGGCCTCCACACGTTGTGCACGAGTGCGTGACTGTGCCGCACTTCATCACGGGCGTGGTGGGCTGGTAGTGCCTCGTGCGGCTATTGGATGGTCCATCCCGCCGTCGGCATGTACACCGCGCCGTGGCGGTCGCCGCCGCCCCGCGGGCATCGCGTATCGGGTAGCGAAAAGGAGTATGCGCGCAGCTCAGGAAGCACTTCTCTGCGAACCGAGAGGGAGGTGAGCGTGGCGGTTTTCTGCCGCCGCGGTCACCTCCCTCGTGCACGTTCCGGTTACGGCTTCCCGGTGTAGAGGGAATCGTCGGCCGTCCTGCGGGGGCTCACCCAGGTCGGATCGAGGACGTTCTCGATCCGCTCGTGTCGTGATTCGTCGAATACTACGATACGTTCGGCGATGCGCCACTGGCTGTTTCGTTTTTCGAACCGGTCGACGTATCGGCACTTGATGGTGCTCAGCATCTGAGTCGACTCGCCGTCGGCCGGTGCCTGGCGCAGGTAGCACAGGCAGTAGGACTCGACGTTCGCGGTGTCGCCGTCCAGGTCGATCAGGATGTTGCTGATGTAGTGCATCGAGGAGTCGATCGTGCGGTGCCGGGTTTTCATGTCCTCGATCAGTCCGTCGACGGACCCGATGTAGCCGCCGTGGGTGTCGATGGCGTCCGGGAAGTAGCATTCGGCGACGCGGTCGAAGTCTGCGCGGTCGACGTAGCGGGCATACCGGTGCAGTACGTCGGTGATGACGGCTTTGTCCTCGAGTGACATGTCAGCCGAGCTCGCGGGTGATGCGGTGGTAGAGGCCGCCGGAAGTCAGGCCGCCGTCGATGACGATCTCGGTGCCTGTGATGTACTTCGATCTGTCCGACAACAGGAATGCGACGGTTTCGGCCACTTCGTCGGGGTCGGCCGACCGGCCGACGGGAACGGATTTCAGGCTCTCGTCGACGAATTCCGTCGTACCCGAGGTCAGCAGCGGCGTCTCGACGAGCCCGGGGTGGACCGAATTGACCCGCACGTGGTGTTCGGCGAACTCGAGTGCGCCGACCTTCGACAGGCCGCGGACGCCCCATTTGCTGGCGCCGTAGGCGGCGGCGAAGTAACCGAGCATACCGGCGATCGAGGAGATGTTGACGATCGAGCCACCACTGTTGCGCTTGAGCAACTGTGCGCACGCCCGCATTCCGTAGAACACGCTGTCGAGGTTGATCGCCATGACCCGCCGCCAATCCTCCACGGAGGTGTCCTCGATTCCGTATCGAAAACTGACCCCCGCGTTGTTCACCAGTCCGTCGAGGGTCCCGTCGGCGGCGTCGATCACCTCGGCGAATCGGCTCCACCCCTCGGGATCGGTGACGTCGAGCCGGTAGAAGTCGGCGGCACCGCCCTTGTCCCTGATCTGGTCGATGACGGCTTCGCCGGCGGTGGGGTCGATGTCGGCGACCCACACATGCGCCCCGAGGGAGGCGAGCAGCTGTGCTTCGGCACGGCCCATCCCGCTGCCGGCACCGGTGACGGCGACGGTCTTGCCGGAGAACTCGGTGTTCATAGCGCTGTCCTTGTCTGGGTCAGTCGGTCTTCAGTTCGCAGCCCTTGGTCTCCGTGACGAAGAAGACCGTGACGAAGGTGAGGACTGCAGTGAGCACGAAATACCCGGCGGGGGCGAGGGGATTACCCGTGAGGGCGATGAGGTAGGTCGCGATGAACGGGGCGGTGCCGCCGAGGACCATGTTGGTGACGTTGTTGCCGAACGCAAGTCCGGTGTAGCGCACCGAGGTCTTGAGCATCTCGACGTACGTGACGTACGACGCCCCGTTGACCACGGAGACGCAGATGAACAGGACCGACTGGCCCACAACGGCCTGCCAGATGCTGCCGCCCGCCATCATCATGAACATCGGGACGCCGAGGACGATGGCGGCGAAGCTGCCGGTGAACAGCACGGGCTTGCGGCCCCACCTGTCGGACGCCCAGCCGGCGAGGGGAAGGGTGATGACACCGAGCACCAGGGCCAGGGAGGTGGACAGGAACGCGACCTGGGAGGTGTGGCCACCGGTGGTCTTGAGGTACGTGGCGGCGTAGACCGAGGCGATGTAGTAGCCACCGGTGATCAGGGCGCCGAGGAAGATGATCTTCACGACGCTGCTGCGGGAAGTGGCCAGCAGTTCCCGGATCGGGAGCTTCTTCGTCTCGCCGCTTTCTGCGAGTTCTTCGAATTCCGGGGTGTCCTCGAGCTGGGTTCGGATCCACACCCCGATGACACCGATGACGATGCTGAGCAGGAACGGGATCCGCCATGCCCACGCGAGCACGGTCTCGTCGTCGAAGACCGAGGTCAGGGCGAGCGCGACCAGCGAGGCCGCCAGCGAGCCGAGGTAGGTGCCAGTGTTCACCATCGACGTCTGCATCCCGCGCCAGCGGGCGGGTGCGGACTCCGAGACGAAGGCGTTGGCGCCGCCCAGCTCCCCACCCGCGGCGAAGCCCTGCAGGCAGCGGGCCAGGACGAGGATCGCCGTGGCCCACAGGCCGAGGGTGAAGTACGACGGCAACAGGCCGATGCCGGCGGTGGCCACCACCATCAGCAGGATCGTCCACGACAGGGCGTTCTTGCGGCCGTACTTGTCTCCGATGTGACCGAAGAAGATTCCACCGGGCACCCGGAGGAAGAACGCGACGGCGAACGTGGCGAAGGTGCCGAGCAGGCCGGCCGTGGGGTTGTCCGAGACGAAGAACAGTGCGGCGATAGTGGTGGCCATGTAGCCGTAGATGCCGAAGTCGTAGTACTCGACGACGGTGCCGACGACAGCGGCGCGGATGACCGTGGCGGTCGACTGCTTCTTCGGGTGGGACTGGGTGTGCGCAGGTTCATCCGCGACGGGAATCACGGGGGAATCACCAATCATGGCGCGTCCTTTGGGTGTGCGGGACCGGGGTGAAGACCCTGAGGTCAGGGGCGGACAGAGGTGAGGGCGGAGGGGTGCGTGGACGAGAGGCGGGAGGCGCGTGCCGCGTTGCGACCGGCGATCCGGCCCATGGTCAGAGCGTTGGCGACGGCGTTGCCGCCGCCGACGTACCGGAGTCCGAGGATTCCGGCGCCGGCCTCCCCGGCAGCGAACAGACCGGGGATCGGAGATCCGGTCCTGTCGACGACGGCGGCGTTGCTGTCGATCTCGAGGCCGGCGTGCGTGCAGACCAGCTCGGCGGGCAGCATTCTCACCGCGTAGAACGGACCGTGCGCGATCGCGTCCGGGGCGGCCGTGGAGCCCTTGTTGGCCAGGGTGCGGTGCCGCAGGAAGTCGTCGTCGGTGCCAGCCGGGAGCTGCGCGTTCCACCGCTCGACGGTGACGGCCAGCGCGTCGGCCGGTACCTCGAGCAGCGCGGCCAGCTCGGCCAGGGTGCCCGCTCGCAGCGTCCGACCGGCGTCGGCCTCCTCGGCGACGCGCCCGGGGATCCAGTCGGTGTACCCGCTGGGCAGGCCGAGCCGGGCCCGCTCGTCGAAGATCGCCCACACCGGGCCGTCCTGGGCCTCGATGATGCCGGTGGAGACCGCGTAGGAGGCGTCCTCGTCCATGAACCGGCGGCCGTGCCGGTTGACGTGGATCCGCGACTTCGGTGGGAAGCCGGACTGCCAGTGGTGGTAACGCTGGAAGTAGGCGGTCGGGAGCATCAGTCCCCAACCGTCGCCGGTGACGGCGGCGTCGACGTCACGACCGAACGCGAGGTGATCGCCCCGGCTGCCCGGGGCGGCGACCACGAACAGCGACTCGCCGGCGTTGTTCGCGACAGGATAGTAGCGGTCGACCAGCTCGGGATCCTGCGCGAAGCCCCCGGAGGCGACGACCACGGCGTGAGCCGGGACGTCGAGGTCGTCCGCGACCACACCGACGACACGGCCGTCCTCGGCGAGCAGTTTCTGGACCCGGGTGCCCAGGACCACCTCGACACCGTGCCTGCGTCGGGCCTTGTCGAGGACCTGGACCAAGCCGTATCCCTGGTCCTTGGGCACGTGCCCGCGCCAGACGTCCTCGACGCCGGCCTGGCAGAGTCCGGGCATGTGGGCGTTCGCGGACTCGCGGGCCGGGATCTGCACACCGAGCTCGATCAGCCATTCGAGGGTGGGTCCGGCGTTCTCGCAGAAAGTGCGGATCAGTCCCGGCTGAAGCATCCACTGGTTGAGGTCCATGTAGTGCTGGAAGAATTTCTCGGCCGAGTCCTCGATGCCCAGGCCCCGCTGAACGCTGGTGCCGGCGGCGGTGAACAGACCGGCCGAGAGCTGCGTGGAGCCGCCGAGTTCGGTCTCGGACTCGAACAACAGCACCGATGCGCCCTGCTCGGCCGCGGTGACCGCAGCGGCCAGGCCGGCTCCGCCGCCGCCGATGACGATGACGTCCCAGGTGTCGTCGGTCATGACAATGCGTTCCCTGTCTCCGCGCTGGTGCGGTCGTTCGAACAATAGGAAGGGAGGCCGCCGTCGACGGCGGCGTGCCCGGCGGTCCGGGAGGTGAATCGGTCGGCCGACGGGACGAGGACGGTGGACTCACACATGACGGGAGCCGCCGTCCACAGCGATGGAGTGACCGGTCACGTAGCGGGCGCTGTCGGAGAGCAGGAACAACAGCGGGCCGAGGACCTCTTCCGGGGAACCGAGGCGGTGCAGCGGCACGACGTCGAGGGCGTGCGCCAGCGCAGCCGGATTGTCCTGCACCCACCGGGTCATCTCGGTGTCGATATAGCCGGGAGCTATCGAGTTGACCCGGATGCCCTTGTCACCGAACTCGACGGCGAGGGCTTCGGTCAGATGTGCGACCGCGGCCTTCGACGTGCAGTAGGCGCCGCGGCCCTTGCGGACCCGGAGCGCCGACACCGACGACATGTTGACGATCGCCCCACCGGGCTGCAGGTGGCGGGCGGCAGCCTGCGCGCCGAAGAGGACACCTTCGACATTGACGTCGAGTGTCGCGGCGATCTGCTCGGGCGAGATCTCCTCGGCCAGGGCGAACGGGAAGATGCCCGCGTTGTTGACCCAGAAGTCGATGCGTCCGAACGTCTGCAGCGCCACCTGCGCGAGGCTCTCGTGGTCCTCGGCGTTCGTGACATCGACGCGTGTCCCGAGCACAGTACCGGGCTGGTCCGCCAGGGAATTCGCGGCGAGCGCGGCGTTGATCTTCTCGGCGGTTTCCTTCATCTGCACGTCGTCGATGTCGGCGGCGACGACGTGTACGCCGCGGGTGGCCAGGCCCTGGGTGAATCGAGCGCCCATGCCCCGGGCGGCGCCGGTGACCACGGCGACCTTGCCGACCATTTCCGGGTACACGGCGGTCAGCGCGGTGGTGACGGTGCGGCCCGGGTTCTGGGCGTCGGTGGTGTCGGTATCCATGGTCGAGGTCCTCCAGGAGAGCGGTATCGAAAGAAGTACGAAAGGTCTTGTGGATTTTCAGAAGTCGTCGCGACGGACGATGCGTCGCGCGATCCGCCAGGCGTCGTCGTGGCGGACCACCCGGTCGGTGAGGGTGGTGAAACGCACCACTCGCGATTTCCCGCCTCGGACCGTGGCCACGATCTGCAGATAGGCCCGCACCGCGAGGGTGTCCCCGTCGCCGGGCTCGACGTCGACGTTGGTGATCACATGCCGGTGCACTTCGCCGGCCGCGGTCGCGGCCGCGAAGAACCGCTCGGCGAACGCCGTGAGCTCTTCGACACCGACGACGGGCGCCGGGTAACTGGGAGAGCGGAACTCCCCGTCCGGGGTGAACGTCCGCGCCCACTCGTCTGCCGCGCCACCGTCGATGAGATGGCTCTGCCGAGCGTAGAGCTGGTGAAGCTGCGCGAGCACCGTCGCGTCGACATCCGTATCGCTGGGCGTCATGACACTTGAACCGTCCCCACTGTGTGCTATTATCGCACTGTGTGTGCGACTAACGAATACGCTAGGTGGTACGGTTCACACCTGTCAAGGGAGGCGTGGTTATGACACAGGTGGGGTCACGGCCGGAGCGAACGGCCGACTCGGACATCGTCCGCGTACAGGCGGACTCGGGAATGTCGAAGACCCTGCATCACGGACTGGAAATCCTCGAACTGCTTGCCGTCCATCCACGCGGACTGACGGTCAGTGAGATCGCGGACGGGATCGGCGTACACCGCACGGTCGCGCACCGGCTGATCCGCACCCTCGAGGCACACCGATTGTGCCGGCGCGACAACCGCAAGCGGATCTCGCTCGGCACCGGGCTCGTGACGCTTGCCGACTCCGTCGAGCAGGACCTGCGTACCCTGGCGCGGCCGATCCTCGAGGAGCTCGCGGACACGGTGGAGGCAACCGCCCACCTGGTGGTGCGTGAATCGGAGTCCGATGTGCGCGCGATGATGGTGGTCGAGCCGCGACGATCGAAAATGCACATCGCATTCCGGCCCGGCCAGGTGGATCCGATCGACCGCGGCTCCG
Organism: Rhodococcus sp. GXMU-t2271; assembly: GCF_041414735.1. Classification (NCBI taxonomy): domain Bacteria; kingdom Bacillati; phylum Actinomycetota; class Actinomycetes; order Mycobacteriales; family Nocardiaceae; genus Rhodococcus; species Rhodococcus sp. GXMU-t2271. The sequence goes on from NZ_JAUIZP010000002.1 coordinate 66,877, forward strand.
CGGGCCTGGCGATGCTGGCCTCGATGCCGCCGATGGACGGTGAACGCCCCGAAGTCGCCGCGGCACGCCGCCGCGGTTATGCGCTATCGCAAGGCGAAATCGTCCCCGCGGCCATCGGCATCTCCGCCGCCGTCCCGAGTCGTCCCGGCGGCACCCAAGCTGCCGTGGGCATCTCTGTATTCGAGCTCACGGCAGGAGAGGAAAAGCTCGCCGCAGCCGTAATGGCCGCCGCGGGTGCCCTGGGAAAGCTGTTGCACTGAGGCCGAGATTCCATTCTTCCGTGAGGAGTATGCGCGAAGTCATCTGCAGAGCGGACGCCCGACGAAGCACCAGGGACACGCCCACGCCCCCGGTGCGTTCCGGGCACCGGGAACGGCAGGCACCCGGGGACCACGACGGACGAAGAACCGGCACCGACGCGGGTGACCGCAGCTCCTGATGTCGTTGTCTCCGGTGTGCGTATCGTGCCAGGCACGTCGCACGAAAGGCGCACACGATCACCGGTCGATTCTCGCGCGCCGGAGACGAAGGCGGAGTCGGTGCAGGCCGATCACGGCCTTCTCGGCGGTACTCCCCGACTTGGGGAGCACACTCAGCTGCACGAGCAGATCCCTCGCGTCGAAGACGGTCCACAACCGGGCCACCCTGCCGTCACGGTACTCGTGGAAGTCGTTGCTGGCGAATGCAACTCGCCGGTCTGTCGCCGGAAGGCCGGGCGGATCGAGACGACCCCGACCGGTGGCCCTCGCCGTCCACCGGCGCAGCCTGTTCGAGCTGGTCGAACACCCCCGCGCTGATCCACTCGTCGCCGGGCCGCAGGGTGGTGGCCGAGACCCGGCCATCGGCGTGCGCCTGGTAGGAGCCCGGCACGAGCCGGGCCACGAGCTCGTCGAACACCACCCGGTCCGGTACCCGCCGCCGGTGACAGCCCAACGGATGGGTGTCGGCCCGTGCAGGGATCAGGGTCTGGAACTGGACCCACAACGGGTCGACGAAAATGCTGGCACCGCAGGCACGAGACTCCTGAGACAATGACAATTGCTTGGACGAACGCGTGTTCGACAGGACTCGGATATGTCTTGAAGGAGCGCCACACACGCTTTCGAGGAGGCCGGCGTGACCGAACCGAACAGCTTCATCTGGAACGAACTTGTCACACCCGATCAAGCGTCGGCCGGGGAGTTCTACAGTGCCCTCTTCGGCTGGGAGAAACACGAGGTCGACGCGGGCCCACTGGGCACCTACACACTGTTCCGTCACGAGGGCAAGGACATCGCCGGAATGATGAATCCCACGGCGCGAGATTACGCCGGATCCCCTCCGCCACGATGGATCGGCTACATCGCCGTGGCCGATGCGGACGCCACCGCCGCCAAGGTTGCCGAGCTCGGCGGCAAGGTACTCGAGGAGCCACACGACGTTCCAGGCGTAGGACGGATCACCATGTTCACCGACCCCACCGGAGCGCTCGTGCATGTGATGCAACCCGAGGAAACCGGGGCATAGTGGTGTCCATCAGCGTGTATGGATCCAGTTGCTGAGGGTAGATGCCGATAACGGTCATGGTCTGATCGTTCGAGCACGCTGCCTACTTCGAACGCGCCCCGCTCGAACGGGCACCCCATCCGCCGACACCGAGAGAACCTCGATGCCGCCTCGCGCATCAGGGTCCGGGCGCTGAATCTGCGGTATCGAACTTCTGGTCCCGACCGCCGGCGCTCCGACCCGCACCGAAACGAACTGCCCACCCGCCGTGCTCGGCGGATGGGCAGTTCGGATACGAGAACCGATCGGGCCGGCCGTCCTGCGCAGCAAGTCGACGGTGGACCGACTGTCATGGAATGTGCGCAGTCCGGCCGACCCGATCGTGTGTAAGGTACCCCCGCGCCGGTGCTTTCACACCGGCGCCCGGAAATCCGGTCGGTCAGCTCCGGTTCAGCAGCTTGCGCATCGCTTCGGCCGCGCCCCGGACGAGTTTGTCGCGGGGGAATCCGCTGCGCTTGACCGCGGCCTCGTAGTTGCCGCCGGTCACCCACACCGGGCCGTCGGTGAGGTGTTCGAGGCCCTCCCGAGCCACCTCCTCCGGCTCGGCGACGAGCATGCCGGGGATGTCGAAGTTCAACCCGGCGCGGATCATCGCCGGGGTGCGGGTCACGCCGAGGACGAGTTCGACGACATGCACCCCGTGCGGGGCCAGTTCGAGCCACAGGCTTTCGGCAAAGACCCGGCTGAACGCCTTCGACGCCGCGTAGATGCTCTGGTGCTCGGACCCCATGTAGCCGGCGAGCGAGCCGAGCAGCATGATGCCACCACGCCCGCGCTCCTTCATCTTCGACCCGAACAGGTGCGAAAGTTCCAGCTGCCGATCGATGTTGAGGGTGATCACGCCACGGAAGCCGTCGAGGTCGCCGGAGACGAACTCGTGGCCGTAGCTGTTGGCGCCGGCGTTGAAGATGAGCAGCCCCACCTCGACGTCGTCGGTCGCCTGCCGGATCTGCTCGACGGCGTCGGGGGAGAGCAGGTCGAGTGCCAGGGTGCGGACCTGGACGCCGTTGCTGCGTACCTTCTCCGCGGTCTCCTCGAGCGGGCCGGGCTTGCGGGCGATGAGCACCAGATTCAGCCCCGCCTTGCTCAGCTCGTCGGCGAAGGCGGAGCCGACGCCCTCGGAGCCGCCGGCGATGACGGCCCACGGGCCGTACTGCTTGACGTCGATCACGAAAGTTCCTTTCCGGCTGGCTTACTGGACGATCGGTCCGGGGACCGGGGTGTCGTCGAGGACGGTCAGGCGGCCTTCGGTCGCGGCCCACGTGATGGTCTCGGCGAGCTTCGCGCAACCGCGGCGCGGCGCCCCGGGCCGGGAGTCCTGCCCACCCTGCTCACGCATCTCCGGGCACCGGGACCGCGCCTCCTCGTTCCACTGGACGGAGGTGTGCTCCCAGCTGTTCTTGGCGACGAGAACCCGGGCGCCGCACTCAGTGCACTGCAGGGGTTGCATCGGTGGTCGCCGCCTCCTCGGCTGCCGTCTTGCGGGCGAGGTTCTCCTCGACCTCCTTCATCCACGCAGCCACGGGGCGGGTGGTGTCCATCTCGAACTCGAACCGCTCGGTCATCTCCGGCTTGACGTCGGCGGCGTCCACGTAGAACTGCTCGTACCAGCGGCGCAGCTGGTAGACCGGGCCGTCCTCGTCGCACAGCAGCGGATTCTCGATGCGCGTCTTGTTCTTCCAGATCTCGACGTCCTGCTCGAAACCACGGGCGATGAAGTCACCGAACTTGCGGGCCGTCTCGTCGGCCGAGTCGCCGAGGGCGTCCGACTTCTTCACGATGATCCCGTACATCAGGACGAACTTGTTCTCGCTGACGGGGTAGTGGCAGTTGAGCAGCACCGAGTCGATGTCGTAGCCCTCGTACTTGTACTGCAGGTCGTCGATCATGAACGACGGACCGAAGTACGCCGCCTCGGAGCGGCTGCCGACGAGCCTCGGCTGGCCGTCTGCATGCGGCCGCATGTCCTCGCGCGCCTGACCGTGCATGATCTGCGTCGCGACGTGGCCCTCGAAGATGTTCTTGAAGTACGTGGGGAACGAGTAGTGCACGTAGAAGAAGTGCGCCATGTCGACGATGTTGTCGATGATCTCGCGGCAGTTGGTGTCGACCTCGGTGGTGTACCAGACCCAATCGGTCCACTCGTCGCTCGTCGCGCCCTCGATGCGGGGGATGGTGACGTCGGCGGGCGGCGGGTTGCCCTCGGGATCGTGCCAGACGAACAGCATTCCGTCCTGGTCGAGGGTGTGCCACGCACGGGTCTTCGCGATCGGCGGGACGCGCCGCGCGTAGGGGATCGACGTGCACCGGCCGTTGCCGCCCCAGCGCCAGTCGTGGAAGGGGCAGGCCACCGAGTCGCCCTTGATCGTGCCCTGGCTGAGGTCGCCGCCCATGTGGCGGCAGTACGCGTCGAGGATCTTCAGGTTGCCGTTGCTGTCGGCGAACACCACGAGCTTGGTGCCGAAGGCGTGGATCGAATGCGGCTTGCCGTCCTTGAAGGACTCGGACAGGCCCAGGCAGTGCCATCCCCGGGCGAACCGGGTGGGCGCGGCACCGGCCACGATCTCGCGAACTTCGACGTCGTCGGACTTGCTGGAGCTCACTGTCGTCCGTCCTTTCGGAGGAAATGTCGTATCGGATGGAGCACCTCGGTGCTGTGCGCGGGTGGGCCGGGGGACGGCAGCCGCCTGCGACCGTGGATTCGACGCTAGGTGAGGCCGGTCACCGGGGGTGCGACGATCCCACTGTCCGGGACACGTTCCGGCGGTCCGCGGCGACGGCGCCGCACGATGGGGGAGCTCGTACCCGCCCCGGTCACGAAGGAGTGACGCCGATGCCCGACGACGTGCTGACGAAGGTGCGCGAACTGCTGCCGTCCATCGCGGAACGCGCGCACGTGGTCGACGACTCGCGCCGGGTGCCGGACCAGACCGTGCAGGACCTGGCCGCCGCGGGGGTGTTCCGGATGTTGCAGCCCGCCCGGTACGGCGGTCTCGAATGCGACCCCGTGCGCTTCTACGAGGTGGTACGGGAGATCTCGGGGGCCTGCGGGTCGACCGGCTGGGTGACGTCGATCCTCGGGGTCCACTCCTGGCATCTGGCCCTGTTCGACCCGCAGGCCCAGGACGACGTGTGGGGGCAGGACGATTCGACGCTGCTGTCCTCGTCGTACGCGCCGGTCGGCGAACTCGTCCCGGTCGACGGCGGTTTCCGGCTGTCGGGCAGCTGGCGGTTCTCGTCCGGGTGCGAGCATGCGACCTGGGCGTTGCTCGGGGCGCTCGTCGTCGGTGCCGAGGGCCGGCCGGTGGACTTCATGACCGTCCTGGTGCCGCGCAGCGACTACCGGATCCAGGACGTGTGGGACGTCGTGGGCATGCGCGGAACCGCCAGCAACGAGATCACCGTCGACAACGCGTTCGTGCCGCATCACCGCACGGTGCGCAACTACGACCTGGCGCAGCTGCGGGCCCCCGGACATGCGGTGAATCCGGGGCCGTTGTTCCGGTTGCCGTTCGCGGCGATCTTCACCACCGCGGTCGCCGCGCCGGTGATCGGAACGGTCGCCGGCTGCTACGAGCAGTATCTGGGCGCGATGCGGGACCGGGTGCGGTTGAGCCTGGGCGGGGGCCGGTTCGCCGAGGACCAGTTCGCGCAGGTCGCCGTCGCCCGGGCCGCCTCCGAGATCGATGCGGCGATCCTCCAGACGGACCGCAACATCCGGGAGTTGTACGAGCTGGCGGTGGCGGGGCAGCCGCTGCCGACGAGGCTGCGGCTGCGGTTGCGCCGCGACCAGGTGCGGGGCACCGAGCGTGCCGTCGAGGCGATCGATCTGCTGTTCAAGACCTCGGGCGGCAACTCGCTCGGCCGGGGGAACCCCGTCGAGCGGGCATGGCGTGATGCGCACGCGGGCAGCGTGCACGTCGCCAACGATCCCGAGCGTGCCCTCGCGATGTACGGGCGGGGCGCGTTCGGGCTGCCGGTGGAGGACAATCTGATCTGACCCGGGGCCTGCCGGAACGAGGGGTGACCGGGACCGCTGTATCCTGCCTCTCGTGCGTCGAGCACGGGCACGTCCCACTGAGTGGAAGATCTCCGGCGGCTCGGCGTGGAACGCGGGATGCTGGAGGGCGCGGCGTTGCCGCAGGGACGAGACGACGGAGGAGGACCCCGTGCCCAGAGTTGCCGAAGCGCGGGACGCCGCGGAGCCGACGTCCGCCGAGCAGCGCGCGCGGTTCGGGCGCATCCTCGACGCCGCCGCGAGCCTGGCGACCGAGAAGGAACTCGAGCGGGTGCAGATGCACGAGGTCGCGAAGATGGCCGGCGTCGCCATCGGCACCCTGTACCGGTACTTCCCGTCCAAGACACACCTGTTCGTGGCGGTCATGGTCGATCAGATCGATCAGATGAGCGACCGGATGGCCCAGCGCACCAACCCGGACGCCACTCCGCAGGAGGCCGTCTACGAGGCGCTCGTGCGGGCGACGCGGGCGCTGCGGCGACGGCCGTTGCTGGCGACGGCGATGATCCAGTCCACGAGTACCGCCAAGGCGACGTCCATTCCCGACGTCGCGAAGATCGACCACCGTTTCCGCGAGGTGCTCTACCGTGCGGCCGGGCTCGAGTACGTCACCGAACGGGACGCGACACTCGTGCGGGTCCTCGAGCAGGCGTGGTTCGGGATCATCCAGTCCAGTCTCAACGGCCGGATCTCGGTTCCCGACGCGGAGTCCGACCTGCGGGTGGCGTGTGAGCTGCTGCTCGCGGGGCTGTCGAACGCGAGTCCGGCGAACGCGAGTCCGGCGAACACGAGCCCGGCGAACGCGAGCCCGGCGCTCTCTGTCTGACCCCCGCGGTCGCGCACTCGTGCGTCGAACCGTGGCGTACCCATAGAACTGAAATGAATTCTAGTTCTGTCGGCCGGGTATAGACCGACATCCGATCCTAAACAGACCATTGCCTCGGCGTAAGAAATGGAATACATTCCAAAAATGAACGCGTTCCGGTTCTGTTCCCCGGCGCGTCCCATGAACACCTGCCCAGCACTTATGTTCCGAGGAGCCAGCTCATGACCGACGTAGTCATCGTCGACGCGGCCCGTACCCCCGTCGGCCGCCGCCGCGGCGCCCTGTCCGGTCTGCACCCGGCCACCCTGCTCGGCACCGCCCAGCGCGCCGTTCTCGAGCGCACCGGCCTCGCCGCCGACCAGGTGGGACAGATCGTCGGCGGCTGCGTCACCCAGGCCGGCGAGCAGTCCAACAACGTCACCCGGCAGGCCTGGCTGCACGCCGGACTGCCCTACACGACAGCCGCCACGTCGATCGACTGCGCGTGCGGCTCTTCCCAGCAGGCCGTCCACATCGTCGCCGGTCTCATCGCCTCCGGCCAGATCACCGCGGGCATCGGCTGCGGCGTCGAATCCATGAGCCGGGTGTTCCTCGGCCAGGCCCTCACCCCCGAGACCGGCAGCCCCTACCCGGACGACTGGACCATCGACATGGGCGACCAGTTCACCTCGGCCGAGCGCATCGCCGCCAAGCGCGGCATCAAGCGCGGCGACACCGACGCCTTCGGCCTCGAGTCGCAGCGCCGCGCCGCTGCCGCATGGGCCGAGGGCCGGTTCGACCGCGAGATCGTCCCCACCGAGGCGCCCGTCCTCGTCGACGGCGTGCCCACCGGCGAGACCACCGTCGTCACCCGCGACGGTGGCCTGCGCGAGACCACCGCCGAAGGCCTGGCCGCACTGAAGCCGGTCGTCGAGGGCGGCATCCACACGGCCGGTTCCGCGTCGCAGATCAGCGACGGCGCCGCCGCGGTCCTGCTCACCAGCGCCGAGCGCGCCCAGGAGCTGGGCCTGCGGCCCCGCGCCCGGATCGTCGCCTCGGGCATGGTCGGGTCCGACCCGTACTACCACCTCGACGGTCCGATCGATGCCACCCGCCACGTCCTCGGCAAGGCCGGCATGACGCTCGACGACATCGACCTCGTCGAGATCAACGAGGCATTCGCCGCGGTCGTCCTGTCGTGGGCGCAGGTGCTCGACGCAGACATGTCCAAGGTCAACGTCAACGGCGGCGCCATCGCCCTCGGTCACGCCGTCGGGTCGACCGGTGCCCGGCTCCTCACCAGTGCCCTGCACGAGCTCGAGCGGTCCGACCGGTCCACGGCCCTGGTCACCATGTGCGCGGGCGGCGCACTGTCCACCGCCACCGTCATCGAACGCATCTGACCGACACCATCGAATTCGCGAGGCCGACATGACCATTGGATTGACAGACGAGGACCGCGACCTGCGCGACGCGGTGCGCGGCTGGGCCACCCGCCACGTCACCGCCGACGTGGTGCGCCAGGCCGTCGAAGCCAAGACCGACACCCGTCCCGCGTTCTGGAACTCGCTCGCCGAACTCGGTGTGCTCGGTCTGCACCTGCCCGAAGAGGTTGGCGGCGCCGGCTGCGGTCTGGTCGAACTCGCGGTCGTCACCGAGGAACTCGGCCGGTCGATGGTGCCCGGCCCGTTCCTGTCGACCGTGCTGACCGCCGCGGTGCTGCGCGAGGCCGGCCGCACCGCCGAACTCGCCGGTCTCGCGGACGGTGCCACGCTCGCCGGCGTCGCCCTCGAGCCGGGCACGTTGCGGGTGGGGCGCGGCTCGGCCGGCACCACACTGTCCGGACGATCCGGATTCGTCCTCGGCGGCCACACCGCCGATCTGCTGCTCGTCGCGGCCGAGGACGCCGGCAACCGCGCCTGGGTGCTGCTGCGCCGCGACCGGGTCGACGTCGAGGACCTGCCCAGTCACGATGTGGTCCGCGGCAATTCGCAGTTCGAGGTGGACCGGCTGGCGCTCGGCGCCGACGACGTGCTGCGGATCGATCCGCAGCGCGTCACCGATCTCGCCGCCGCCCTGTTCGCGGCCGAGGCCTCGGGCATCGCGGACTGGTGCGTGCGCACCGCCGCCGAGTACGCCGCCGTGCGCCGCCAGTTCGGCCGGCCGATCGGCCAGTTCCAGGGCGTCAAGCACCGCGCCGCACGCATGCTCGCACTCGCCGAGCAGGCACGCGTGTGCGCGTGGGACGCCGCCCGTGCCCTGACCCCCGGCGGTGCCGAGGCCGACGAGGCGTCCCTCGCGGCCGCCGTCGCCGGCGCCACGGCCCCTGAGGTCGCGTTCGCCGTGGCCAAGGACTGCATCCAGATCCTCGGTGGCATCGGCTACACGTGGGAGCACGACGCGCACCTGTATCTGCGCCGCGCCCAGTCGCTGCGGATCCTGCTCGGCTCCACCGCCTCGTGGCGCCGGCGCGTCACCGACCTCACCCGCGGCGGCACCCGCCGCGTCCTCGGCATCGACCTGCCGCCGGAGGCGGAACGGATCCGCACCGAGGTGCGCGGCGAACTCGAGCCCGCCGTCGCTCTCGACGGCACCGAACGCACCGCGTACCTCGCCGAGAAGGGCTACACCGCACCACATCTGCCCGCACCGTGGGGCAAGGGTGCCGACGCGGTCACCCAGCTGGTGATCGCCGAGGAGCTGCGCGGGGCCAGCCTGAGGCCGCACGACATGATCATCGGCAACTGGGTGGTGCCGACCCTGATCGCGCACGGCAGCCCGGAGCAGCTCGAGCGGTTCGTGCCGCCGTCGCTGCGCGGCGACATCGTCTGGTGCCAGCTGTTCTCCGAGCCCGGCGCGGGCTCGGATCTGGCGTCGCTGACCACGAAGGCCACCAAGGTCGACGGCGGGTGGATCCTGCAGGGGCAGAAGGTGTGGACCTCGATGGCCCGCGACGCCCACTGGGGCATCTGCCTGGCCCGCACCGACGCCTCCGCTCCCAAGCACAAGGGCCTGTCGTACTTCCTCGTCGACATGCGCGGCAGCGAGGGTCTCGACATCCGCCCGCTGCGCGAGATCACCGGCGAGGCGCTGTTCAACGAGATCTTCATCGACAACGTCTTCGTCCCGGACGAGTGCCTCGTCGGCGAGCCCGGCGACGGCTGGAAGCTCGCTCGCACCACCCTCGCCAACGAACGCGTCTCCCTCTCGCACGACTCGTCCCTCGGCTCCGGCGGCGAGGCCCTGCTCGAACTGGCCGCCGAACTGCCCGGCGGGCTCGACGACGAACAGGCCACCGTCCTCGGGAAGGTGTTGTGCGACGCGCAGACCGGCGGGCTGATGGCGCTGCGCACCACGCTGCGGTCGCTGGCCGGGGCGCAGCCCGGCGCCGAGTCCTCGGTCGCGAAGCTGCTCGGCGTCGAGCACATCCAGCAGGTGTGGGAGGTCGCGATGGACTGGGCCGGGCCACGCTCTCTGCTCGGCGCGCAGGACCGCCGGTCGGCGACGCAGATGTTCCTCAACTCCCAGTGCATGTCGATCGCCGGCGGCACCACCAACGTCCAGCTCAACATCATCGGGGAGCGCCTGCTCGGCCTGCCCCGCGACCCCGAGCCCGGGAAGTGAGCGCCGCGGTGACGTCGGCGCGGCACGGGCGTCGCGTGTTCGTCGTCGGCGTGGGGATGACGAAGTTCGAGAAGATCGAGACCGGCGGCCGGGAATACCCCGAGATGGTCCGCGAGGCCGTCGACGCCGCCCTAAGCGACGCCGGCATCGGCTACGGGCGGGTGCAGCGGGCCGCCGTCGGCTACGTGTTCCAGCCGTCCACCGCCGGTCAGCGCGCCCTGTACGAGGTGGGGCTGACCGGCATCCCGATCGTCAATGTCGACAACAACTGCGCCACCGGGTCCACGGCGCTGATGACGGCGCGGGACTGGGTGCAGGGCGGGCAGGCCGACGTCGCGCTGGCCGTCGGGTTCGAGAAGATGACCCGCACCTCCCTCACCGGCACCGGCGAACTGCCCAAGGTCACCACCCTCGACCACCACCTGAAGGTCATGACCGACCTGCACGAGTGGGGCACCGGGCCGATGACAGCGCAGTTGTTCGGCAATGCCGCGGTCGAGCACATGGAGCGCTACGGCACCACCGCCGAGCAGATCGCCGCCGTGGGGGTGAAGAACCACCGGCACTCGGTGCACAACCCCTACGCGCAGTTCCGCGACGAGTACACCCTCGAACAGGTCCTGGGCGACAAGATGATCCACGCGCCGCTCACCCGCTCGCAGTGCTCGCCCACCTCCGACGGCGCCGGCGCGGCGGTCCTGGCGAGCGAGGCGTTCGTGCGCGAGCACGGCCTCGAGGACCGGGCCGTCGAGATCGTGGCGCAGGCGCTGACCACCGACACCGGCGAATCGTTCGACAGCCGCTCCATGATCGACGTCGTCGGCGCCCCGATGACCGGGGCGGCCGCCGCCCGGGTGTTCGCCGAGTCCGGGCTCACCGTCGACGACGTCGACGTGATCGAGTTGCACGACTGCTTCGCGATCAACGAGATCATCACCTACGAGGGGCTCGGCCTGTGCGGCCCGGGGGAGGGCGGCAAGCTCGTCGAGTCGGGGGCCACCACCTACGGCGGCCGGTGGGTGGTCAACCCGTCGGGCGGCCTGCTCTCCAAGGGCCATCCCCTCGGTGCCACCGGCCTGGCCCAGTGCGCCGAACTCACCTGGCAGCTGCGCGGCGAGGCCGGTGACCGCCAGGTCGACGGCGCGCGCGTGGGCCTGCAACACAATCTGGGGCTCGGCGGCGCGTGCGTGGTGACGCTGTACCGGGCCGGGACCCTCACCGGATCCGCGGACGAGAAGGAGAACTGACCGTGCCCATCGACCCGAAGATCGCGCTGTCCGCCGAACCCACTGTGCGCGAAGCGGTCTGGACCGACCGCGACGTCATGCTGTATCACCTCGGCCTCGGTGCCGGCGGCGACGGACTCGACCCGGCCGAGCTGCGCTGGGTGTACGAGAAGGACCTGCGGGTGCTGCCGACGTTCGCGATGGTGGCCGGTCAGGGCATCTCGGCCGGTGCGCTGAAGCCGGCCGGCATGAACCTGCCCGGCATCGACATCGACCTGCGGCGCATCCTGCACGGGGGGCAATCGCTGCAGCTGCACGCCCCCATCCCCACCTCCGGGACGGCGCACATCTCGTCGCGCGTGGCCCACGTGTGGGACAAGGGCAAGGCCGCCGTCATCGTGCTCGAACAGTCCGCCGCCACCCCCGAGGGTGCACCGCTGTGGACCACCGGCATGCAGATCTGGGCCCGCGGCGAGGGCGGCTTCGGGGGCGAACCCGGCCCGGAGACGCCGCACGCGGTGCCCGAACGCGACGCCGACACCGTCCTCGTCTCGCCCACCGGCACCCGGCAGGCACTGCTGTACCGGCTCAGCGGCGACATGAACCCGCTGCACGCCGAGCCCGCATTCGCACAGGCCGCCGGTTTCGACCGGCCGATCCTGCACGGTCTGGCCTCCTACGGAATCGTGTGCAAGGCCGTCGTCGACGGTCTGCTCGACGGCGACCCGGCGCGGGTGCGGAGCTGGTCGGTGCGGTTCGCCGGCTCGCTGTTCCCGGGCGAGACCATCGAGACCGCCGTCTGGCGCGACGGTGACCGGCTGACGTTGCTGGCCACCTGCCCGGAGCGCGACGGCGCCCCCGTCCTCACGCACGCCGTCATGGAGGTGCGTCCGTGAAGGTCGGCACGCATCCCACCGCCGCCACCCACGCCCACGGCACGGTGCTGACCTCGGCGCCGCAGGACGCGCCGGTGGACCGGGCGACCGCCGCCGCGCGCCGCGTCGTCGACGCCATGCTGCGCACCGACCGCGGCAACGCCAACCTCGACCGGGTCGCCGAGGAGCTGAACAGCATCGCCGACCACCTCGAGGAGCACGCCCCGGAGGTCGCCGAACGACTGATCGACATGTGGAACGGCGAGGGCGTCACCCGGCACGACCCGGTCACCGGGCCCGAGAACGCCATCGCCCCACCGCTGGTCCTCGAAGGGCTCGAGGACGGCTCGGTGCGGGGCACGGTCACGCTGACGATGCCGTACCAGGGTCCGCCCGGGTGCGTCCACGGCGGGGTGTCCGCGCTCATCCTCGACCATGTGCTCGGCGTCGCCAACGCGTGGGGCGGCAAGTCCGGGATGACGGCGAAGCTCGAGACGAACTACCACCGGCCCACGCCGCTGTTCGAGCCGCTGGTGATCACCGGCCGGCTCGTCTCCGTCGACGGCCGCAAGATCCGCACCGTCGGCAACATCACGACGGCCGACGGGCAGCTGTGCGTCTCGGTGGAGGGACTCTTCATCGACAAGACGGTTCCGCGCCCCCGATAGGAGAGTCCGCATGGGAGCACTCGACGGCCGCGTCGCGGTAGTCACCGGCGCCGGCATGGGCATCGGACGCGGCATCGCTGCGGCGTACGCGCGGGAGGGCGCGGACGTCCTCGTCGCCGAGATCGACGAGCAGGCCGGCGACGCCACCGCCCGGTGGCTGCGCGACGAGTGGGGTGCGCGTGCCCACTTCGTGCGCACCGATGTCACCGACAAGGACCAGGTCCACGCCGCGGTCGACGGCGCGGTCGAGCGGTTCGGCCGTCTCGACGTCCTCGTCAACAACGCCTGGCGCGGCTCCGGGTACGCCCGTTTCGAGAACATGACCGACGAGCAGCTGCGCGCCGGATTCGATACGGCCGTGATGGCGGCGTTCTGGGCGATGCAGCGCGCTCTCCCGGAACTCGAGCGCCACGGCACCGGCCGGGTGATCAACCTGTGCTCGCTCAACGGCGTCAACGCGCACATGTACTCCGTGCAGTACAACGCCGCCAAGGAGGCGCTGCGCACCCTCACCCGCACCGCGGCGCGGGAATGGGCGCCGAAGCAGATCTGCTGCAACGTGATCTGCCCGGGCGCGCAGAGCGAGGCGTTCCGCCGGGTGGCCGCAGCCGACCCCCAGATGGCGGCGGCGTCGGCGCAGGCCAACCCGATGGGCCGCATCGGTGACCCGCTCGACGACATCGGGCCCGTCGCGGTGTTCCTCGCGAGCGACGCCGCGCGTTACCTCACCGGTAACACCTTGTTCGTCGACGGCGGTGCGCACATCAACGGCGTCCAGTGGGCGCCGCGGGTGGACTGAGCATCCGGGTCCCGACCCCCCCGAGACCGGCCCGTGACCGTCGGCGACGAAGATGAGGGGGTCGTGTCGGTGACCAGTGGGAGGCGTGTGCAGCGATGAGGCCGGGCAGGTGCACCACGTGCGGCCGGATCGTGGGTCCGTTCGAGAGGCGGGTCGACGGCCGGTGCACCCGGTGTGTCGCCGCCCGTCTGCGCGCCTGGGCGGCGACGCCCGAGGAACCGGTGCGCCGCGAACCGCAGGGCCGCGGCCCGAAGCCGCGCCGGCTGTGGCGCTCCGCGGTGCAGTGGCCCCGCCTGCGGCGCTCCGCGGTGCAGTGGCCCCGCCTGCGGCGCTCCGCGGTGCAGTGGCCCCGCCGGTCCGAGCCGCAGCCCCGCCGCGAGCCCGAATACGCAGGATTCCGCCGGCCCGAACCGCCGTGGCCACCCGTCGCCCGGCCCGGGCAGCCCCCGCTGCCGGCGCAGCCGCCGCGCAACCCGTGGCCCGCGCGGGCGAAGTGGGCAGGGGCGGCGGTCGCGGCGCTCGTGCTGATCGCGCTGACGGCCACCGCGTCGCTGCGGGTGTGGACGCCGGCGTCGTCGCGGTTCATGCGCATCGACGACGGTCCGGTCACCTACCAGTACGTCTCGCTCGATCATGTCAGCCGCTATGTCGTCGCCTCGGTGATCGCCCACGAGGACGACCAGATGGGTCTTCGTGCGCAGGCATTCCACTGGGGCGACTATGCCGACCGTGCCGTCGCCCACCTGACGGGTGAGCCACAGCAGACGTATTCGACGATCCCGCAGCAGCTCGCGAAGAACATGTTCTTCACCCCCGACCAGAGCGCGATCCGCAAAGCCGTCGAGACGGTGCCGTCGATCCTGCTGAGCACCACCCTGCCCGACGCCCGCATCATGGAGCTGTACCTGAACTACGCGCAGTTCGGTCCCGACCTCTACGGAGTGTGCGCGGCCAGCTGGTACTACTTCGACACCGCGCCGTGGGAGATGTACCAGTACCACGCGATGCAACTCGCGGGCATGCTGCCCAATCCGGAGGACGTGGTGCGCCTGCCCGGCGGGGGCGTCGCCACGCCGCCGGACGCGCCGTACCCGAGCGCGGCGTTCCACATCAACGGCGCCGCCAACGTCGATCTGCCCGCCCGCTTCGCCGGCTGGGGCGGCTGGGAGAACATCGTCGCATCGGTGGGGATCGAGGATTCGGCCGCCGACCACGCCGACGACCGCCCGAGTGCGGACTCGTGCTCGACCATGCCCGAGCCGGTGCGGCAGCGACTGGCGGTCGAGGACCCCGGATTCGTGTCCCGGTCGCAGTAGCCGCATCCGCGACCGGCGGTGCTTCTTGCGCGCGTCAGAACGCGCGCAAGAAGCACCGCCCCGCGCAACTAGATGCTGACCTCGCGGCGCACCGTCTTGCCCGTCGCGTTGCGGGGCAGCAGGTCGGACGTGATCCGCCAGCGTGTGGGCACCTTGAAGTACGACAGGCGCTCGGCCGCGTACTCGCGCAGCTCCTCCTCCGTCGCGCTCGCCCCGTCGGCGAGGACGACGACCGCCGCGACCTCCTGGCCGAGGTCGGGGTGCGGGACGCCGATCACGGCGCACTCGCGCACGGCCGGATGCTCGTCGAGGGTCTGCTCGATCTCGGTGGGGTAGACGTTCTCGCCGCCGCGCAGGATCAGGTCCGAGCGACGGCCCGTCAGGCGCAGCCGGCCGTTCTCGATGACGCCGTAGTCGCCGGTGCGCAGCCACCGGTCCGGGGTGATCGCCGCGGCCGTGGCCTCCTCGTCCTCCCAGTAGCCGAGCATGACGAACGGGCTGCGCACGCACACCTCGCCCTCCACCCCGTCCGGCAGCCATTCGCCGAACGGGTCGCGGATCTCGAGGCTCACCGTGATGATCGGCCGGCCCAGGGTGCCGGGGAACGCCTCGAGGTCCTGCGAGTTGGCGACCGCGATGGCGGTGCTGCACTCGGTGAGGCCGTAGCTGTCGACGAGGGCGTCGCGCGCGAACGGCACCCTCTCGCGCAGCCGGTCCTTGAACGCGATCGACGACGGCGCCGACGCCAGCGCGAACGCCGTCAGCGACGACAGGTCGTACTTGTCGAGGCCCTCGTGCTCGAGCAGCCGCGACGCCATCGTCGGCACCGCGCCCCAGTTGGTGACGCGTTCGCGTTCGATCAGGCTCAGCACCTTGTCCACGTCGAACGAACCCTGGTGCATGATCACCGCGCTGCCCGTCGCCAGCCGCGGGATCACCAGGTTGTGCAGGCTCGCGATGTGGAACAGCGGCGAGGTGAGCAGGTACCGCAGGTCGCTGGGGACGTCGTCGCTGTAGGTCCGGCCGGTGAACGCCGCGAGCAGGGCGTCGCTGAACCGGTGGTAGTCGACGACCGCCAGCAGGTTGCGGTGCGAGTGCAGCGCGCCCTTGGGCCGGCCGCTGGTGCCGCTGGTGTAGAGGATGACGGACGGGTCGTCCTCGTCGATGTCGACGTGCGGCGGCTCGGCCCCGGCGTACTGCGCGATCAGGCGGGGCAGATCCTCCTCCATCGTCAGGACCGTGATCCCGGTGGTGTCGACGTCCGCGAGGGCCTCGGCGCGCTTGGCATCGACGACGAGGATCTTCGGCCGGCTGTGCCCGAGGCCGTACTCGATCTCCCGCGGCACCCACCAGCCGTTGAGGCCGACGGTGATCGCGCCGAGCGTCTGGCTCGCCCAGAACGTAATCACCCATTCCGGGGTGTTCGCGGCCAGGATCGCGACGCGATCGCCCTTCTCGACGCCGTAGTCGCTGCGCAGCGCCTGGGCGAGGGAGTACGCGGCGGCGGCGTGCTCGGCGAACGAGAGCCGGCGGTCGGCGGTGACGAGGTAGTCCCGGTCCCCCCAGCGCAGGGAGTCGGCGAGCAGCTCACCCACGGCCTTGCCACGGTTCTTCATCACCGGCATCGAGGCGCCGAGCACCTCTTCCTCGACGATCTCGAACCGGCCACCCGGGCCGGTCAGACGGGAGACGACCTCGTCGAGGTAGAGCCGGGGATCTGCGGACGCAGTCATGCGGGGACCTTTCCTTCGTGTCACGTGAACACCGTGCCACCTGCGGCGATAGACCTTGGAGCCCCACCCCGGCCGCGGCCGCGTGTGAGGCGTACCACTGCAATTTCTCATGTCGGGCAGCCACTGCGGTAGTGGTTACCACTGAGCGAGACTTGCCGTGATCCACCCGACAGCCGGGGCTACGTTCGGCGCAGAATCGCTGCCGGAGGAGCAACCGCATGTCCACATTTCTCGATACCCCGACGACGAGGGTCGATCCCTTCGCCCCCGCGAAGCTCGGCCCGCTGACCCTGCGCAACCGGGTGATCAAGGCGGCCACGTTCGAGGGCCTGACCCCGAAGGGGCTCGTCACCGACGAGCTCATCGAGTTCCACCGCCGGCCCGCCGCCGGCGGCGTCGGCATGACGACGGTCGCCTACTGCGCCGTCGCACCCGACGGCCGGACCGCTCCCGGCCAGCTGCAGTGGACCGACGAGACCCGGCCCGGCATGCGCAAGCTCACCGACGCGATCCACAACGAGGGCGCCGCGGTCTCCGCGCAGATCGGCCACGCCGGTCCGGTCGCCGCCGCGAAGTACCTCGGCACCCCGGCCCTCGGGCCGAGCCGCGCCTTCCGCATGACGACCCAGAACTTCAGCAAGCCCGCCACCAAGGCGGACATCGCCCGCATCACCGAGGGCCACGCCGAGGCCGCGCGCCGCGCCGTCGAGGCCGGCTTCGACGCCGTCGAGATCCACTTCGGGCACAACTACCTGATCAGCTCGTTCCTGAGCCCGAAGATCAACAAGCGCAAGGACGAGTACGGCGGGTCGCTGGAGAACCGCGCCCGCTTCGCGCGGGAGGCCGCCCGGGCCGTCCGTGACGCCGTCGGCGACAAGATCGCGATCCTCGCCAAGCTCAACATGGACGACGGTGTGCCCGGCGGCTTCTGGCTCGACGAGTCGATCCAGGTCGCCAAGTGGCTCGAGGCCGACGGCTCGCTCGACGCCCTCGAGCTGACCGCCGGCAGCTCGCTGCTCAACCCGATGTACCTGTTCAAGGGCGACGCGCCGCTGCGCGACTTCGCCGCCGTGATGCCGCAGCCGACGAAGCTGGGAATCCAGCTGGTGGGCAAGCACTTCCTGCGTGAGTACCCCTACCGCGACGGCTACCTGCTCGAGGACGCCAAGCAGTTCCGGTCGCAGCTGAAGATGCCGCTGGTGCTGCTCGGTGGCATCACCGGCCGGGCGATCATCGACGAGGCGATGGCCGAGGGCTTCCAGTTCGTCGCCGCCGCGCGGGCACTGCTGCGCGAGCCGGACCTCGTCAACCGCATGCAGGAGGACGCGACCGCCGCGTCGCTGTGCAACCACTGCAACAAGTGCATGACCGCGATCTACGGGGGCACCCACTGCGTGCTCCGGACGGCATGAAAGGAGCCGCGACGATGACGAGCACCGTGAACCCCGGTACCGCCGCGACGGAGACGGGGGTGCAGCGCGCCACCATCGCCGAGATGCTGCTCGACCGCGTCGGCGACGACCGCCTCGGCCTGCGGACCCGGGAACAGGACTGGACGTGGGACGCCGTGGTGCGCGAGAGCGCCGCGCGTGGCGCACTCGCGCGGTCGCTGCGCGTCGACGGCCCGTTCCACATCGGCATCCTCCTCGACAACGTCCCGGACTTCCTGTTCTGGCTCGGCGGGGCCGCCCTGGCGGGCGCGACGGTCGTCGGCATCAATCCCACACGCGGCGCGGCGGAACTCGAGGCCGAGATCCGCTACGTGGACTGCCAGCTCATCGTCACCGACACCGCCGGGATGGCGAAGCTGCGCGGACTCGACCTGGGCCTCGACGAGGACCGTTTCCTGCTGATCGACGATCCCGGTTATGCGGCGCGGATCGATGCGCACCGAGCGGAGCCGGCCATCGCCGACGGCGTCGGTGAGGACAGCCTGTTCCTGCTGCTGTTCACCTCCGGCACCACCGGCCGGTCCAAGGCCGTCAAGTGCTCCCAGGGCCGGTTGTCGCGGCTCGCGTACGCCAACACCGCCAAGTACGGGCACCACCGCGACGACGTGGACTACTGCTGCATGCCGCTGTTCCATGGCAACGCGCTGATGGCGCTGTGGGCGCCGGCCCTGGCCAACGGTGCGACGGTGTGCCTGACCCGCAAGTTCTCCGCGTCCGGGTTCCTGCCCGACGTGAAGTTCTTCGGCGCGACGTTCTTCACCTACGTCGGCAAGGCCCTGGCCTACCTGATGGCCACCCCCGAACAGCCCGACGACGCCGACAACCGGCTCGAGCGGGGCTTCGGCACCGAGGCCTCGCCGGAGGACAAGGCCGAGTTCGTGCGCCGGTTCGGCGCGGTGCTGTACGAGGGGTACGGCTCGAGCGAGGGCGCCGGGTCGGTCCGGCTCGATCCGGCGGCGCCGGAGGGCGCGCTCGGCCGGCCCGCGCACGCCGGGATCGCGGTGGTGCATCCGGACACGTTCGCCGAGTGCGCCCGTGCGGTGCTCGACGAGCACGGCCGGGTGCTCAACCCGGACGAGGCGATCGGCGAGATGATCAACAAGGAGGGCGCCCGCGCCTTCGAGGGCTA
Organism: Rhodococcus sp. GXMU-t2271; assembly: GCF_041414735.1. Taxonomy (NCBI): domain Bacteria; kingdom Bacillati; phylum Actinomycetota; class Actinomycetes; order Mycobacteriales; family Nocardiaceae; genus Rhodococcus; species Rhodococcus sp. GXMU-t2271. The sequence continues at coordinate 86,066 of NZ_JAUIZP010000002.1, forward strand.
CTACAAGAACGACGTCGCCGACGCCGAGCGGATCCGCAACGGCTGGTACTGGACCGGCGACCTCGGCTACGTCGACGAGGCCGGTTTCATCTACTTCGCGGGCCGCAAGGGCGACTGGATCCGGGTCGACGGCGAGAACACCTCGGCGCTGATGATCGAGCGGGTCCTGCGCCGGCACCCGAAGGTCGTGACCACCGGTGTCTACGCGGTGCCGGACCCGCGTTCGGGCGATCAGGTGATGGCGGCGATCGAGATCGCCTCGCTCGCCGACTTCGATCCGGTGGAGTTCGCCGAATTCCTCACCGGCCAAGCCGATCTCGGCTCGAAGGCGGTTCCCCGGTTCGTGCGGGTGTCGACGAACCTGCCAGTGACCGGCTCGAACAAGGTCCTCAAGCGCGAGCTGCAGGCGCAGCGCTGGCACACCACCGAACCCGTCTACCGGTGGGTGGGACGCGGCGCGCCGGAGTACACCGCCATGAGCGAGGCCGACAAGTCCGCCTTGGACGAGGAATTCGCCGCACACGGCCGGCAGCGGCTGCTGAGCGTGTAGCCCGGTGTCCGGCACCCGCGTCGCCCTCGTCACGGGCGCCAGCCGCGGCATCGGACGTGAGACCGCCCTCGCGTTCGCCCGTGCGGGCTTCGACGTCGCCGTCACCGCCCGCACGGTGCGCGAGGGACAGGGCGCCGTACCGCCCCGGAGCCGCCGTGACGGCGACGAACCCATCGCCGTGCCCGGCAGCCTCGAGACCACCACCGCGGAGATCGAGGCTCTCGGGGTGCGGGCGTTGCCCGTCCCGATGGACCTGCTCGACGTCGGATCGGTGCGCGGCGCGGGCCGGCGCGTCCTGGACGTGTGGGGCCGGATCGACGTGCTGGTCGCCAACGCCTACGCGCAGACCGCGGGAAACATGGACCGGCTGCTCGACATCGACCTCGCCGACGCCGCCGCCATGATTGACGGCAACTACCTGCACCAGGTGGCGTTGATCCAGACGGTGCTGCCGGCGATGCTCGACCGCGGCAGCGGTGTGGTGATCGATCTGGTGTCCGGGTCGGCGGCGGTCGACCCGCCCGCCCCGCCGGGGGAGGGCGGCTGGGGCCTGTCGTACGCGGCGTCGAAGGCCGCGTTCGCCCGGATCGCCGGGATGATCAACGCCGAGTACCGCGCCCGCGGGATCCGGGCGTTCAACCTGACCCCCGGGTTCGTCGTCACCGAGGCGGGCCGGGCCCGGGGCGGTACGCGCGCCGTCGAGGACGCCGGATTCGAGGCCGTGCCGGCGACGGTGCCCGCCGCCGCCGCGGTGTGGCTGGCGACCGCGCCCGACGCGGACCGGCTGCTCGGCAAGGTGGTGTGGGCGCCGAAGCTGATCGAGGAGACGACCGCTCGGGGAGCGGCGACACGAGAGGACGGACGTACGTGAAGCTGGGTGTGGTGGTGCCGATCGAGCTGGGACACAGCGGGGACCCCGAGAGGATTCTCGAATTCGCTCGTGCCGCAGAGAAACTGGGGTTCGACGAGATCTCCGCCGTCGAGCACTCCGTGGTGATCTCGAACACCGGTAGCGCGTATCCGTACTCGCCGACCGGCAAGTCCCACCTGCCCGACGACTGCGACCTGCCCGACCCGCTCGAGCTGTTGTCGTTCGTCGCCGGTGCCACCACCGACCTCGGCCTCGCCACCGGGGTGCTGGTGCTGCCCAACCACCATCCGGTGGTGCTGGCCAAGCGACTGGCCACTCTCGACCGGCTCTCCCGCGGCCGCGTCCGGATCTGTCTGGGACTGGGCTGGATGCGGGAGGAGATCGAGGCGTGCGGCGGCGACTTCGACCGGCGCGGAAAGATCGCCGACGAGGCGATCGCGGTGATGCGCACCCTGTGGGCCGGCACCGACCCGGCGGGCGTGGACTTCGACGGCGAGTTCTACGCCTTCCGTGGCGCCCACAGCTGGCCGAAGCCGCACCGCGAGAGCGGGGTGCCGCTGTACATCGGCGGGCACAGCGCCGCCGCGGCCCGGCGGGCCGGACGCCTGGGCGACGGATTTCAGCCCCTCGGCCTGGCCGGGGAGGACCTCGATCGGGCGATCGGGCAGATGCGCCGCGCCGCCGAATCGGCCGGCCGCGATCCCGGCGCCGTGGAACTGGTGCTCGGGGCGACGCTGCCGCGGCTCGACGAGGCCCGCCTCGACCGGGCCCGCGCGCTGGGAGCGACGCGGATGGTGCTGTCGGCGTCGCCGAAGGCCGGGACGCTGGACCGGGTCGTCGACGAGATGGCCGCCTGCGCCGAACGCCTCGGCCGGGTGTGACCGGCCGGTTCCCGCTGTTCGAGACGGTTCGCCCGCGCGGCGGCCCCGCTGACTAGCGTCCGAGGTCACAACGACATTCGGTCGCTAGGAGAATTCGCGATGGATCTGAAGGAATCCCCGGAGCAGGTCGCGCTCAGGAAGGAGCTGCGCGCCTACTTCGCGTCGCTGCTGCCGGAGGACAAGCGTCGCCGCGCCGGTGAGCAGGGAGTGGGGGGCGAGTACTTCCGCGAGGTCGTCACGCTGCTCGGCAAGGACGGCTGGCTGGGGATCGGCTGGCCCACGGAGTACGGCGGGCAGGGCCGGTCCATCGAGGAGCAGTTCGTCTTCTTCGACGAGGTGCAGCGCGCGGGCCTGCCGTTCCCGTTCGTCACCGTCAACACGGTCGGCCCCACCCTGATGAAGTACGGCACGCAGGAGCAGAAGGACCGCTTCCTGCCCGGCATCCTCTCCGGCGACATCGTCTTCGCCATCGGCTACACCGAGCCGGAGGCCGGCACCGACCTGGCGTCGCTGAAGACCCGCGCGGTGCGCGACGGCGACGAGTGGGTGGTCGACGGCAACAAGATCTTCACCTCGGGCGCCAACACGGCCGACTTCGTGTGGCTGGCGTGCCGCACCGACGCCGACGCCCCCAAGCACCGCGGGATCTCGATCCTCATGGTGCCGACCGACGCGCCCGGGTTCTCGTGGTCGCCGATCCACACCGTCGGCGGCCTGTCGGTCACCGCCACCTACTACAGCGGCATCCGCGTCCCCGACCGGGACGTGGTCGGGGAGATCAACGGCGGCTGGCCGCTGATCACCGCCCAGCTCAACCACGAGCGCATCGGCCTGGCCGCGATCGGCGGCCGCACCTACGGGCTGTGGCATCAGGTGCTGGACTGGGCCCGCGAGAACGGCACCATCGAGATTCCCTGGGTGCAGCAGGAATTCGCCCGCACCTACGCCAAGCTCGAGGCGATGCGGCTGCTGAACTGGAAGATGACCGCCGCCGTCGCGGCCGACACCCTCTCCGGCGCGGACGCCGGCGCCACCAAGGTGTACGGCACCGAGACGCACGTCGACGTCTACCGGACGCTGCTGGGCATCCTCGGCGCGGCCGGTCGCATCCGGCCCGAGTCGCCGGGCGCGGTGCTGGCCGGTCAGATCGAGCAGATCTCCCGGCAGGGCATGGTCAACACGTTCGGCGGTGGCGTCAACGAGGTCCTGCGCGACATGGTCGGCACCATGGGCCTGGGCCTGGTGCGGGAGAAGAGGGTCAAGTGAGCGAACTGCTGACCGCGCTGCGCGCGTTCGAGGGGCAGACCCTGACCCCCACCACGTGGGGTCCGGACGAGGTCAACACCCCGATGATCCGGCACTGGGTCGAGACGATGGGCGACACCAGCCCGATCTACCTCGACGACGAGGCCGCCCGCGCCACCGGGCGCGACGGTGCCGTCGCACCCGCGCTCATGACACAGGTGTGGACGATGCGCACCTTCACCGACAAGATGGCGAACAACGACCCGTCACAGGTGTGGACCGACCTGATCGCCACCCTCGACGCCGCCGGATACACCTCCGTCGTCGCGACCGACTCGGACTTCGAGTTCTTCGCCGAGCTGCGTCCCGGCGACCGGGTCTCGCTCACCGAGGTGATCGAGTCGATCTCGGAGGAGAAGAAGACCGGCCTCGGCGCCGGGCATTTCGTGACCACACTCAAGACGTACCGCAACGGCGCCGGCGAGGTCGTCGCCACCCAGCGGTGGCGCACGCTGCGTTTCCGGCCGAAGGACGCGGGACAGGCGAAGCCGAAGGGGCTGCGGCCGCGCCCGGCGCTCAACGCCGACAACGCCTTCTGGTTCGAGGCGGCGAAGGAGCACCGCCTGGTGATCCAGCGCTGCACGTCGTGCGGCACCCTGCGGCACCCGACCGGGCCGATGTGCGGGCAGTGCCGCTCGCTCGACTGGGACACCGTCGACGCGTCGGGCCGCGGCACCGTCTACAGCTTCGTGGTCAACCACCACCCGCAGATCCCCGGCTTCGAGTACCCGCTCGTCGTGGCGACGATCGAACTCGAGGAGGGCACCCGCCTGATCGCGAACATGACCGGTGTCGCGCCGGACGCGGTGGAGATCGGCATGCCGGTGGAACTGGACTGGATCGACGCCGACCCGGATTTGACGCTGCCCGCGTTCCGGCCGGCCGCACGGGAGGACGCGTAGATGGATTTCAACTTCAGCGAAGAGCAGGAAGCGATTCGCGGCCTCGCCCGCGAGGTCTTCACCGGCAAGGCCGGCATCGACCGGGTCAAGCAGGTCGAGCTCGGCGACGAGCGCGTCGACCGGGAGCTGTGGCGCGAACTCGCCACCACCGGTCTGCTCGGCGTCGCCCTGCCCGAGGAGCTCGGCGGCGGCGGTCTCGGATTGTCCGAGCTGTACGTGCTGCTCGAGCAGCAGGGCCGGCACGTGGCGCCCGTCCCGATCTGGCAGTCAGTGCTCGCCGCCCTGGCGGTGGTCGAGTTCGGCACCGACGCGCAGCGCACCGCTCTGGTTCCCGGTGTCGCCGACGGCAGCCGGTTGCTGACGATCGGGCTCGAGGAGTTCGGCCCGTTCGTCGACGGTGCTCCGGCGACCACCGCGACCGAGACCGACGGCCGGTGGCACCTGAGCGGCGCCAAGGCCGTCGTCCCGGTCACCCACGTCGCGGAGCGCGCGATCGTGTCGGCGACGACGCCGGCCGGTGCCGCGCTGTTCGTCGTCGACCTCGCCGGTGACGGTGTCGCCGTGGAGCAGACGCAGTCCACCACGTGGGAGATCTGCGGCAACGTCACGTTCGACGGGGCGCCCGCCGAGCTGCTCGGCCCGGCCGACGGCACCGCGGTGCAGTGGTTGCTCGACCGCGTCGAGCTCGCACTCGCCGCCCTGCAGCTCGGTGTCGGTGCCGGGGCGGTCGAGCAGGCCGTCACCTACCTCAACGGGCGCATGCAGTTCGGGCGTCCGCTCGCGACGTTCCAGGCGGTGGGCCATCAGCTCGCCGACTGCTACATCGACCTCGAGGCCATGCGGGTGACGCTGTGGCAGGCGGCCTGGCTGCTCGCCGAGGGCGTGGATCCGGGCACGTCGGTGCTCGTCGCCAAGTGGTGGGCCACCGACGGCGGCCAGCGCGTCGTGCACCGCACGACGCACGTGCACGGCGGCATGGGCGTCGACACCGACTATCCGGTGCATCGGCACCTGTTGTGGGGCAAGCAGATCGGCGCCACCCTCGGCGGGTCCGCGTCGGACCTGGCACGGCTGGGCGCCCAGCTCGCCGCCGGGGTCGAGGTGGTCGCATGACCGCCACCGTGTCCACGGACCGCAGCTACGACGACATCGAGATCGGCGAGGTGCTGCCCGAACTCGCGATCCCGCTCACCCGCACCCTGATCGTCGCGACCGCCCTCGCGACCCGCGACTTCCAGGACGTCCACCACGATCCCGAACTCGCCCGCGAGCGCGGATCGAAGGACGTGTTCATGAACATTCTCACCAGCAACGGCCTGGTGGGCCGGTTCGTGACGGACTGGGCCGGTCCGTGCGCCGTGGTGCGGCGGGTGAAGATCCGCCTGGGCGCGCCGAACTACCCCGGCGACACCATGACGATGACTGGTGAGGTGGTCGGCAAGTCTGACGGGCTCGTCGAGGTCCGGGTCCGCGGGGCCAACAGCCTCGGCGATCACGCCACCGGCACCGTCACGATCGCCTTCACCGACCGGCCGGGAGGAACCCGATGACCAGTCCGCTCTCCGGTGCCGCCGCGATCGTCGGCATCGGCGCCACCGAGTTCTCCAAGAAGTCCGGCCGTTCCGAGCTGCAGCTCGCGTGCGAGTCGATCGTCGCGGCGCTCGCCGATGCCGGCATCGACCCGTCCGAGGTCGACGGCCTGGCCACCTACACGATGGAGACCAACGGCGAGATCCTCGTCGCCCGCAACTGCGGGCTCGGGGAGCTGAAGTTCTTCTCCCGCATCGGGTACGGCGGCGGGGCGGCATGCGCGACGGTGCAGCAGGCCGCGATGGCCGTCGCGACGGGCGTCGCCGAGGTCGTCGTGGTCTACCGCGCGTTCAACGAACGTTCCGGGGTCCGGTTCGGTCTCGGCCAGCACGACCGGCCGATGGATTCGACCGCCGACCGCGCGGCCTACGCATGGCTGACGCCGCAGGGGCTGGCGACTCCCGCCCAGTGGGTCGCGATGTTCGCCCGCCGGTACATGCACCAGTACGGGGCCACGAGTGAGGATTTCGGCCGGGTGGCCGTCGTCGCCCGCAAGCACGCCGCGAACAACCCGGCGGCGTGGTTCTACGGCAAGCCCATCACGCTCGAGGATCACCAGAACTCGCGGTGGATCGCCGAGCCGCTGCACCTGCTCGACTGCTGCCAGGAAACCGACGGCGGGCAGGCGCTCGTTGTCGTCTCCGCCGAGCGGGCCCGGGACCTGCAGCACACGCCGGTCCTCGTCAAGGGCGCCGCGCAGGGGTCCGGCAAGGACCAGCACATGATGACCAGCTACTACCGGCCGGACATCACCGGCATCCCGGAGATGGGCCTGGTCGGCCGGCAGCTCTATGCGCAGAGCGGCCTGAGCCCGGACGAGATCGACGCCGCGATCCTCTACGACCACTTCACCCCGCTGGTGCTGCCGCAGCTCGAGGAACTCGGCTTCTGCCGCCCCGGCGAGGCGAAGGACTTCATCCGCGAGGGCAACCTCGAGCTCGGCGGCCGGTTGCCGTCCAACACCCACGGCGGGCAGGTCGGCGAGGCGTATCTGCACGGCGTCAACGGCATCGCCGAAGCGGTGCGGCTGCTGCGCGGCACCTCCACCAACCAACCCGACGGCGTCGAGAACGTGCTGGTGACGGCGGGAACCGCGGTTCCCACCTCCGGCCTGATCCTCGGCGCGGCCTGAACCCGGAAGGACACGACATGACGGCAGTGGAGCAGAAAGCCGGGGCGTGGCGCGGTGCCGACCTGGGCACCCGCACGGTGAGTTACGACGAGCGCGACGCGATCCTGTACGCGCTCGCCGTCGGCGCCCAGCCGGCCACCGACCTGGACCTGGTGCTCGAGGACCGGCTGCGGGTGCTGCCGACGTTCGCGCTGACCCTGGCCCAGTGGGCGCCGGACGAGCTGGGCTCGCGCGGTGCGTTCGACACCGGCACCGCACTGCACGGTTCGCAGGAGCTGACCGTGCTGGCTCCGCTGCCGCGCCGCGGCGAGGTGGAGTTGCGGGCGTCGGTGGGCGAGGTGTGGGACAAGGGTGCCGCGGCCGTGTTCGAGGTCCGGGTCGAGTGCGAGTACTTCGTCGCGACCTGGTCGATCTTCGCGCCCGGCGCGGGCGGATTCGGCGGCGAGCGCGGCCCGTCGAAGCCGGCGGGTCCGCAGGGTGAGCCGGAGCTGACCGCCTCGCTGGTCACCGCCGCCAACCAGGCCGCGCTCTACCGGCTCACCGGCGACCGGCACCATATCCACATCGACCCGGAGGCGGCCGCGCGGATCGGGCAACCGCGTCCGATCATGCACGGGCTGTGCACGCTCGCGGCGGCGACGCTGCCGCTGGCGCGGCTCGTCGGTGCGCATCCGGCGGATCTCGCCACGCTGCAGGGCCGCTTCGCGGCGCCGGTGTTCCCCGGCGACGTCGCCGAGCTGCGGGCCTGGGGTGGCCGCGACGACGTGTCGTTCGAGGTGGTCGGGGACGGGCGGGCCGTGATCTCGGGGGCGCGGGCGTCGTTCGCGTGAGGCGGGATCGGTGCCCGGCATCCGGGCACCGATCCGCGCCGGGTCACTTCCCGTGCAGGGCCATGTACCGGGCCGGGAACTCGCCGCCGCCGTGGACGGCGAGGTCGGCGCCGTTGACGTAGGCGGCGAGGTCGCTGCCGAGGAACAGGCAGGCCCGGGCGATGTCCGACGGGACCGCCATCCGCTCCATCGGCAGGGTCCGGGTCACGGCGGCGCCGCCGTCGTCGCCGTACACCGACGCGGCAGCCTCGGTGCGGATCAGGCCGGTGGTGATGTGGTTGACCCGCACCTTCGGGGCCCATTCGAGGGCGAGAGCCTTCGTCAGGCCCAGCAGGCCGGCCTTGGCGGCGGTGTAGGCGGCGGTGCCGGGCTGCGGGTCGTGCGCCGAGACGCTGCCGATGTTGACGATCGCGCCGCCCTCGGGCTGTTCCTGCATCACCCGGTTCGCCGCCTGCGCGGCGTAGAACGGGGCGAGCAGGTTCAGTGCGACGATCTTCTCCACGAAACGCGGGGAGACGGTGGCGGCGTCGGCGTCCGGCGACCCGCCGGCGTTGTTGACGAGCACGTCGAGCCGGCCGAACCGGGCGACGGTGTCGTCGACGAGGCCGGCGACGTCGGCCGGGTCGCGCACGTCGACGGCCCGGAACGCGGCACTGCGGCCGTCGACCGAGGGCAGCGTCTCGGGTTCGTTGCGGGCGCAGACCAGGACGTCGGCGCCGGCGGCGAGGAAGTGCTCGGCGACGACGAAGCCGATGCCTTTGGTGCCGCCGGTGACGATCACGGCGCGCCCGGTGTGGTCGGCAGGATTGGGAAGGTGCACGTGGCTACCTTTCTGCGAGTTCGGATCGGTTCGAGACTGCTTGCCGTCCGACGTTTTTCGCGGAAGAACAGGGAAACCGGCATAGACAAGCAAGTGCTTGGTCAAGGATAGTGGACGGGAAGCCTGGGACACACCGGGACTTCCGAAGTGGCGAGAGAACCGGAGCAGGACACATGAGCAAGCTGGACGGCAAGGTCGCGCTCATCACGGGCGCAGGGCAGGGGATCGGCCGGGGCATCGCCCTCGCCCTCGCCAAGGAGGGCGTGCGGATCGCGGCGGCCGGCCGCACCGAATCCAAGGTGGTTTCGACGGCCGAGGCGATCGAGGAGCTCGGCGGCAAGGCGCTCGCCGTGCGCTGCGACGTCAGCAACCCAGACGACGTCGACGCGGCGGTCCAGCGCACCGTCGAGCACTTCGGCGGCGTGGACATCCTGGTCAACAACGCCAACGACTGCCGGCCCGGACCGCTGCTGTCGTTCACCGACGACGAGTTCGAGCGCTCCTTCGCCACCGGCCCGCTCGCGACGCTGCGGCTCATGCGGGCCTGCTACCCGGTGATGAAGGAACGCGGGGGCGGATCGATCGTCAACCTCGTCACCTCGGCGGCGGTCCGGTGGGACGCGAGCAACTACGGCGTCTACGGGTCGATCAAGGAGGGCATGCGGTCGCTGACCCGTGCCGCGGCGTGCGAGTGGGGCGTCGACGGCATCCGCGTCAACGCCATTGCCCCCCACGCGCTGTCGCCGGGACTCGAGCGCTGGATGGAACGCAACCCCGAGGAGGCCGAGGAGTTCCGCGCCGGAATCCCCCTGCGCCGCATCGGCGACCCCGAGACCGACATCGGCCGGGCTGTCGTCTTCCTCGTCGGCGAGGACGCCGGCTACCTCACCGGCGCGACCATCCCCCTCGACGGCGGCCAGTCCCGCTGGGGCTGACGCCCCCGGTGCGTCCTTCGGGCTGCCCTGGCCGCCCAAAGGACGCACCGGCGCCGGAGGCGCCTATGCGGTCACTCGGCCCGCGTTGCCGGCGTCGACCGGCAGTACGGTGCCGCTGATGTGGGCACTCGCCTCGGCGGCGAAGAACAGCACCACGCGGGTGATCTCCTCGGGGTCGAGCCACGGCACCGGCTGCGCGTGCAGGCTCTGGAAGACCGGCGCCACGTCGTCGGCGCCGGGGTGCTCGAGGTCCGGGCGCATCAGGCCGTAGAGGAAGTCGTTGTGGATCATCGGCGTCGAGATGTTCCCGGGCGCGATCGCGTTCACCGTGATCCCGTGCGGAGCCAGATCCAGCGCGGCGCTCTTGGTCAACCCGATCACGCCCCACTTCGACGCACTGTACGCCGCCATGTTGGTGTTGCCCGCGCGCCCGAGCATCGACGAGATCGTCACGATCCGGCCGTAGCCCCGCTCGACCATGCCGGCTGCCACCGCCCCGACCGTGTTGAACACCCCGGTCAGGTTCGATCCGATCGCCTCGGCCCACTGCGCCTCGGTCATCGACTGAACCGGGGCGGCGACCGACACTCCGGCGTTCGCCACCGCGATGTCGATCCGGCCGAACTCGGCGTGCGCCTGCGCGACGAGTTCGTCCATCGCCGGGCGGTCCGCGGTGTCCAGCTTCGCGGTGAGGCATCGGCGCCCGGTGGCGCGCACCGCCTCCGCCGTCTCCTCCAGGTCGGCCTCGGTGGCCAGCGGGTACGGCACCACCGGGCTGTCGGCACACCGGTCGCACAGCACGATGTCGGCGCCGCGCTCGGCCAGCGCCACCGCGTGGCTGCGTCCCTGTCCGCGTGCCCCGCCCGTGATCAGCGCGACCCGGCCTTCGAACTCACTCATCGATTCACTCCTCCTACTCGGTCAGCAGGTCGATGCTGCTGCCCCGGGAGGGCGTCGACACTCCGGCGATCCCGCTCAGCGGGAGGAGAGCAGGTCGCGGGTCCTCACGCGACGGCCGCGACGGGCGCGGACGCAGCGCCCATGCCCGACGGTGCGTAACCGGGCCGGTACGACGGTTGCGACCGGTTCCCCGAGACGAGCACCGCGACGACGACGAACACGACCGCCAGCAGCACGGCCAGCACGCCGACGACCGTCCACAGATCCGGCCGCCACGAGCGCCCGCGGGGCTCGTCACCGTAGGTGAGCCGTTTGACGCGCCGGACCTCGGCACCAGAGATCGGGGCCGGGGCGGCAGGACGCGACGCGGGTGCCGCGGCCGGCTCGCTCGGGGCCAGCAGCTTGGCGATGGGCTGGGTGGCCGCGAGGGGATCCACCGACTCGGGGTTGTGCATGGTCGTCCGTTCTCCACAGTTACCGACGGCCGTAGATCGACGATCCCCGCACGCCCGTTACGGTGAGATTCGCCACGCACTCAGGTGGTCCAGGCGAAGCGGAACCGCTCCGCGAGCTCGGCGGGCGGCCGCGCGCGGTACTCGTCGAACTCGTAGCTCTTCACCGCCAGCAGCGCCTCGAGCAGGGACGGCCCGAACAGGTCCCCGGCGAGCCGCGACGACGCGAGCGCCGTGAGCCGGTCGTCGGGGCCCGTGGGCAGGAGGCCGACCCCGAGCGCGGCGCGTTCGGCATCGGTGAGCCGGGCCGGATCGACCGGGACCTCCGCCGGCACGGGCAGCGCATCGACGAGGCCGGCCTGCGCGGCCCCGAGGATCGCCGCGCAGGCGAGGTACGGGTTGGCCGAGGGATCCACCGGTTTGACCTCGAGGTGCGCGCCGTGCGGATTCCCCCGGGTGAGGGCGCACAGCCGCACCGCGGCCTCGCGGTTCTCGAGTCCCCAGCAGCACCAGGCGCCCGCCCACATGCCCGGGCGCAGGCGCAGGTGCGAGAGCACGGACCCGGTGAGGACGGCACCGAAGTCGGGGAGGGCGCGCAGGATGCCGGCGACGACGCTGCCGCCCGCGTCCGTCATCCCGTGTGGCCCGTCGCCGCCGGACAGCAGCGGCCGCCCGTCCCGGGTGAAGGACACGTGGACGTGGGCGCCGTTGCCCGACCCGCCGGTGACGGGCACGGGCGAGAACGACGCGCGCATCCCGTGGGCGCGCGCGGTGCGACCGATCAGGATGCGCGCGAGAACGAGGTCGTCGGCCGAGCCGACCGGGTCGGCGGGCGACAGGGACAGTTCGAACTGCTGCGCACCGGCCTCGGCGTGGATCTGTTCGATCCCCAGTCCGGCGCCTGCGGCGGCACGCAGCAGGTCGGCGACGAACTCGTCCTGCCCGAGGACGGCGCCGAGTCCGTATGCGGCCCACTCGCCGTGCCCGCCGACGAGCGTGAACTCCACCTCGTGCCCGATCCGGGCCTGCACCCCGATCCCGGCGAGAGCGTCGACGACGCGCTCGAGCACCCCGCGGGTGCACAGCGACGACCGGGTCCCGTCCTGGTCGTACAGGCCGGCAGGAGCCCACCGGATCCCGTCGCCGACGCACCGGAGCCGGTCGCGGTCGATCCGGAGCCGCAGATCACCCGTCACCGACAGCGACGGTGTGAACGCCAGGTGGTCGTCGACGCAGAACACCGCCCAGCTCGGCGACGCCCCGGCACCGACCTCGGCGAACCACGGAAGCATGTGCGCGGGAAATGCTTTCGCGCGGGAGATGCCGGTGGAGTCGACGATCGAACCGACGATCCGATCTGCCGTCCCGGTGTCGGGTCGTTCCTCCGTCACTGGAAACCTCCCGCACGCGCCGCCGGCCGTCCCGAAGACACAGTAGAGGCGGGGGCGGGTCCCGGGGGCATCTTCGCCGACACCGGACTGCGCCGGTGACGACCGCCGCGGTCGATGCCGGGATGCAGTGGACGCCGTCCCGGCGGCGGAATTGTGGTCCTCCTCGTCACGCACCGTCGCCGGGGCGGCCGTCCCGGGCGAGCGTCGAGCTCGCGAGGGTGTCCGCTGAGGGGGACGTTCGTTGACACGGCCACGGATGCCTGCGGAATGTAAGTAGGGTCACATTCCATCAGTCGGGAGGGCTGCTCGTCATGACCGTTTCGGAAACCTCGACCGGGTCGGCCACTGCGCCCCGGGACCCGTTCGCCCCCACGATGTTGGGCCCTGTCCGGCTTCGCAACCGCATCATCAAGGCCGCGACGTCGGAGGGGCGTTCACCCGAAGGGCTGGTGACCGACGACCTGATCGACTTCCACCTCGGCTTCGTCCGCGGTGGGGTGGGCATGACCACGGTCGCGTACTGCTGTGTGGCTCCCGAGGGCGCCAGCGCGCCCGGCCAGATACTGATGAACCGGAAGGCGCTTCCCGGGCTGCGGAAGCTGACGGATGCCGTCCACGAGGCCGGCGGCGCAATCTCCGCTCAACTCGGCCACGCCGGTGTCGTGGCCTCGAAGAAGATCACAGGTGTCACCGCGATGGCACCGAGCCGGGTGATCAACCCGTCGTCTTTCGAGTACTGCCGCGAAATCGGTCGTGCCGAGATCCAGAAGGTCGTCGATCAATTCGGTGAGGCGTCCGCCGTCGCGGTCGAGGCCGGGTTCGATGCAATCGAACTGCACTTCGGCCATCTGTATCTGCCGAGCTCGTTTCTCAGTCCGCTTCTGAACCGCAGGAAGGACGAGTACGGGGGCAGCATCGACAATCGCTCCCGTTTCGTCCGTGAGATCGCCCGGCGGGTGCGGGAAGTGGTCGGCACGCGAGTGGCTGTCACCGCGAAGATGAGCATGGACGACGGGATCCGCGGCAGCATCTGGCTCACCGAGTCCCTTCGCACAGCGCAGTTGCTCGACCAGGACCGCAACCTCGACGCGTTCGAGCTGACGCAGGGCTCGTCCTTCTTCAAGCAGATGTACCTGTTCCGCGGCGACGTGCCGGTCGACGAGTTCGCGTCGGTCATGAAGGAACCCTTCAGGACGGGTGTGCGCCTGTTCGGCAAACGGGCGCTGGGTTCGTATCCCTACGAGGATCTGTACATGCTCGAGTCCGCTCGCCAGTTCGTTCCCGTCATGGAGCACACCGCGCTGATCCTCCTGGGTGGGATCAACAACTACGACCACATCACCACCGGCATGCGGGAGGGGTTCGACTTCGTCGCCATGGGGCGCGCGCTGCTGCGGGAGCCGGATCTGATCGAGCGCATCCGCGCGGACCACACGGTGACCGGACGGTGCAACCACAACAACAAGTGCATGTACACCGTCTACGGCCGTACCCACTGTGTGCTCGTCCCCGATGAGCGCCCGGGGAACGTGGCGATCGCGGGTCCGACGCCCTTCACCGCGTCCCGTACGGCCGCACGGTAGCGACCACCGACCCGGCTCGGGAATGCGTTCCGGGCGCTCTCCGGCGGACCCGTCACCGCGGTTGATGCTGGGTGATGCAGTGGATGCCGCCCCCGCGGCGGAAGAGCGGCCGTGCGTCCACCCCCACGACGCGGCGGCCGGGATACGCGGCCGCCAGGATCTCCGCGGCCTCGTCGTCGGCGGGATCGCCGAAGCGGCAGGCGATCACCCCGCCGTTGACCACGTAGTGGTTGATGTAGCTGTAGTCCACCCAGCCCTCGTCGTCGCGCACCGTCGCCGGGGCCGGCACCCGGACGATGCGCCACGGCTCGCCGCGGGCATCGGTGCTGTGCTGCAGCCGGTCGACGATCAGGGCGGTGACGTCGAAGTCCGGGTGGTCCCGGTCGCGCTGGTCGTGGACGAGCACCACACCCGGAGACGCGATCGCGGCGACGATGTCGACGTGCCCGCGCGTGCCGTAGCGTTCCTGGTCCCGCGTCAGCCCGCGCGGCAGCCAGATCGCGCAGGTCGCACCGATGGTGCGCCGCAGTTCCGCCTCGACCGCGGCCTTGTCCAGGTGCGGGTTGCGGCCGGGGTCGAGCTGAACGGTCTCGGTGAGCAGGACGGTGCCGAGACCGTCGACCTGGATGCCGCCGCCCTCGTTGACGAGCGTCGATGCCACACGCTCGACGCCGGCGCGCTCGAGCACGAACGACGCGATCCGGGCGTCGTGGTCCCATCGGGCCCAGTCCTGGGCGCCCCAGCCGTTGAACACCCAGTCGACCCCGCCGCGGCGCCCGTCGTCGTCGAGGACGAAGGTCGGCCCGATGTCGCGCATCCAGGCGTCGTTCAGCGGAGCCTCGATCAGTTCGACGTCGCGGGACAGGTACCGGCGAGCCGCGTCGACCTGGCCGGGATCGGCCACCACGGTGACGGGTTCGAACTCGGCGACGGCATGCGCGACCGCCGCCCACGTGGCGCGGGCCTCGTGGTGCTCCTCCGCGGTGTCGCCCAGCGAGTATCCCTCGGTGGGGAAGGCCATCCACGTGCGCTCGTGCGGTTCGCTCTCTGCGGGCATGCGCCAGCTCATCGCGCGGCTCCGAAGGGTGCGTGCGCGTCCACCGGGGCGGTCAGCGAGCCGTAGGTGTCCGGGCGGCGGGTGGCCAGGAACGGGAACAGCGACAACCAGTCCCGGCGCTGTGCGAGGTCGAGATCGGCCAGCAGCACGGCGGATTCGTCGCGCGGTGCCTGCACGAGGATGCGACCGTACGGATCGGAGACGAACGAGGAGCCGTAGAAGGTGACGGCTCCCTCGCAGCCGTGCCGGTTCGGCACGATCATGAACGTGCCGTTGGCGATGCCGTTTCCGACGATCACCTGCTGCCACAGCGGACGGGTGTCGAACTCGGGATGGTCGGGTTCGGAACCGATCGCCGTCGGGTAGACGAGGATCTCGGCGCCGGCGAGCGAGTACGCGCGCGCCACCTCCGGGAACCATTCGTCCCAGCAGGTCGGCATGCCGATGCGGGCGCCGTCGAGGCCGTCGGGGGTGTGGACGGGATACGGGTCGTCGGCCGGTCCGCCCCGGAAGTAGGTGTCCTCGTGGTATCCGGCGGTCACGGGGATGTGCAGTTTCCGGGTGCGGGCCACGGGTTCGCCGGCCGGGGAGACGAGGACGGCGGTGTTGTAGCCGAGTCCGTCGGAGCCGTCGGCACGTTCGTAGAGGGAGGCGTGCACGAACACGCCGTGGGCGGAGGCGGCGGCCGCGGCGAAGGCGACGGTCGGGCCGGTCCGCAGGTCCTCGGCGGTCCGGGCGGCGTCGGCGCCGCCGGGTGTGTCGGCCGGGTAGCGACTGAGGGTGAGTTCGGGCAGGAACACGACGCGTGCGCCCAGCCCGGCGGCGGTGGCGATGCCCTCGGTGAGTTCGGCGCGCAACGTCCGTTCGTCGTCGTGCCAGCGGTGCTGGACCAGTCCGACGCGCAGCGGCGGCCGATCGGGGGATTCCACCCGGCACAGCGAGTCGGGCGGCGTGGTGGCGGTGATGGTGAGCATGGAGTCCTCGGGAATCGGTCCGGGGGATAAAACGAATTTGATTCGTTAAGTATGGTGGACGAGCGCGTTCAGGGCAAGAGCCCACGACGATTTCGAGGAGTATTCGTATGCCACGACCGCCCAAGCGGCTGCTCTCGCCCGAGATCATCACGGACGCAGCCATTCGGATGGTGGACACCGCGGGGGACTTCACCATGCCCGGACTGGCCGAACGGCTGAAGGTGCGGCCGTCGTCGCTGTACAACCACGTGTCCGGGCGCGCCGAGATCGTCGAGGCCATGCGGGCACGCATCATGTCCACCATCGTCGTGGGCGACCCGGCCGGCGACTGGTCCGAGACCGTCGCCGCCCTCGCCCGCGAGTACCGTCGCGCCTACGCCGCGCATCCGCGGCTGATCCCGCTGTTCACCGCGCAGACCGTGCAGTCACCGGTCGCGTTCGGGATGTACAACTCTCTGGCACAGGCTTTCACCGATGCCGGGTTCACGCCGGAGCAGGTGCTGCATGCCGTCACGACGGTGGACAGCTTCGTTCTCGGCTCGGCGCTCGATCTCGCCGCACCCGAGGTGGTGTGGGCGAGCGTCCCCGAAACCGGGGACGCGATGCGCGCCGCGCTGCAGGCCGCCGGCCCGAATCCGCAACGGGCCGATGCCGCCTTCGAATTCGGCCTGCGCGTACTGGTCGCCGGCCTGATCGCACAGACGCCGGCCGGGCGCTGAGCGCCCGGCCGGCGGGGATCGGTGCGGCCCGAGGTCAACCGCGGTCGGTGGAGAGCACGTCCGTCTCACCGGTGAGCGCGGCGGTGCTGCGCGTGAGGGTCTCCCCACGGAAGAACTGCGGGTTGCGGACCCGCATCACCAGCATCAGGACCGCGCCGAGCAGCAGGATCCCGAAGCCGAGGAAGAACACCAGCCCGACGCCGCCGATCTCGGCACCGCTGCCGTTGTCGGGATTCATGCTCTCGCCCACGGAGATCGCGAAGACGGCGGCGAGCATGATCCCGCCCGACAGGGGGAAGGCGAAGCGGAACACGGCGTTGCGGGCGCTGGTGAACAGCCGTCCGCGGAAGTACCACACGCACGCGAACGCGGTGATCCCGTAGTACCAGCAGATCATGATCCCCAGCGCCGCAATGGTGTCGAGCAGGGTCCGTTCGGACAGGAACGTCACGCCCGCGTAGAACACGGCGGTGACGACCCCGGCGACGACCGTCGCGTACGAGGGCACCAGAAAGCGGGGGTGCACCGCGGCCAGCCGGCGCGGGAACGCGCCGTAGGCGCCCATGGCGAGCATCGTCCGCGCCGCGGGCAGGAAGGTGGTCTGCAGGCTTGCGACCGACGAGACGAAGATGGCGAGGAAGAGCAGCAGGCCGCCCCACTGGCCCAGGACGGGATCGGCGAGGGCGCCGAAGATGTTCTCGGAGTTGTCGGGATTGCCCAGCCCGAGACCCGTCGTGCCGACTCCCGCGTACATCATCGCAGCGACCGACACGAGCAGGTAGGTCAGCAGGATCGTTGCCACGCAGAGCAACCCGGCCCGCCCCGGGGTCTTCTTCGGGTCCCGGGACTCCTCCCCGAGGGTCAGGCACGTGTCCCATCCCCAGAACGCGAAGATCGACCCGGTCACGCCGATCACGAAGGCGCCGAGCGCGAGCCCGTGGAACGGGTCGAACCAGGCCGCGTCGAGCGAGAGTCCGGCGGGCGCGTCGCCCGCGCCGACGTGCACGAGCGCCGCGACCGCGAACGCGAGCAGAAGCACCATCTGGAAGCCGACGAGCGCGTACTGGACGCGTTCGCTGGTGGTGATGCCACGGCTCGCGATCCACGTCGCGATCGCGACGAACACCAGGGTCGTGCCGACGTTGACGAGCTTGTTCCCGGGTAGATCCGCGAGCGCGGCGTCGCCGGTGACCCGAGCGAGGAACAGGTAGAAGAACTGGACGGCGATCGCGGCCAGATTGGACAGCACGATGATCGTCGCGATGACCATGCCCCAGCCGCACATCCACCCGACGTACGGGCCGAAGGCTTTCGTCGACCACGTGAACGACGCTCCGCAGTCCGGTGATTCGGAGTTGAGCTCCCGGTAGGCATACGCCGTGAGGAACATCGGGATGAACCCGGCGATGAAGATCGCCGGCATCTTCAGCCCCACGGCCGCGACGATCAGGCCGATGCTCGCCGTCAGCGTGTACCCCGGCGCGACGGACGAGATGCCCAGGACGGCCCCGGCGAACGTGCCGATCTGGCCGGCGGCCAGGCCCTTGGAGACGACCCCGTCGGTGGGTGCGGTCATCGGGATGACCTCCCGGATCTCGGTGGTGGGAAGCGAATTCGTCATGACGGGTCTACTCACTGTTCTCGAACTCGTGCTTGGGAACGACGATCATGGGCACCGGAACGACCCGCAGCATCTTCGCTGCCGTCGAACCCAGGAAGAGCCGGTGCGGTTGGGCGAGCCGGCTCGAGCCGACCATCACGACGTCGCCGTCGTGCCATTCGAGCTTCGCCACCGCCGATTCGACGGTGTCCCCGTCCGCGACGAGCGACCTGACCGGGTAGTCGCCGGGAAGCTCGGCGCGGGCGGTGTCCAGCAGGGTGCGGGCGTGGTCCCGCGCCGACTCGAGGGCGAGCTCGTGCGACTTGCGCGCGTCGCGGCCGAGAGCCTGCGGGTCGAGGGCGACGAGCGAGACGAGCCGCAGCGGCGTGCGCATCCGCTCGCAGGCGCGGACCGCGGTCCTGAGCAGGACGTCCGCTCCGGTGCGGGTGCCGAGTGCGCACGTGACCTCGCGGACGTGGGGCGCGGCGGAGTGCCGGAATCCACGCGGTGCCAGGGCCAGCGGCACGGGCGCCGAATGCAGCAGCTCGGAGGACACCGTGCCGACGGAGTGCCGGCCGAGGAGCCCGTCGCCCGCCGCCCCGAGAACGACGGCGCGCGCGCCGAGCCGGGCCACCTCGTCGAGCAGGCCCTGCGCGAAGGAGTCGTGGAAGCTCAGGTGCGTGTGTGCCCGCACGTCGTCGGGCACCGTGGCCGCCGCCTGGGCGAGCCATGCTTCGCCCGTGCCGGCGAGGACGTCCTCGTATCCGGGTTCGGCGGGCACCCGGGAGGGCACCGGGCGGTCCGGGGGCAGGACCATACAGATGTCGAGTTCGGCGCCCAGACTGCGGGCCAGCTGGACGCCGAGCGCCAGCCCGTCCGCGCCGCTGGGGGTGGCGAGGTATCCGACAACCAGTCTCATGGGATTCCGATCCGGTAGGGGAAGCCGGCGGTAGGGGTACGGCCGGCTTCCGGCAACGGCGCGGTGGGGCCGCGGAGGGTCAGTCGTGGGTGCTCATGACGTGCTTGATACGGGTGTAGTCCTCGACGCTGTAGGCGGAGAGGTCCTTGCCGTAGCCGGACTGCTTGAACCCACCGTGCGGCATCTCCGCGACGAGCGGGATGTGGCAGTTGATCCACACCGCGCCGAAGTCGAGCGCGGCGGACAGCCGCTGGGTGCGCCCGTGATCGCGGGTCCACACGCTCGCGGCGAGCCCGTAGCGGACGTCGTTGGCCAGCGCGACGGCCTCGTCCTCGGTGGCGAAGGACTGCACCGTCAGGACCGGGCCGAAGGTCTCGTCCTGCACGATGGGGTCGTGCTGATCCACGCCGGTGACGATCGTCGGTTCGAAGAAGAAGCCCTTCTCGCCGGCGCGCTTGCCGCCGGTGACGATCGTCGCCGAGGCGGGCAGGGCGGCGATCTTCTCGGTGACGCGCTGGAAGTGCACGGCGTTGTTGAGCGGGCCGTAGAAGGCGTCCGGGTCGTCGGGCCGGCCCGGACGCAGCTGCTCGGCCTGCCGCACCAGCGCGTCGACGAGGTCGTCGTGGATCGACTCGTGGACCAGTACCCGGGTGGCGGCCGTGCAGTCCTGGCCGCCGTTGAAGAAGGCGGCCGCCGCGACGGCTTCGGCGGTCTTCGGCACGTCGGCGTCGTCAAACACCAGGACGGGGGCCTTGCCGCCGAGTTCGAGGTGCGCGCGCTTGAGCTGCCGGGCCGCGGAGATCGCCACCTCGGTGCCGGCGCGGACCGAGCCGGTGATCGACACCAGGCCGAGCGCGGGATGCTCGACGAGGGCGGTTCCGGTGGCGGCGTTGCCGAGCACGACGTTGAAGACGCCGTCGGGCAGGATGTCCCGGGTCAGGCGGGCCAGCACCAGCGTGCTGTCGGGGGTGGTGTCGCTCGGCTTGAGCACGATCGTGTTACCGGCCGCGAGCGCGGGTCCGATCTTCCACAGCGCCATCATCAGCGGGTAGTTCCAGGGCGTGACCTGCCCGACCACGCCGATCGGCTCGCGCCGCACGTAGGAGGTGTGGCCCTCCATGTACTCGCCGGCCGCCTTGCCCTCGAGCATGCGGGCCGCGCCAGCGAAGAAACGCAGCTGGTCCGCGCCGACCTTGACCTCCTCGTCGGCGATCATGGATTTCGGCTGGCCGGTGTTGCGGCACTCCGCCTCGACGAGTTCGTCGCAGTGCTCTTCGAGGGCGTCGGCCAGCTTCAGCAGCGCCGCCTGGCGTTCCTTGGGGGTGGTCCTGCCCCAGGTCCGGAACGCGCGCTGCGCGGCCGCGACGGCGGCGTCGACGTCGGCGGCGGTCGACACCGGGATCGAGCCGACGAGGGATTCGTCGACCGGGTCGATCAGCGGCAGGGATTGCGTGGCCGTCGAGGGCACGAAGGCGCCGTCGATGTAGTTCTCGCGGAGATCGGTCATGACTGGGTTCCTCTCGGAGGCCTGCCCGACCGGGGGCAGGAACTCTGGTGATCAGTGTGGGCCGCACCGGTGGTGCCGGGCCAGGGGATCCGGCCGGCGGATGGGGTGCGGAGGGTTCGGAGGGCGGCGCCGCCGGGACCGGAATGTTCACCTCGTCGTGAGCGGGCCGGACGCCGGGACCGGCGCCGAGCGAGCGTGAAAAGTGGTGTGGAACAGTATGTTCGGTCTTATCGTGGTCCGGCCGGTCAGTGCGCCGGGGCGCCGGACGCTGCGGTCGCCGTCGCGGGGGAGCCGAGGGCGTCGAGGATGCGCCGGGCCGTGTCCTCGCCCATGCGCACAGCGCCGTCGACGTGCTGGTAGCCCTCGGCAGCCAGATCGGACGACGAGAAGAGGATCGGTCCGACCGGGGTGAGCTGGTCCTTGCCGTAGCGGTGCAGGCCGCCGAGATCGTAGCTCGCCGCGTAGGCCCCGCGGGTCCACTCCTCCGACCCCCAGTCGGATTCGTAGTAGACCACCGGGTTCAGCGCCTTCTCGCCGAGATAACCGGCCATGGACGAAAGGATCGCGGCCTTGCGTTCCGCGGCGGAGAGCTCGAAGACGGCGTCGGCCTTCTCGTCCGCCACGAAGGCCACCAGGGTGCCCCGCGGATCCTCGAAATTGGTGTTGTCGTAGATCTCCTGGACGAGTGCCCCGGCGCCGAAGCACGTGCCGGACAGGCCCTCCTCGCGCCAGAACGGCGTGTCGTACACGGCGTGCACCTTGATGACGAGCCCGAGGGACTGGTGCTGGTGCATCTGGTGCTGGCGGCGCGGCAGCGGCGGGACGTAGGAGATGCGGGAGTACAGGTTCGGCGGCACCGCCAGCACGGCGAACCGGGCATCGACGGCGACCCCGTCGGCCACCGCGCGCACGCGCCCCGGTGCCCCGGCCTCCTCACCTTCGGGCCAGTGCAGGGTTCGCACCGGATTGCCGAGAAACACGTCGTCGCCCAGCTTTTCGGCCAGCCGCTCCGACACCTGCTGCATACCGCCGACGACGCGCTTGTCGAGGATGAAGTCCTCGTCCACGAGGTTGCTGAACGAACCCGCGGAGGCCGCCATGAGGATCGCCTGCAGCGCGGAGAACGCGTGGGCCGGCTTGGTGAGCATGCCCCCGGCGATGAACAGCCCGATGTTGGCGCATGCCTCTTCGTCGTCCGAGTTGGCCCGGAGCCAGTGGTGGAAGGAGACGGTGTCGAGTTCCCGCGCCCGCGGATGTGCCCACGGCTCGTGGGGGCCGATCTCGGCGGCGAGCTCGTCGAGCAGCGCGATCAGCTTGTCCATCTCGGCGCGGGTGCGCTCGGACGTGGGGAACGTCTCGCCGCAGTACCGGACGGGCCGGCCCTCGGCGTCGAGGTAGATGTTCTCGCCCTCGCGGTAGCGGGCGAACGTCCGCAGGCCCAGTTCGTCGAGGAGGGCGATCAGGGCGGTCTGGTCGGGGGACACCCACTGACCGCCGATCTCGAGCATCGCTCCGTCGATGGTGTCGGTCCAGGTGCGGCCGCCGACACGGTCGCGGGCTTCGAGGACGGCGACCCGCAGGCCCGCCTGCCGCAGGCGGTGGGCGGCGGTCAGACCGGACGGGCCCGCCCCCACGACGACGACGTCACGCTCGATGGATTGCATGGGATTCCCCTTCGAGAAAATGAACGACATTCATATGTGTCGCATCACACTGTAACCTCATCGAGGCGCGAGGAGAAGACCTTCGCGGCAATTCGTGGCCGGGAATCGTGAGACGAAGGGAAGCGGCGTGGGAGAGGGGACGCACCGGCGCGCCGGTCGGCCGTCGACGAAAGTGCTGTCTCGGCAAGTGATCACCGACGCCGCGCTCGACGTGATCGAACACGGCGGCTACGACGCCTTCACCGTCGCCAAGCTCGCCCGCGCCCTCGGTGTGGCCCCGTCCGCCCTGTACAACCACGTGAGCTCGAAGCAGGACGTCCTGCTGTGGGTGCAGGAGGATCTCATGACCAAGGTCGACGTGAGCGGGTTCGGCGTCGAGCCGTGGGCCGTGGCGACGCGGCGCTGGGCCCTGTCCTACCGGGACGTGTTCGCCCGGCACGCGCCGCTGGTCCCGGTGATCGCCGTGATGCCCGTGGCGGGCGCGCCCCGCACGCTGGCGGTCTACGAGGCGGTGGCCGCGGGCTTCGCCGACGCCGGGTGGCCGATCGAGACCATCGTGCCGGTCGTCGTCGCGCTGGAGTCGTTCATCTTCGGCTCCGCGCTCGACGCCAACGCCCCGGCCGACATCTTCGACACCGCCGACCTCGCCGGCGGTAGCCCGGTGTTCACCGCAGCGATCGACGCGTTCGCCGGATCGGGCGGCGACTACACCCCGGACGCAGGTTTCGACGCCGGCCTCGACGCCATGATCGCCGGACTCGAAGCCCGCCTGGACCGGCTTCGGAAGGGCTGATCCGCAACAGAATACGGCTCGGTCCGGGGGTGCGACGTGCCGCACTCCCGGACCGAGCCGGTATTCGATTTCCTGGTGGTCCCGCTACAGGGCGATGTATTTGGTGTCGAGGTATTCCTCGATGCCCTCGGCAGCACCCTCGCGGCCGAAACCGGACTCCTTGACGCCGCCGAAGGGGGCGGCGACGTCGGAGATGACCCCGCGGTTGACACCGACCATGCCGGTCTTCAGCGCGCCCGCCACGCGCATCGCGCGGTTCAGGTCGCGGGTGTAGAAGTAGGCGGCCAGGCCGTATTCGGTGTCGTTGGCGGCGGCGACGGCCTCGTCCTCGGTGTCGAAGACGGTGATCGCCGCGACCGGGCCGAAGATCTCCTCGCGCAGCAGCCGCGCGTCGGCCGGCACCTCGTCGAGCACGGTCGGCGGGTAGAACGTGCCGGGCCCGTCGGGGATCTGCCCGCCGGTGCGGACGCGGGCACCGCGTTCGACGGCGTCGCGCACCAGCGTGTCGACCGTGGCGCGCTGGCGGGCGGTGATGAGCGGGCCGAGGTCGGTGCCGTCGTCGAGGCCGTGGCCGGTGCGCAGCGCCGCGATGCGGGCGGTGAGCTTGTCGGTGAACTCGTCCGCGACAGTGCGGGCGACGTGGAAGCGGTTGGCAGCGGTGCAGGCCTCGCCGCCGTTGCGCATCTTCGCGGCCATCGCGCCGTCGACGGCGGCGTCGACGTCGGCGTCGTCGAACACCAGGAACGGGGCGTTGCCGCCGAGTTCCATGGAGGTGCGCAGCAGCCGGTCGGCGGACTGGCGGACCAGCAGTTTGCCGACGCCGGTGGAGCCGGTGAAGGTGATCTTGCGCAGCCGCGCGTCGGCGAGCAGCGGCCCGGTGAGCGCCGCGGCGTCGGTGGCGGGCAGGATCGACAGGACCCCGGCCGGCAGGCCGGCGTCGGCGAAGACCTGCCCGAGCAGCAGCATCGTCAGCGGGGTCTCGGCGGCTGGCTTGACCAGGATCGGGCAACCGGCGGCCAGGGCGGGCCCGATCTTGCGGGTGGCCATCGCCAGCGGGAAGTTCCACGGGGTGATTGCCAGGACGGGCCCGACGGGTTCCTTGGTGACGAGGATGCGCCCGTTGCCGGCGGGGGCGGTGGCGGTGCGGCCGCCGATGCGCACGGCCTCCTCGGCGAACCAGCGCAGGAACTCCGCGCCGTAGTTCACCTCGCCGCGGGCCTCGGCGACGGTCTTGCCCATCTCGAGGGTGACGACGCGAGCGAAGTCGTCGGCGCGGGCGTGGACGAGTTCGAAAGCGGTGCGCAGGATCTCGCCCCGCACGCGCGGCGGGGTCGCCGCCCACTCGGCCTGCGCGGCGACGGCGAGGTCGAGGGCGCGCAGTCCGTCGTCGGCGGAGGCGTCGGCGACCTCGGCGAGGACCGCGCCGGTGGCCGGGTCCTCGACGGGGAACGTCGCGCCGGTGGCGGAGTCGGTGAGTTTGCCGCCGAGCCAGAGGCGGGTCGGGACCCCCGTGGGAAGGGTGTGGGTCATCGGGTGGCTCCTGCCAGGGTCGGGCGCACGCCCGCGACGTCGCGGACGGCGGCAGTGAGGACGTCGAGGCCGTCGGTGAGCAGTTCGTCGGAGATCACCAGCGGCGGCAGCAGGCGGACGACGTTGCCGTAGGTGCCGCAGGTGAGCACGATGACGCCCTGTTCGAGCGCCTTCGCGGCGATCGCCTTGGTGGCCTCCGGGTTCGGCTCGCGGGTGCCGGGCTGCACGAACTCGACGGCGAGCATCGCGCCGCGGCCGCGGACCTCGCCGACGATGTCGACGTCCGCGGCGAGCGCCCGCAACTGCTCGGTCGCGATCTGCTCGATGCGACGGGCGCGGCCGCACAGGTCCAGCTGCTCGATCCGGTCCAGGGTGGCGAGCGCCGCGGCACACGCGACGGGGTTGCCGCCGTAGGTGCCGCCGAGTCCGCCGCCGTGCACGGCGTCGATCAGCTCGGCGCGGCCGGTCACCGCGGCGAGCGGCATGCCGCCGGCGATGCCCTTGGCGAGGGTCATCAGGTCCGGGACGACGTTCTCATCGTTGCTGGCGAACCAGTCACCCGTGCGTGCGAAGCCGGTCTGCACCTCGTCGGCGACGAAGACGATGCCGTTGGCCTTCGCCCAGTCGACGAGGGTCGGCAGGAATCCCTTGGCCGGCACGATGAATCCGCCCTCGCCCTGGACGGGCTCGAGCACGATCGCGGCGACGTTGTGCGCGCCGATCTGCTTGTCGATCTGCGAGATCGCGCGGTGGGCGGCCTGCTCGCCGGTGACCTCGGTGCCGTCGTAGTTGCGGCCCTCCCGGAACGGGTAGGACGCCGGCACGCGGTGGATGTCCGGGGCGAACGGGCCGAAGCCCTCCTTGTAGGGCTGGTTCTTCGCGGTGAGCGCCATCGTCAGGTTGGTGCGGCCGTGGTAGGCGTGGTCGAAGACCACCACAGCGCTGCGGCCGGTGGCGACGCGGGCAATCTTCACCGCGTTCTCGACGGCCTCGGCGCCGCTGTTGAACAGCACCGTGCGCTTGGCGTGGTCGCCGGGGGTCAGGGCCGCGAGCTTCTCGGCGACGGCGATGTAGCCCTCGTAGGGGGTGACCATGAAGCAGGTGTGCGTGAAGTGCGCGACCTGCTCCTGCACCGCCGCCACGACCGCCGGGTCCGAGGCGCCGACACTGGTGACCGCGATGCCGGAACCCAGGTCGATCAGGGCGTTGCCGTCGACGTCGACGACGATGCCACCGTCGACGTCGGCCGCGTAGACAGGCACGGAGGAGGCCACACCCGCCCCGACGGCGGTGCGGCGCCGCTCGGTCAGTGCCGCCGAGCGCGGGCCGGGCAGCGCGGTGACCAGGCGACGCTGCTGCGGAAGGCGGTATTCGATGTACGTCATGAGGCTTCCTCGGGCTCGGCGGCGGAAAAGACGATTCGAGTATGAAAGTGGGCCAGGCACCCGAGACAGGGCCGTTTCGTACAACACGGCGAAACGCACCGCGCCATTTCGTCGAGTCGTTCTACGATGACCTCATGAGCGTCGGCATCGCCTGGCTGCTGCGGCAACCGGGACTGGGATTGGCACTGCGCGGTGGCCGGGCCGGGAAGGATCGCCAGATCGGCTTCGTTCAACCCACCGAACTGCTGGACCCGCGGCCGTGGCTCTCCGGTGGGGAACTCGTCCTCACCACCGGCCTGGGGCTGCAGCCGGAGGAGGGCGGCGAGTACGTGCGCCGCCTCGCGGAGGCGGACGTCGCCGCCCTCGGCTTCGGCACCGGGCTGTCGCACGAGCGGATTCCGCAGGCGGTCCTCGAGGCGGCCGACGCGGTGGGGCTGACTCTGCTCGAGGTGCCGTACACGACGCCGTTCGCCGCCGTGAGCCGTGCCGTCACCGCCCGGCTTGCCGAACAGCAGTACGAACTCGTGCGGCGCGCGGCCGACACCCAGGTGCGCATCACCCGTGCCGTGCTGCGTGGCGGCGTGCCGGCGATCGTGCGGGAACTGGCCGTCGCCACTCACACCGCTGTCGCCTATCTCGACGAGCGCACCGGGGAGGTGGTCGCCCACCCCGAGGCCGCGGCGGAGCTGGCGGAGCAGATCTCGGAGCTGCGCCCGGACGGCGCCGGCTCGGTCACCGCGAGCCGGCCCGGCCGGACGCTGACCGTGCAGCCGGTCACGCACGCCGGCGTCGTCAGCGGATACCTGGCCGTGCAGGCCGACCGGCCGCTCGAGAACGTCGAACTCGTCCTCATCGGCCACGCCGTCTCCCTCGTCACCCTCGAGCTGGACAAACCGCGACGGCTGCGTGCAGAACGGAATGCACTGGGCGCGAAGGTGTTCGGACTGCTCGTCGCCGGTGTCCTCGACTCCGGCGACGCTGCGGAGTATCTCGCCGACGCGGCCGGCGCGCGCAGCCGGATCCGGATCCTGCAGCTGCACACCCCGGCCGCGGCCGACGTGCGGCGCGTGCTCGACGCCGGTCTCGGTGCCCGGCAGCGGCCGCTGTACGCGCGCAGCGAGGACGAGGCGCTCACCGTGCTGCTGCGGGGTGAGGACACGCTGGCCGACGTGACGGCGCTGCTGGCGGACCTGTCCTCGCCGCAGGCCCGCACCCTGCGTGGCGGGCTCAGCGCCGCGCACCGGCTCGCCGACACCCGCCGCGCCCTCGAACAGGCCGAGCACGCCGTGGCCGCGGCGGACGCGACGCGCCGCATCGTCGAGTTCGACGCCACGCACGGAACCGCCCTGCTCGCGTCCCCGGCGGTGCGGGCCGTCCTCGAATCCGTCGCAGCCTCCACGGTTTCCGCCCTCGCCGACTACGACCGCGGCCGCGGGACCAGGCTCGTCGCGTCGCTGCGGGCCTTCCTCGAGGCGAACGGGCAATGGGAGGCGGCGGCCACCGCCCTGGAGATACACCGGCACACCCTGCGCAGCCGGATCGCCAAGGCGGAGCAGGTGCTCGGCGTGGACCTCGGTGACGCCCGGGTTCGTGCCGAGCTGCTGCTCGCCCTGCTGATCGGAGAACCGGCGCCCTAGAGCCTGTCTCAACGATCAGTGTGTCGACAGTGTATGCGGCGGTTCGGGAGGACGGCCGTACCTACCGAGGTGTTGTCCCACGCCCATTCACCACAGGCAACATCTCAGGACAACGGTGTGCGGGCAGCAAGGAAGAGGTGGAGGGCCCACCAGGTGTGACACGGGCAGACTCGGGCAGCCCCTGCATTCGGGCTGTGAGCCCTGCTCAGCTGATCGGTCCCACAACGCATCCGGCACCAACCGAGCGTACTCCGAGGGCGCGCGGTACGCCCGTGGCAGATGCTGCCACACTCGCGCCCGCACTGCGGTGTAGCACACTGCTGCAGCAGATGGTACAGCAGCCCCATCTGCCTCACCGCCCAGTCTCACTGAGTGGTCAACCCGGTCGTCGACGGAGAGTGATCCGCCACACTTGCAGCGTCGCCGGTACATACGCGAGTGTGACGTCAATGCCACGCCCCGCGAACCGGACTTCCCGCGTGTTCACTCAAATCCCGCATCCCAGAAAATAACTGGGCCTGGCAAGAGTATGGAGATCTGCTCGTGACAACTACCACAGACAGCCGCGACCCCCATCGGGGGCCTCGGTCCGATTCGCGTGGACGCTTCGATCGACAGCGTCCCGCGTGGGTGATCATCGCGGTTCTGGTTGCAGTGGAGATCATCAGCGCGTTCGAGACGTCGATGGTATTCGCGGCACTACCGACGTTCATCCGCGAGTTCGACAGTGATGCCGCAACAGTCGGATGGGCGGTGACGGCATTCCTTCTGGTGGCCGCTGCATCTGCCGCGGTGTGCGGGCGCCTCGGCGACATATACGGGCGCGAACGTGTCCTGGTCGTTCTGCTCGCCGTTGCCGCGGTCGGATCGCTCGTCAGCGCCATCGGTGACAGCATCGGCAGTATCATTGCCGGCCGGGCGATCCAGGGAGTCGCGGGTGCGATCCTGCCGTTGTGCATCGGCGTGGCCCGTGCGCACCTTCCGGCCGCGAAAGTTCCTGTCGCCGTTGCTCTCATTTCGGGTTCAGCCATTGCTGCAGGTTCAGCGTCGTTGTTGGTCGCCGGCGTGATGATCGACTATGCGAGCTGGCACATGATCTTCTTCGTCGCGGCCGCCTACGCTGTGGTTGCTCTTCTTCTGGTGCTGTTCGTCCTGCCGTGGCGCGTGGCCGGTGGGACGAAGCAACGGGTCGACTACGTCGGTGCGATCGCATTCGCACCCGCGATCGCGGCATTGCTGCTCGGCATCAGCAAGTCGGGCGCGTGGGGCTGGGACGACACGCGAACCCTCGGCCTCGTCATCGGTGGCTCGACGGTTCTCGCGTTGTGGGTGCTGTGGGAACTTCGGGTGACAGACCCTATCGTGAACGTGCGGATGTTCGCCGACCGAAAGTTCGCGCTCACGATGTGTGCGACGGTCGCGATCATGATCGGTCCCATGGGTGTCAGCACGATGATCATTCCGCTGGTTCTGCAATCTCCGACCACCGCACCGTTCGGGCTGGGCATCTCGCCGACCAACGCTGGTTGGCTGTCCTTCGTCGGCTCGATCTTCGGCTTCGTGTGCACTCCGCTCAGTGGTCGCATCACGCGTGCGGTCGGCTCGCGGGTATCGATGCTGCTCGGAACGGTTCTTTTCACGATCGGCAGCGGGATGATCATCGTCTTCCACGACTCGGTCGTCGGTATGGCTGCGATGATCATCACTGTTTCGATTGCGACCGCTTTTGCTTTCACTGCACTGCCGAATCTCGTCGTCGAGGCGGTCCCGGAGGGGAATACTAGTGAAGCGGCGGGTACCAACGCGGTGTTGCGTACTGCTGGTCAGGGAATCGGCACCTCGGTTGCAACGATGCTGCTGGTGTCGTCCGCGGGGGCCGGCACCGGCGGGCTCAACTCGGTCGCCGCGCTGATGATTGTGGGAGGACTGCTGACGCTCGGAATGACGTTGCTGATTCCTCGGGGCAGCGCTTACACCGGCGCGTGAGGGTAGTTCGAGTCCGGAAAGGATCGTCAGGAAGCGGTATTCGGTCGATCAGACCGGGTGCGTGCGGTCTTCTACAGATGGCATCCCAGGCGCTCCCTGTTGTCGGCGCCGCAGCATGTCTGCGGCGTCGACAACCCGGTCCTGTGCCGGGAGTGGATCATCCGTCATCTCCTGATGGGTAGGTGTACAGGGACGTTCTGCGATTTCGCACAGTCCGATGTCGACCTGGTCTGTGCCGCTGCAGTGGACATCGCGAGGTGCGGCATCGCGCGATACGATGCACGGCCCGGCTCATCCGAGCAACTCCGCGATATCGGCCCACAGGCGGGTGCGGGCCTGAGCCGTGATCGCGAGCGTAGGGATCGTCAGGAAGCCGTGGAAGACGTCCTCGTATCGGCGATGGATGGTACGCACGCCGGCCGCGCGCAGCCGTTCCGCGTAGGCGCGACCCTCGTCGGCGAGCGGGTCACACGCGGCGGTGACGACGATCGCCGGCGGCAGACCCTCCAGCGTGTCGGCCCTTGCAGGGAAGATTTGGTGCGAGCGGGCAGCGTTGCGGGCTCCGTCGGGAGCGTACTGCTGCCAGTACCACTGCATGGCGGCGCGTGTATTGAAGTAGCCCTCACCGAACTTCCGATACGACGGCGTGTCGAAGTCGTTGTCGATCACCGGGTAGATGAGTACTTGTCCCGCGATTGCCGGGCCGGTTCGGTCCCGGTCCATCAGCGCGGTGACCGCAGCCAGATTGCCGCCGGCGCTGTCGCCGGCCACGACGACACGATCCGGGTCTATGCCCAGCTCGCCCGAGCGTGCGCGAGCCCACTCGAGGGCCGTGTGCACGTCTTCGGCCGCAGCGGGCGCGGGATGCTCGGGGGCCAATCGATAGTCCACCGAAATAACCACTGCAGAAACGGCATTTGCCATAGAACGGCACAATTCGTCATGGGTGTCGAGGTCGCAGAAGACGAAGCCGCCGCCGTGTGCGAAGACGATGGCGGGGCTCGCAACCAGAGGGGCCGTGGCGTCGTGGACGGGAGGACGATAGATGCGTAGCGGAAGGCGGCCGCCGGGACCGTCGATGGCGGTGTCGGTCACGGAGCCGACCGCCTCGGGGTCCGTCACCACCTGCTTCCGGGCAAGTACGGCGGCTCGGGCGTCGGCGGCCGACATGTCTTCTACGCGAGGAAACCCGGCGTTGAGTGCGTCGAGCATGGTCTGGACGTCATCGGCAAGGGGCATGGCGCTCCGTTCTCGAGCGGGTGGCAGGAATGCATCAATGGGCTTCGACGCTGCACGAGCGGCGCAACGGCAGCGGCACGAACCGGACGATCGTGGAAGTTGTCGGCACGGAGGGTCTGATCGTACGACGGGAACCGGATCCGGAACGTAGAAGCATCGTCCTTCGTCTGTTCGTGGGGCAGTACGGCTACCGCGGTCGTGCGAAGACGATTACCCGCATGGCCGCAACGGCTCATTGGTGTTGGGAGAGTTCGGATACCGCCGCGACGAGCATCTCGCCGAAGGCTGCGCACTTGTCCGGTGTGAGGCGGGTCGCCGGTGCGCTGATCACCAATGCGCCCACTGGTGTTCCGGTCGAGTCGAGGATGGCAGCGCCGACGCTGTTGGAGCCTTCGAGCACCGCGCCTGCGCTCGATGCCCAGCCGCGCTCCCGAATCTCGTTGTACTCTGCCGATGTCAGGAGTTTCTCCGGTGCCGCCGCTTGCGCTGTTCGCTGTGTCGGAGTCAGGTGGGCGAAGATGGCTCTGCCGGCTGAGCTTGTCTCGGGTGGATGAATCTGTCCGATCGGCAGGGCAGTCCGAACCAGCTGCGTGCTCTCGGCGACGTCTGCGACGACGATGGCGGTGTTGTCGAGTAGTGCGAGGTGGACTGTCTCGCCGGTCGTGTCTCGCAGCGGGCCGAGCAACTGGCGTGCCCGACCCTGCAGGGACGACGATTGGCGGGCCCGGCCCGCGACGACAATCGGTTTGGCGGCGAGTTCCCACTGAGGGGACGATGTGGGGGCCGGCTGAATCCACCCCGCCTCGTGCAGTGTCGCAAGTATCCGTTGAAGTGCGCTCTTGTCCTCGCCCGTGGTCGCGGACAAGGCGGTGAGGCCGATCGGCTGGTGTGCAGCGATCGCCTCGAGGATGTGAAGGCCGCGCGCGAGGCTACGGATCGTCTTGACTGTGATCTGGATCCCTCCTATCCTTCAATCGAAAGTGATACCAAGTATCACTGAGAGATATCGAGATGTCAACTCCCGAAGATCGCAGGATCCAGAACGGATCTCGTGGCGCCCCTCATCGGCCCGACGGCAGTGCGAAACGAATCGATAGGAGATCCCCATGGGATTCACCCCGACAGCGGACCGGCTCATGCCGGACCTGACCCCAGCGGAGGAGATCGTTCTGCTGGCTCGGACCCTGTGGGCCGAGGGCTACCGTGACCATCTGGCCGGGCACATCACGTACGCAGTCGGTGACGGCACGTTGTTGTGCAACCCGTGGTTGCTGACCTGGGAGGAGTTCGGGCCCGACGATGTCCTCCGGATCGACCTGGAGGGGAATCCGATCGAAGGCAACTGGCCTGTTCCTCTCGGAATCCCGCTACACCTGGCATTGCACAAGGTTCGGCCGGATGTGAAATTTGCAGTACACAACCACTCCGAATTCGGAACTGTATGGGCGGACCTCAAAGAGATCCCGCCCATGTACGACCAGAGTTCCAGCCTGGGCGGTGGTGAGCTCGTCCTCGTCGACGAATACGAGGGAGGAGTGGACAGCGTGGCCGCCGCCGAGGCAGCGATCCGTGGCGTCGGTACTGCGGACATCGCCCTCCTCGGCGGGCACGGGGTGTTCGTGCTCGGCAGTACTGCGCGTGCGACCTACCTGCGCGCAGTCTCGCTCGAGATCCGCAGCAAGAACGCGTGGATGACACGCGTGGCCGGTGGGCCGGAGAAGACCTCGTTGCCCGACTGGTGGTTGGACAGGCAGAGCCGCAGCGACGGGAACGGATACCACGGGTTCTGGGAGGCCGCGGTCCGCAAGGCGTTGCGGTCCGAGCCGGAGTTGCTGGACAAGATCGCCTCGGTGTCGACGTGACAACCCGGTTCCCGAGCACAGGACTGATCGGAACAGTCGGCACGGCAGGTCCGGGCACCGCGACGGGCGCGCAGCGAGTGGTCGTGCTGGTGCCGGACCAGCGAGGTGCCGAGGCTTTCAGGGATTCGACACAGGTCGAGACTGTCGTCTGGGATCTGTCGGGCCCGCCCCCGGTCGAAGCGGTCCGGGCAGAGGTCCTGGTGACCCGTGGAGTCGACCCCGGGTCCGTGGCACAGTTGTCAGCACACCTACCGCGATTGCGGATGATCCAGCTCTTCAGCGCCGGCCGCGATGCCTGGGCGGGGCTGATCCCCGACGGTGTCGTGGTCTCCGGCGCTGACCGAATCCACGGCGGTCCGGTCGCGGAGTGGGTGATGGCACAACTGCTGGCCCACTACCGGGACCTGGCGGGCTACCGCGCCAAGCAGTGCGCTCAGTCCTGGGAACGGCATGCGACCGGCACCTTGACAGGTAAACGCGTGCTGGTGCTCGGCGCCGGAGACATCGGCGAGAACATCCAGCGGCGGGCCGTACCGTTCGGTGTCGAGCTGACGCTCGCGGCCCGCACCGCCCGGGACGGCGTCGTCGACCTGGCTGCTGCACGAGCGGTGCTGCCCGAGCAGGATGCTGTGGTCCTGGCCCTCCCGCTCACGGGGGACACCCGAGGACTGGTCGACACCGTGTTCCTGGCTGCGATGCGGCCAGGAAGCGTACTCGTCAATGTCGGGCGCGGACCCCTTGTCGACACCGACGCCCTCGTCGTCGAACTCATGAGGGGGCGGCTGTACGCCATCCTCGACGTCACCGACCCCGAGCCCCTGCCCCGCGGGCATCCGTTGTGGACTGTGCCGGGCGCCCTCGTCACCCCACACAGCGCAGCCATCACCGACGACACCGGCGACCGCTGCTGGGAGGCCATCGTTCGAAACGTTACGGAGTTCGTCCAGGCTCCGAGGAGAGGAACACCATGAGTGTGCGAACCCAGCGTGCAGCAAAGGTTCTGGGGACATCCGCCGTCGCCGCCCTGATTCTCTCGGCCTGCGGAGGGGGAGGCTCGGGCAGCGCTGCAGGCACCGGTACCGGGGAGATCGACCGGGATGCGATTCTGCGAGTGACCACGGCTGCCCCATCGCGAAACCTGGATCCACATCAGCAGGCCAGCTATAGCGGAGTCAGCTACATCACGCCGATCTTCGACCGGCTGACCATGGTCGACAGTGACGACAACCTGGTACCCGGACTCGCGACGGAGTGGGAATTCGCACCGGACGGGAGCTACCTGGAACTCCGGCTGCGCGACGATGTCACGTTCAACGACGGCACGCCGTTCGATGCGTCGGCGGTGGCGGCGAACATCGAGCGCGGCAAGACTCTGCCCGGCAGCACCGTGGTGGAATCGCTCGAGGACATCACGACGGTGGACGTGGTGGACGCGCGCACGGTACGGCTGAACCTCGTGCCGGGCGCAGGCGTCGGACTGCCCGGTGCGTTCAGCACCAATGTGGGAATGATGATCAGCCCCAGAGCAATTGCAGCTGGTGCCGATATCCGGAACGACCCCGGTGAGGCCGGCTCAGGACCGTACGTCGTCACCGCCTACGTGCCGCAGGAGTCCATGACCCTGGCCCGCGCCGACGACGACTACTGGGATGATACGGCGGGTCGCCTCGCCGGCATCGAGATCACCGGCATACCCGATGCGTCGACCCGACTCAACGGGGTACGCACAGGGGCCTCCGATCTGACATGGGTCAGCTCGGCGAACGAGATCGTGGAGGCCCAGGGACTCGCCCGACAGGGCGCCGTGCAGATCTACGAGGTCGAGTTCCGCAATGTGCTCGGCGTGATGATGCGCGCGCAGGGCGACCTCGTGAACCCCGCAGTCCGGCAGGCCGTGGCCCGGGCGATCGATCCGGTCGCGATCAGCGCACTGTTCTCGAACACCTGCACCCCCTACCAGCAGATGTATCCCGCGAGCAGCTGGTCAGCGGACGGCTCCTACGAGTACCCCTACACATTCGACGAGGTCGCGGCGAAGAGCCTGGTCGGCGGCGCGAACTCGCCGGCTATCGCCCTTACGTTCGGGGCCGGTACGAACACCGAGAAGCCGGCCAATGTCATCCAGGCTGACTTGACGAAGGCCGGATTCACTGCGGAGCTGAACCCCGTCCCCATCACGCAGGCCGAGCCGCGCTACATCGCCGGTGATTTCCAGGCGATCGTTACCAACAGCTTCAGCCCGAAGATCGACCCGGACGAGACGGTGGACACCTTCGTCACGGGCGAGTACGGATTCGGCAACAACAACCCCGAGATCGCCGCGTTGGCGGAGCAGGCCGCGGACCCCACCCTGTCTCAGGACGATCGCGCGGAGTTCTACAAGCAGATCTGGGCGCTGACACTCGAGGAGGCTTTGTTCGTCCCGATCTGCCACCAGACCAACGTGACCGTGCACTCCGGCAAGGTCGTCGGTGCGGACAACCTGCCATGGGTGAATACCGGCATCTTCGACATCCGCACGGTGGCGATGCTCGAGTAGCACCGCGGACACAACGTGGATCCGCACCACAGCGGCCGCGTCCCAGGGGCGGCATCGTCGCCGCATCCGGGTACTTGTCGGGCCATCGAAAACTGACTGTTCCAACCTGAAAGGCCGCCATGTTGCGTTACGCGGGCCGGCGATTGCTGGCTGCAGTGCCGCTACTGCTGACAGTGCCGTTTCTGATCTTCCTGTTGATCGACCTCTCTCCGGGGGATCCCGCCGTTGTGCTTGCAGGCGAGGATCCCACCCCGGAACGGCTGGCCGCCATTCGGGAGAACCTACGACTCGACGACAGCGTGTTCGCCCGCTATGTGGACTGGCTCGGGGGGGTCCTCCAGGGCGACCTGGGCCAGTCCTTCCTGTCGAATCAGTCCGTCACAGAGCTGATCACCAGACGCATGGCCACGACGATGTCGCTGGTGCTGTTCGCGATGGTCGTTGCGGTGTCAGTCGGCATGCTGCTCGGGGTGGTGGCGGCCATCCGTCCGGGCGGCGTCGTCGACCGTGCGGTCAACGTGGTGGCGTCGGTCGCCATCGCGATCCCGGCGTTCTGGTTCGGCCTGGTGCTGGTCTCGCTCTTCGCGGTGAGCCACCAGATCCTCCCCGCGTTCGGCTATGTCCCGCTGTCCGACGGCTTCGTCCCGTGGTTCCGACACTTGGTGTTGCCGGGGACGGCGCTGGCACTGCTGCCCGCCGCCGAAGTGGCATTGCAGCTGCGGTCCGCGCTCGGTGAGGTGATCAGGAGCGACTACATCCTCAACGCCGAGGCCCGCGGGTTGAGCAGGGGCAGTGTACTGCTCAAGCATGGGCTCAAGAACGCGTGCATCCCCGTCGTCACGGTTCTCGGATTCCGAGTCTCCGAGGTGCTCGGCGGCGCGGTCACCATCGAGATCATCTACGGCATGCCCGGCTTGGGCAGCCTGGCGGTCGACAGTGTGCAGAACCACGACATCCCAGTGCTTCTGGGGTTCGTGCTGTTCACCACGCTGGTGGTGGTGTTCGTGAACCTCCTGGTGGACGTCTCGTACGGCTATTTCAACCCGAAAGTCCGCTCATGAAAACACAATCGGATATCGAACCCGCGAAGACCGACACCGGTGGCATGCTCCGCGGACTGCGGCACCGGCCGGCTTCGCTGATGGCACTGGCATTCGTGCTCACGTTGGTTCTTCTGGCCGTCTTCGCACCATGGGTCGCGCCCTATGATCCATATGAGCAGGAGCTGCTCGCCCGACTCCAACCACCGAGTGCCGAGCATTGGCTGGGAACCGACGACTACGGGCGGGATGCACTGAGCCGGTTGATCTTCGGTGTGCAGATTTCTCTGACCGCCGCAGTACAGGCCGTGGGGCTCGCGCTGGTGCTCGGTCTGCCGCTGGGCGTGATCGCCGGCTACGTCGGCGGTGGGGTCGACACCGTGTCGACCCGAATCATGGACGCGTTGATGAGCGCTCCCTCCCTGGTGCTGGCCATAACCATTGTGGCGGTACTCGGCTCGGGCATCACGAATGCGATGCTGGCCGTGGGTCTGGTCATGACCCCGCGATTCTTCCGCGTGGCACGCGCCTCTACGATGGACGTGCGCCACGAGACATA
The DNA here is from genome assembly GCF_041414735.1 of Rhodococcus sp. GXMU-t2271. Taxonomy (NCBI): domain Bacteria; kingdom Bacillati; phylum Actinomycetota; class Actinomycetes; order Mycobacteriales; family Nocardiaceae; genus Rhodococcus; species Rhodococcus sp. GXMU-t2271. Next base: position 123,218 of record NZ_JAUIZP010000002.1, read on the forward strand.
TATCGAGTCGGCGGTGGCGCTCGGCTGCCGACCGAGCCGCGTGGTCGTCCGGCATGTCCTGCCTAATGTGCTGCCGCCAGTGGTACTGGTGATGTCGGTGTCCCTGGGTGCGGCCGTGGCCGCCGAGGCCTCACTGAGCTTTCTGGGCCTGGGCGCCAAGGCGCCGGCGGCGAGTTGGGGCGCCATGCTCAGCACTGCCGCGTCGAACATGCAACTCGCGTCCTACCTGGTGTGGCCGCCCGGAATGATGATCTTTCTTACCGTGCTGGCCTTCACCTATCTCGGTGACGGCGTGCGACGGGCAATGGTGAGGAGCCGAAGTGGCAGTGAAGATGGCTGATACGACGACCGTTACAACTCCAGCGCGGACCGCCTCGCCCCTTCTGCGGGTTCGAGACCTGTCGGTGCAGTTCCCGGCCGGCCGTGGCACGTGGATGACCGCAGTGGACCGGGTCTCGTTCGATGTGGCGGCCGGCGAGTCGGTCGCGCTGGTCGGCGAGTCCGGTTCGGGTAAGACCGTGACCTCCCTGGCCGTCATGGGGTTGACCGAGAAGACCGGCGGTCGGCTCGCGCCGGGCTCCCGAGTGGAGTTCGACGGCCAGGACCTGACCGCGGCGCCGGCGCGCGTCTGGAGAGAACTGCGCGGTGGCGGGATGGGGATGATCTTCCAGCAGCCCATCCGCAGCTTGAACCCGGCGTTCACGGTGGGCGATCAGATCGCGGAGTCCGCGCGCCGACACTTGGGACTGGGACGCAAGGCGGCGATGGCGAAGGCCGTCGAGATGTTGGAGCTGGTGCAGATCCCTCGCGCGGCCGACCGGGTCGACGACTATCCGCATGCGTTCAGCGGCGGCATGTGCCAACGGGTCATGATCGCGATGGTGATGGCGTGCAGCCCGCGGCTCCTCATCGCCGACGAGCCGACGACCGCACTGGATGTGACTGTGCAGGCGACCATCCTGGCGTTGCTCCGAGACCTACAGGAGCAGACGGGTGTCGCACTGCTGTTCGTCAGCCACGACCTCGCCGTCGTCGCCGAGGTCTGCCAGAAGGTGGTGGTGATGTATGCCGGCGAGACAGCCGAAGAGGGCACGATCGACGACGTATTCTTCCGCCCGGCCCATCCGTACAGCTCGGGTCTGCTCGCGTCGATTCCTCGGCCCGGCTCCGACGCAGGTCGCCGGCTTGCGGCGATCCCCGGCGGTATCCCGGCGGCTGGGGACTGGCCGGACGGCTGCCGCTTCTTCGACCGCTGCGAGCACGCGAAGCGAGGTCTGTGCGACTCGGTCCATCCTCCGATGATCCGGGTAACCGAAACCGGCCAGGCGCGCTGCGTGCGCGCCGCCGACCTGACTCTGGACGGGGTGACGATCCGATGAGCCTGCTCGAAGTGTCGAATCTGTCGAAGTCCTTCGGCTCCGGGCGCAACTGGTGGGGCCGCCCGCAGAAAGGCCCCGCGGCCGTCAGCGATGTCAGCTTCACATTGGCGGCGGGCGAATGCCTGGCCGTGGTTGGCGAGTCCGGCGCGGGCAAGTCGACGGTCGGTCGCATCGTGCTGCGGTTGATCGAGCCGGACACCGGGTCCATCACGTTCGACGGTGTGGATGTACGCGCGGCAGGGCCGGCCGCGTTACGTCGGATGCGCCGTGGGATGCAGATGATCTTCCAGGACCCGCACAGCTGCTTGAACCCGCGGATGACCATCGCGGAGGCGGTGGCCGAGCCGCTGCTGGTCCACACGCACCTTGCCCGGAACGCGCGTGAGAAGGCAGTCCGCGAGCTGTTGGACAAGGTCGGGATCGGCTCCCGCTACCTGGTCCGCTACCCGGCCGAGCTCTCCGGCGGGCAGCTGCAGCGCGTCGCCATCGCCAGGGCACTGACACTGAACCCGAAGATGATCGTCTGCGACGAGCCGGTGGCTGCGCTGGACGTGTCAGTGCGCGCACAGGTACTGAATCTGCTTCGCGACCTGCAGGACGAGCTGGGCCTTGCCTACCTGTTCATCGGCCACGACCTGGCGCTGATCGAGGTGATCGCGGACCGAGTGCTGGTGATGGCAGGCGGTCGCGTCGTGGAGTCGGGCGTCGTCGCGGAAGTGTTCACGAATCCGCGGGAGCAGTACACCCGCATGTTGCTCGACGCGATCCCGGTCCCGGTGCCCCGCTCGGCCAGGGTCGGCGCGCACGACGGATCCTCCACTTGAAGTTTCACCCCGATCGAAAGCTGTGAGGCATGGATTTCCAATTGGACACCGACCAGAAGCTCTGGCTCGAGGAGGTACGCGCGTTTCTCCGCGAGAATGTCACCCCAGAGCTGCGAGCCGAGATGGCGGAGCACGACATCGAACTCCTCGGCGGCGAGGTCGCAGCATTTCGCAGGAAGATCGGCGACAGGGGCTGGTTCGGGCTCAACTGGCCCGAGGAATTCGGTGGTCTAGGACTGGGTGCGGTATATCAGCACCTGCTGGTCAGCGAATTCGAGTACTGGGGCGTGCCGGGGCCGGACCTCACTGTGACATCGGTGGCGCCGATGATCATGCGGCACGGCACCCGGCGCAACAAGGAGGAGTTTCTTCCTCCCATCGCGCGCGGCGAAATGACCTGTGCAGTGGGGTATTCCGAGCCTGATGCCGGAACGGACCTCGCGGCCTTGCGAGCCACCGCAGTGCTCGACGGCGACGAGTGGGTGATCAACGGTTCCAAGATCTGGAACAGTATGGCCCAGCGTGTCACCCACGAGTGGTTATGTGTGCGCACCGACCGGGACGCCCCCAAGCACAAGGGCATCTCCGTGATCATCGTGCCGATCGATGCGCCCGGCGTGGTGGTCCGCCCGATCATGGCCTGGTCGGACTACCGCACCAACGAGACGTTCTTCGACAACGTCCGCGTGCCCGCGACCAATCTGATCGGTGAGGTGAACCAGGGCTGGCGCTACATCACCGGTGCGCTGGACCTCGAGCGCGGCGCGCTGACCAACGTCGGAGACCTACGGCGTTCCGTGGACGATTTGATCGAACTGGCCGAGCAGGAACGTGCGGACGGCCGCCGGCCCATCGACGACCCGGTGCTGCGTCGCCGGATCGCGCAACTCGACGCGGAGGTGGAGGCAGCGCGGCTCATGGGCTTCGAGGCCTCGTCCCTCTTGGAGGACGGCACTATCCCATCGGTCCTGGTCAGCGTGGAGAAGATCTACTCCAGCGAGCTGCGCCAGCGGATTTCCGACATCGGCACCCAGATGCTCGGCATGGCCGGGGTGCTGGCCGTAGGCACCGAGGGCGCGCCGCTGGACGGAAAGTTCGAACGGCTGTATCGGGCCGCGCCGCTCCTGCGGTTCGGCGCCGGCACCAACGAGGTCCTCAGAGACGTGATCGCCCAGCGGGGGCACGGCTTGCCGCGCGGCGGGCGTTGACCGTGGGCTGCGCAGAAAAGGTTACGAGGAGGAAGTCATGAGGCTCGTCCCTACGGAAGAGCAGGCGGAACTGCGGTCGATGCTCCGGTCGGTGTTCGCCAAGGAGTGCCCACCCGGGGTGATTCGACAATGGAAGGACGCCGACGCCGAGTCGTTCCCGGAGTCGCTGTGGAAAGCGCTGGCGGATGTCGGCGTCTTCGGTCTGGCGGTACCCGAGGAGCACGGCGGCGCCGGCGCGAGTCTGAACGAGCTTGCGATCTTCTATTCGGAGGCGGGGCGTGCCCTGTGTCCATCCGTCGTCTACAGCACCATCGCCTTCGGGATCGCGCTGAAGCGGCTGGGCACCCCGCAGGTGTGCGATCGGTATCTCCCCATGCTTGCGGGCGGTGCCTTGCGTGCCGGCGTGAGTGCCTGGGACGCGGCCGACGCCCGCTCGTTGCGGCCCACGTTGAGGGCGGCACGCGCGGATGGGGGGTGGACATTGCACGGCGTGCTGCCGTTCGTGGAGAACGCAGACCTGGTCGAGGCTCTGCTCACGACCGCCTTCACCTCCGTGGACGCGGAACCGGACCGCATGTTCGGTTTCCTCGTCGAGCCGGGCGGACCGGGTTGGTCCAGTACCCGTCAGCCCACGATCGCGGGCGAGCATCAGTGCCGGGTGGAGCTCGACGGCTGCTTCGTCCCCGACGAGCGTGTCCTGGCCGGGACCGAGGGCACCGGTCTTGCTCTCGGCGACCTGCAGTGGGTGGCCGACGTCGTTACCGCGCTGGCATGCGTGGAGATGGCCGGCGGTGGCGCTGCGGTACTGGAGCGGACCGTCGAGTACGTGAGCACCCGCGAGCAGTTCGGGCGGCCGATCGGCTCCTTCCAGGCAGTGCAGCACATCGTGGCGGACATCCACATCGCGCTCGAGGGCGCACGACTGACCGCCGCCTCGGCGGTGTGGTGGCTCGCGCGTGGGGAGCGGGCCGGGCGCAACGTGGCGATCGCGAAGATGCACGCCAGCGAGGCCTACAAGTGGGCCACACTCAACGCCCACCAGGTGCACGGCGGCATGGGTTACGTCCGCGAGACCGACCTGCACCTCTGGTCCGAACGAGCCAAGGTCGCCGAGATCCGCGGCGGTACGGCGGACGTGGCTGCGCGCTGGCTGGAGGAGGAGATCGGTCTTGTCGGCTGACACATCGGCGACGGCCGGCCCGCAGGCCCTGGCCGGGCTACGGGTGCTCGACCTCTCCCGCTGGGTAGCCGGCGAATACGCCACGAAGCTGTTCGCCGACTTCGGCGCGGATGTCGTGAAGGTCGAGAAACCGGGCGAGGGCAGCCTGACCCGGCGGTGGGGTCCGTTTCCGAGCGACGTGCCGGACCCCGAGGCGAGCGCGCTGTTCCTGCACCTGAACACCAACAAGCGATCCCTCGCGCTGGACCTGCGCGATGCCGTCGACAGAGAAGTGCTTCTCGGTCTCGTCGAGACCGCCGATGCGCTGGTCGAGTCCTTCCGGCCCGGGCACCTGGAGTCGCTGGGACTGGGTCCGGATGTGCTTCATGCGCGCAACCCGCGTCTCGTGGTGACGCGGATCAGTGCCTTCGGTCAGGACGGTCCTTACCGGGACCGCGAAGCCACCGGCATCGTGCTGCAAGCGGCGGGCGGCCCGATGAACGCCACCGGTGCAGCCGACCGTGCCCCGCTGCGCAAGCCCGGTCTGCTCGAGCACTACACGATCGGCAGGACCGCCGGCGAGGCCACCATGGCCGGACTCTTCGGCGTCCGTCGCAACGGAGTCGGTTCCGTCATCGACGTGTCGGGACAGGAAGTGCTGCTCTCGGGCGCGGACCGGCGTGCATCGTACCTGCTCTCGGCGGCGTACTCGGGGATGGTGGCACCCCGCGGGGTGCGCAGTCCGCACCGGCACGGCGCGACGTTCACGGGGCCGTTCCGCACCAACGACGGCTTCGTGATGATCTATGTGACGAATCAGGTGTTCTGGAACCGGCTGGTCGATCTTGCCGGGGAGGACGACCCGCAGTTCCGTGAGCGCTTCCACGGCCGGCAGACCGTGGCCGGTCAGGACCGCGACGACTTCATGACCTACATAACCGACTGGTGCCTCGCGAACTCGAAGATGGACCTGATGGAGCGTTGTGAGGCGGCGCGGATCCCGGTCACGGCATTCATGGAGATTCCGGAGCTGTTGGCCCACGACCACTTCCGTGGTCGCGGAGCCTTCGTCGAGGTCGATCACCCGGTCGTGGGGACCCTGACCTACACGGGCGCCCCGTGGCGCATGCGCCACGGCCACGCGATGCGCACTGCCGCGCCGTTGCTCGACCAGCACGGTGCCCAGATCCGAGAGCAGAACAAGAAGAAGACGAGGAAGACGTGAGCTATCCACTCGAGGGCATCCGCGTCGTTGATCTGACCGTCGTGTGGTCCGGGCCCGGCGCCACGGCGCTGCTGGGCGACCTGGGCGCCGAAGTGATCCGACTCGAGGGCAACAACCGCACCAGTCGGCAGGTTTCCGCCACAACGACCAAGGAGCTCATCACCTCCACCGGCTATCACGGCGGCACCTACCCGGACAAGGACCCGGGCGCGCGCCCGTACGAACGCACCGCGCTGTTCAACTGGCACTCGCGAAACAAGCTGGCCGCGTGCGCGAACCTCGAGACCCCCGAGGGGCATGCCGCCGCGATCGCGCTACTCGAGGTCAGCGATGTTGTGGTGGAGAACAACTCCAACGGCACACTGGAGAAGCTCGGCCTGGGCCACGAGACGCTGCTCGCCCTCAACCCGCGGCTGGTGGTCGTGCGGATGCCGCCGATGGGTATGAGCGGGCCGATGAGCAACTACCTGGGCTACGGGCCGAACTTCAACTCGCTCGTCGGCATCGCTGCGATGGACGGGTACGAAGGCGAAGATCCCGATTCGGCCGGGGAGAACTACCACATGGACGAGGCGGCTCCCGCCGGTGTCGCATTCGCTGTGATGGCTGCACTGTGGGACCGCGAACGCACCGGGCTCGGCGGGCTGGTCGAGTTCCCGCAGGCGGAGGCGGTGATGGCGGAGATCGGCGAGTTCATCCTGGACTACCAGATGAACAACCGGAACCCGAAGGTGCTCGGCAACACCGACTCGCACATGCTTCAGGACGTGTTCCTGTCCGCCGACGAGGACCGCTGGCTGGCTGTCTCGGTGCGCGATGATCGCGATTGGGCCGTGCTGGCGGCGCTGGTCGATCCGGAGGGCCTGGCGGGGACGGGGGAGACCGCCGCGCTGCGTGCGGAGAACTCCGCCGTGATCCGGGCGGTGCTGGCGGGCTGGTGCCGGCAGCGTCCGGCCGAGCAGGCCGTGCAGGAGCTGCAGGACGTCGGCGTGCCGGCGGGCGAGGTGATGAGCGAGGACCGGCTGCTGGCGGACCCGCACCTGGCTGCGCGCGGCTGGTTCCAAGAACGCAACCATCCTTCGGTTGGCACCCACCGCTACCCCGGCCAGCCGTGGCGCGCCGAGGGCTTCGACCTCGCGTTCGGCCGGGTAGTGCCGGGCTTCGGTGAGGACAACGAGTACGTCTACCGGAAGCTGCTCGGCTACTCCGCGGAAAAGTACGCGGATCTGGTGGCGCGCGGTCTGGTCACCGACCATCAGATCGCTTGATAATCAGATTGATTCGATATTCCGATGCACTCGCTCACAACACAGTTAGGCGGCAACCCATGCCGGAAGTAGAAGAGTCGCTCATCCCGGAGGACGTCGCGGCCCGGGTCGGGACGGTGGTGGCCACCGCGACGGGCGCCGTGGTCCAGCGGGACTGGCAGCGCTGGGCCGTGTCCGTTCGCGAGGACAACCCGCTGTACTTCGACGGGGACTACGCCCGCGAACACGGCTACGCCGACATGATCTGTCCTCCGCTCTACGTCCAGTACGCCATCTTGGGAGTCACCCCGCTCGACACCTTGCGCACGGACGGTTCCTCGGGAGCCGCATCCGGGAACCTGGTGTTCCCCGAGTGCCCCAAGCGGATGGCGGGCGGCGAGAGCACCACGTTCCTGCGCCCCTGTTACGACGGTGACGTGATCACTTCGGTGCGTACGGTCGAGTCGATCGTGGAGAAGCACGGCCGCTCGGGTCGATTCGTCCTGGTGACCTGGAAGACCGAGTACACCAACCAGCGTCGCGAACTGGTGGCCGCAGCAACCACGTCGATGATCGCACGGCCGTGACGGAGGGAATCGAGTTGAAGAAGAACGCGATGGCGGGCCAGGTGCACTTCGAAGATGTGGCGGTCGGTGACCGGATCACCACGCTGCGCACAACCGTGGATCAGACCCAGATGTTCCTGTTCAGCGCCGCGACCTACAACGCGCACCGGATCCACTACGACAGATCCTGGGCGGTCGACGTCGAGGGCTACCCGGCGCCGTTGGTCCAGGGTCCGTTGCAGGCCGCACTGCTGGCGCGGGCGGTGACCGACTGGATCGGCGGCGCCGGGACCCTGGTGACCTACTCCGCGCAGAACCGGGCGGTGGCCTTCGCCGGCGAACAACTCGACTTCGTGGGCACCGTCACCGGTAAGCGGGTGGAGGACGGCCGGGCACTGGTGGAGCTCGAGATCCGTGGGGAGCGCGGCGGCGAGCTACTGATGCCGGGTACCGCCACCGTCGCTCTGCCGCGTCGCAGTGCGGGGCAGCGGTGAGCGGCCTGCGCGGCGGTGCCGCGATCATCGGCTTCTGTGAGCTGCCCGCGCAGCGCAAGCAGACCCGGCCCGAGCAGTTCACGATCGAGCAGTGGGCGACGCTGTCGAAGATGGCGATCGTCGACGCTGGCATCGACGCGTCGCGGATCGACGGGATCGTCGCGCACGGCTTGGCCGAGTCGGACATGTTCGTCCCGGCCACGCTCTCGGAGTATCTCGGCCTGCCGCTGAATTTCGGCGAGCGAGTGGACCTCGGCGGCGCGACCGCAGCCGGCATGGTCTGGCGCGCGGCGGCCGCGGTGGAGCTGGGTCTGTGCGAGGCCGTGCTGGTGATCGTCCCCGGCTCCTACATGTTGCCGCGCTCGCAGCAACGGCCGGCCGAGGATCCGGGCTACTTCGGTGCGTCGAGTAACAACTTCGGGTCGCCGCAGGCCGAGTTCGAGATTCCCTACGGTAACCTCGGGCAGAACGCGCCGTACGCGCAGATCGCCCGGCGCTACGCCGCCGAGTTCGGCTACGACCCGGCGGCGACCGCGAAGATCGCCGTCGACCAGCGGGCCAACGCGTGCGCTACTCCCGGCGCGGTGTTCCACGGGAAGCCGATCACCCTCGACGACGTGCTCGCCAGCCCGATGGTCGCGGATCCCCTCCGGATGCTCGAGGTCGTCATGCGGGTGCAGGGCGGGGCCGGCGTGGTCGTCGCCGCCGCCGACTTGGCGCGCAAGTCGAGAAACCGCCCCGTGTGGGTCACGGGTTTCGGCGAGCGCATCTCGTTCAAGACCCCCACCTACGCCGAAGACATGGTGCGCACGCCGATCGAGCAGGCGGCGGACATGGCGTTCTCGATGGCGGGCCTGCAGCGCTCCGACATCGACATGGCGTCGATCTACGACTGCTACACGATCACCGTGCTGATGAGCCTCGAGGACGCGGGGTTCTGTGAGAAAGGCACCGGCATGGAGTGGGTCAAGCAACACGACCTCACCTTCCGGGGCAACTTTCCGCTGAACACTGCGGGCGGTCAACTTTCGTTCGGGCAAGCCGGCATGGCGGGCGGCATGCACCATGTGTGCGACGGCGTACGGCAACTGATGGGACGAGCGGGCGACGCCCAGGTCGAGAACTGCAACACCGCCTTCGTCACCGGCAACGGCGGGATCATGAGCGAGCAGGTCGCGTTGATCCTGCAAGGAGCGTGAGCATGAGCAACGCGGACAAGCCGTTCCCCGAGCCGACCCCGGTCACCGCACCGTTCTGGGACAGCCTGCGCGAGCACCGGATTCGGATCCAATACTCGCCGACCTCGCAGGAGTACGTGTTCTACCCGCGGGTGCTGGCACCGAGAACCCTGGCCGACGACCTGGAGTGGCGCGAAATCGACGGTCTCGGCACCCTCTACACCTACACGGTTGCCGACCGACCGACGGCGCCGCCGTGGGCGGATTCCGTTCCGCAGCTGCTCGCCGTCGTCCAGTGGGACGTGGGGCCTCGGTTGAGCACGGAGCTCGTCGACGTCGCGCCCGAGGACCTGCGTATCGGCATGCGCGTCGAGCCGGTGTTCTGCGACTACCCCGAGCGCGGCGTCACCCTCCTGCGCTACCGCCCGGCTGACCAGCAGCATTGACGAAAGGACCACAGATGTCTCGAATGTCGGGCAAGGTCGCGCTGATCACCGGTGCCGGCTCGGGAATGGGCCGTGTGCACGCGGTGCGGCTGGCGCAGGAAGGCGCGGACATCATAGCGCTCGACCTCGCCGAGGACGCCCTGGCCGAGACGGCCGCGCGGGTCCGCGCCCAGGGACGGCACATCTTCACCGCGATTGCGGACGTGCGGGACCTGGTGGCGACGACGGCCGCGGCCGATGCGGGCGTGGCCGAGCTGGGGCGACTGGACACTGTTGTCGCGAACGCGGGCGTGACCGAGAACGTCGGGTCGTCGTGGACGATCGACGAGGACCTGTGGGAGCGGTCGATAGCCGTCAACCTGACCGGTGTCTGGCACACTGTGCGCGCGGGTGTCGCGGCGTTGAGTGTCGCAGGCGGTTCCGTCATCATCATCAGCTCCACCGCCGGCCTCGGTGCGGCACCCGGAGCGGCGCACTACAGCGCCGCCAAGCACGCAGTAGTCGGGCTGGCCCGCACGCTGGCGCGGGAGCTGGGCGAGCGGTCCATTCGGGTCAACACCGTGCACCCCGGCGCGGTCGACACAGCGATGACACTCAACCCGACCACGTTCGCGCGACTGCGGCCGGACCTGTCGGACCCGAGAGCCGAGGACATCGTCGACGTGCTCGCAGCCCGGCATCTACTGCCGGTGCCCTGGGTCGAATCGGTGGATGTGAGCAACGCGGTGCTGTTCCTGGCCTCGGACGAGGCCCGATACATCACCGGCACGCAGCTGGTCGTCGACGCCGGGTCGACGGAGAAGAGGGCCTCGTGAGCGGACGATTGTCAGGTCGGTCGGCACTGATCGCCGGCGGAGCACGAGGAATCGGACGCACCCAGGCGGTGCGGTTCGCGGAGGAAGGCGCGGACCTGATCGTGCTGGACTGTTGCGCCGGGGGCTCGACCACACCGGAGGTCTCGCGTGCGGACCTGGCGGAGACCGTCCGGCAGATCGAGGCGCTGGGACGCCGTGCCTTCGCCGTCGATGTCGATGTGCGCGACCAGAAGGCGCTCGACGCGGCACTCGCGCAGGGCGTGGCATCGCTGGGTCGACTCGACATCGTCTGCACCACGACCGAAATCGGCTCGGCCGGAAACATCGTCGAGCTGCCGTCAGTGGTCTGGCAGACGATGCTCGACGTCCATCTCACCGGCGTGTGGAAGACCTGCAAGGCGGCGATCCCACATATGCTGGCGTCCGATGGCGTAGGCGGCTCCATCGTGCTGACCGGCTCGGACGCGGGCCTGCGTGGGACGGCCGGCGGAGGACATCGCGCGGCCGCCGAGCACGGTGTGGTCGGTCTGATGCGCACGCTGGCGAAAGAGCTTGCACCGAAGGATATCCGGGTCAACACGGTGCATCGTTCGAACGCGAGCCACGACCTCACGCACGATCCGGACGCAATACCGGGTCGGCGTGAGATCGCAAACGCCAGTCTCTTCCTCGCCTCCGACGAGGCTCGCGGCATCACCGGAGTCGTGTTGCCCGTCGACGTCGGCCACTGCCGGAACAATGCGCTACCCGCTGACGAATCGATCGGAATACGGCGGCAACTTCAGCTTTCGACCAGGCAACTTCACAAGGACGGATCAGGATGACGAAATCGGATGTGGACGTGGTAGTAGTCGGCGCAGGCCTCGCTGGGCTCTACGCAATGCACAAGTTGCGTGGCCAGGGCCTGAGTGTGCAGGGTTTCGAGGCGGCCTCCGGGGTCGGCGGAACCTGGTACTTCAACCGGTATCCGGGCGCGCGCTGCGATGTGGAAAGCGTGGACTACTCCTATTCCTTCGACGAGAGCTTGCAGCAGGAGTGGGACTGGTCCGAACGCTACGCCACCCAGGGGGAGATACTGGCCTATCTCGAGCACGTGGCGGACCGATTCGACCTGCGCCGGGATTTCACCTTCGACACCCGCGTGGTGTCCGCAACATTCGACGAGGACGCAAGCACCTGGCTCGTCGTCACCGACCAGGGGGACGAGGTGACCGCGCGATTCTGCGTATTGGCCACCGGTGCCCTGTCCACGACCAACATGCCGAACATCCCGGGCCGCGACAGTTTCGGTGGTGAGCTCCTGCACACAGGCGCCTGGCCGCACAGCGGGGTGGACTTCACCGGCAAACGGGTCGGAGTGATCGGCACCGGGTCTTCGGGCATCCAGTCCATCCCGATCATCGCCGAGCAAGCGGCGAGCTTGCACGTGTTCCAGCGCACTCCGAACTTTTCGGTCCCCGCGAGCAATCGCCCACTGGACGAGGCCACGCGCCGCGAGCTGAAGTCGAGTTACGCCGAGCGACGACGCAAATCGTGGCTCAGCGGCGGTGGCTCGCCCTTCGAGCCGAACCCCAAGAGCGCACTCGAGGTGCCGGCGGCCGAGCGTGAGGCGGAATTCGAGCAGTACTGGCAGAAAGGTGGTGTCTTGTTCGGAAAGACGTTCTCCGACCAGATGACCGACATCGAAGCCAACCGCCTCGCCCGCGAGTTCGCGGAACGAAAGATCCGCGCGGTCGTCAAGGATCCGGCGGTGGCCGACGCACTGATCCCGACGGACCATCCCATCGGAACCAAGCGGATCGTCACCGACTCCGGCTACTTCGAGACCTACAACCGGGACAACGTCACGCTGGTCGACCTGCGCGAAACACCCATCGTCGCAATCGACGAAACCGGCATCGCGACGACCGGCGCGCACTACGACCTCGATGCGATCGTGTTCGCCACGGGCTTCGACGCGATCACCGGTTCGCTAGACCGCATCGACATCCGCGGCCGCCGCGAGGCGTTACTCCGCGAGGAATGGAAGGCCGGACCGCAAACGCTCTACGGCATCGCCGCGGCCGGCTTTCCCAATCTGTTCCTGGTCACCGGTCCCGGCAGTCCAGGCGTACTGGCGAACATGGTGCTGGGCTCCGAGCAGCACATCAACTGGATCTCAGACGCCATCGCGTACCTGGACGCCAACGGCTACGCGAGCATGGAACCCGACGAACGGGCCGTATCGGACTGGATGGCGGAGTGCGCCGCCGTCGCCGCAAAGACTCTGTTTCCGCAGGGAAACTCGTGGTATATGGGGGCCAACATCGAGGGTAAACCGCGTGTGTTCATGCTGTATGCCGGAGGGTTCGGCAACTACGGTCGGAAGATTGCGGAGGCGGCCGCAGCAGGCTACAAGGGGTTCGAGCTGACCCCCAGTGCTGAGACCCCGGACCGGGCGTAGCAGCTACGCGCAGAGATGGCTGCCCGGGTGCGGCACGTCTCGCATGGCTTCTCGACACGCTCGGGGGCTCGACATCGGACGGCGTCGTTAATGCGAATCTTCTCCCGAAAAGCCCGTGCAGCAGCCCGACCGGCGCGCGCTCTCGCGCCAGGCGACTCTGCCGCGAGAGCGACAGCGGCGGAAACAGTTTCGGGAGACGATTACAGCGGCGTGCGGTCCGACCCGGGAACGGGCCGTAGGCACCTCGACCGGCCGCGCGTCGTCCCGGTCAGTGCGGACCGGAACATCGCCACCGCGGGACGCCCCACTGCACTGCACGTATTCGACATCGGAAAATAGTCGACATCGATCGAAATGGACCGTGCGCGATTCTGCCATGTTCAGGAGTTGTCATTGTCATGACTACGGTAGACGGACACACCCGCAGTGCCGGACGCAATCCCCCGTCCTCGATGATCGAGCGAGTGACATCGATCCTCGATGCGTTCGGCAGCCCTTCGGCCCGGCTCCCATTGGAGGATGTCGTACACCGGACCGGGATTCCGCGATCGACGACGCACCGGATCCTGAACTCTCTTGCCGAACTCCACTGGGTCGAGCACACTTCCTGCGGCTACCGACTGGGACGCAGGGCGCTGGCCATTTCAGGGAACGCGGTCCACACCGAGATTCGGAAGGTCGCAGCGCCCGTGCTGCACGAACTGCACATTCAAACGAAGATGGTCGTACACTTGTCCGTCCTCGACGGTCGCCATGTCCTGTATCTCGATAAGATCGGTGGCCGGGCAGCCAACGCGGTTCCGTCACGCGTCGGAGGGCGATTACCGGCACACGCCACTGCGGCAGGCAAGGCTCTCCTCGCGTGCATCGACCCTGAACAGGTACATGCCGAGTGCGCGGGCCGAATGGTGAGATCCACTGCAAACACCATCAACTCCGTCTCTGTCCTGCATCAGGAACTGCATCGGATTCGACAGCGTCGCGGTATCGCAATCGAAAGAGAAGAGGTATTTCCCGGAATCGGCTGTGTCGGCACCGCAGTTCACGGTAGTGAAGGTCCGGTCGCCGCACTCTCCCTGTGCGGCGATGCCCGATCTGCACCCCTCGAACATGTCGCACCGTTGGTCCTCGACGCCGCACGTGCGATCGCCGAAACCCTGCATTTGGAACTCGGATCGACGCGCAGATCCAGCGAATCGTGCGGGCCCGCGCGGACAGACGCTGGCGCACGGAGAATCGCCGGTGTCCGCCCGCGCCCGTAGAGAGACGGTGACGCTGGACGACGGCTCGATCGGTTCGGATCGATGCCGGCGTACGCGCGGCCGATGCATGTGTACACTTCGGGATCGTCGACCCGAGAGGTACATCGGCATCGCGCCGCACCGTACATACCCGCATGTCAACGGTCGAGCAGGCGCAGCTCCCCGGCGATCACGGCGAGCCGGGCGGTGTCCACCGCGTCCTCGCCGCGGAGCCGGTCGAGGAGCCGCACGAGCCGGTGCGCTCGATCGGGCAGATCCGCGGCACTGCCGTCGAGCGTGGTGACGACGAGCGCGTCGAGGCGGTCGGCGATCTCGTCGCGCAGGGCCGCCGCACCCATGGCCTCCCAGTACGGCCCGCGCACCCGGGTCACGAAACCGTCGAGGAGCCAACGAATGTGGAGGATTTCGACCACTTCGTCGCGGGCTACGGCGACGCGGGTGGGATCGATGCCCAGGCGCAGCGCCACCGCGGCGTTCGCGAACGCGCCGCGGCAGTCCTCGGCGGAGGGTCGCTCGCCCAGTGCCTCGGCGACGGGTGCGGCGAAGAGCGCGACGAGAGCCTCCGGCGTGTCCGTCTCGTCGCCCGTCCCTGCGAGCACATCGCGGAGCGTTCGGCGCGCGGTGTGGCGCAGCAACCAGGTCATCTCGGCCTCGACGACGCGCGCGAGCGCGCTCAGCTCCGCCACCGTACTGCGTGCGTCGGACCCGTCCGCGAGGATCCGGGCCCGGATGTCCTCGGTGTGCAGCACCCGGCTGACCACCACGTAGGCGCGCGCCGAGTCCTCGGTGGCGGCGCCGAACCGTTCCTCGAACCGGTACAGGGCGCCGGGGCCGAGCCGGTTGACGAGCTCGTCCGCGAGTGACGCGACGACGATCTCCCGGCGCAGGGGGTGCTCGGCCACGCCGCTTCCGGCGCGGGCGGCGATCTCGGCGGGGAAGTAGGCCTCGGCCCACGGGGCGCAGGCGGGGGAGTCCGGCAGCGACGACGCGGCCAGCTCGCTCGCGACGACGTTCTTCGACTGCGCCAGCAGCACCGCCAGCTCCGGTCGCAGCAGGCCGGTGCCCGCTCGCCGCCGCTTCCGGATCTCGTCCGCGGTGGGCAGACTGTCGTCGCTCCGGGGGATCCGGCCGGCCCGCGCCAGGTCGTCGATCAGGCGTTCGTGCTGGGTGAGCAGCGCCGGGGCGTCGTGCTCGCTGCATCCCAGGGCGAGCACCTGATCACGGGAGGCCGTGAGCACCGCCGCGGCCACGTCGTCGGTCACCGCGGCGAGCAGCTTCTCCCGGTTCCCGGGCGCCAGTGTTCCGGCCGCCACCGCACGGTCGACCGCGATCTTGATGTTGACCTCCCGGTCGGAGGTGGCGACGCCGGCGGCGTTGTCGATGAAGTCGCCGTCGCAGCGGCCGCCGCAGCGCGCGTACTCGATGCGGGCGGCGCGGGTGAAGCCGAGGTTGCCGCCCTCCCCGACGATGCGGGCCCGCACGTCGCGGGCGTCGACCCGGACGCGGTCGTTGGCGGGATCGGCGGCGTCGCCGTGCGTTTCGCCGGAGGCCTTCACGTACGTGCCGACACCGCCGTTCCACAGCAGGTCCACGGGCGCGCGAAGGACGGTCGCGATCAGCTCGTCGGGGGTCAGCGTCTCGGCGTCGGTCCCGAGGGCGGCGCGGGCGGGCGCGGACAGCGGCACGGACTTGGCGGTGCGCGGCCACACGCCGCCGCCCGCCGAGATCACCGCGGGGTCGTAGTCGGCCCAGGACGATCGCGGCAGCCCGAACAGCCGGGCGCGCTCGCGGTGGGAAGCGGCCGGGTCCGGGTCGGGGTCGAGGAAGATGTGCCGGTGGTCGAACGCGGCGACGAGGCGGATGCGGTCGCTGAGCAGCATGCCGTTGCCGAAGACGTCACCCGACATGTCGCCGATGCCCGCGACGGTGAAGGTCTGCGTGTCGACGTCGTGGCCGAGTTCGGCGAAGCGGTGCCGCACGGCCACCCACGCGCCGCGGGCGGTGATGCCCATGGCCTTGTGGTCGTAGCCGGCCGAGCCGCCCGAGGCGAAGGCGTCGCCGAGCCAGTAACCGTATTCGGCGGCAACGGCATTGGCGGTGTCGGACATGCGGGCGGTGCCTTTGTCGGCGGCGACCACCAGGTAGGCGTCGACACCGTCGTAGGCGACGGTGTCGGGCGGGGTGACGGGTAATCCGTCGACGATGTTGTCGACGACGTCGAGCAGGCCGCGCACGAACGTGGTGTAGGCGGTGGTGAGGTCCGCGCCGGAGCCGGGCCGGATCACGAACGCGCCCTTCGCGCCGCCGGGGACGATGGGCGCGTTCTTGACGGCCTGGGTCGCCATCAACCCGAGGACCTCGGTGCGGTAGTCCTCCGGACGCTCCGAGAAGCGGAGCCCGCCCCGCGCGACGAGCTCGGCCCGCACGTGCACACCCTCGACGTCGGGGGAGTGGACGTAGATCTCCCGCATCGGCACGACCGCACCGCCGACGCTCAGCGCGGACGGATCGAGCTTGAACGACGCGTACGGTTTGGCGCCCCCGCTCTGGAACCAGTTGGTACGCAGGGTCGCGTCCACGAACGAGCGCAGCCCTCGCAGGGTCCGGTCGAGGTCGAATGTCGCGGCGCGATCGATGTGGCCGGCCACCGCCGCGGCCGTGGCGGCGGCGGCGCGGTCCCGGTCGGGCAGTCCGGGCCGGAACCGGGCGTCGAACAGCGCGGCGAGGTCCGCCGCGAAGCCGGGAGTGGCCGTCAGGCAACCGAGCATGTACGCCGGGGACAGGCCGATCCCCGCCTGGGCCAGGAACCGGACGGCCGCCCGGACGAAGTCGACCCACCGCCACGAGATGCCTTCCTGCAGAACGAGCATCGAGAAGTCGTCGATCTCGGTGCGGCCCTCGGTGGCCGCGACGAACGCGTCCGCGATCAGCTCGAGTACCTCGGGATCCGGAGCGGCGGTCGCGGACGGCGCGATCGTGAAGTGGTGCGTCCCCGGCTCACCCAGCGGCCGGTGATCGCTCACGTGGAGGCCGAAGCGCCGCAGGACGTCGACGACGTCGGTGAGGGTGAACCGGTGGTCCGGCCAGGTCGCGACACAGCCGAGCGGAGTGCCGTCGGCAGGATCGAGGAAACGCAGGGTCGTCGTGTGCTGGGACAGGGAGGGGGCGCTCACGGGGGTCCTTTCCGGGGCGGCGGCGATGAGGCGAGTCTGCCGCCGGCGCACCCCGGCAGGGCAGGGCCGAAATGGAGCGGGCGGGGTATCGCGAACCGCCGATTCGGAGTGGGCGGCGACCGCCACTGTCCGGGCAGCGTCCAGCCGCGGCGACTGCTCTCGTCCGGCAGGACCGTCATTCGATCGCGGTCTCGGTGAACCCGAGCACCACCTTCAGCACCACGTGCAGCGCGGGATTGCTGTCGTCACGTCGCCACGCCACGCGCAGGTCGACGTCGGGCGTCGACTCGTCGATCGGAACGAACACGACATGGGGATCGGTGACGTTGTGCGCCACGGACGCGAGCGTCAGGTGGCACCCGACCTCGGCACTGACCAGCGCCAGAGCCGTCTGCGTATCGGGGGCGACCTGGACGACGTCGGCGACGAAACCGCCGGCATGGGAGAGCTGCCGCAGTCGGTCCGGCAGGACCGCGCCCTCGTGGGGCGGAAGCGAGACGAAGCTCTCCGCGGCAAGCTGGGTGATCGACAAGCGACGTGCGCCGGCCAGCGGGTGGGTACCGGGCAGTGCGACGACGAGCGAGTCCGGCATCACGACGCGCGCGGAGATCTCGGCGGGGATGATGTCCCAGCGTCCCAGGGCGAGGTCGGTGTCGCCGTCCACGAGCTTCTTCATTGCCGGTTGGGCGAAGTTCTGGCTGGAGAGCTCGAGTCGGATGCCGGGCCGCTGGGACCGCACCACCCGGGCGAGCCGGGCGACGAGTTGATGGGTCGACACGCCGGCGAAGGCGATGCGGACGAGGCCGACCTCGCCGTCGTCGGCCGAGCGGACCGACGCCTCGGCACGGCGCAGGGCGTCGAGCACTTCCCGCGCAGGGTCGACGAGGGCCTCTCCGCTCGCGGTGAGCTTCACCGATCGGGTGTTGCGATCGAACAGCACGGTGCCGAGTTCGCGTTCGAGTTGTTTGATCGTGCGGCTCAGCGGGGGCTGGGCGACATGGAGTCTCTCGGCGGCCCGGCCGAAGTGGAGCTCCTCGGCGACGGCCAGGAAGGCCCGAAGCTGTGCGATGTCCACGACGCCCACCTCTCGAATCATTGCGATTCCGATATATCAGAACGACCAATTAAGTATTGGACCGATCATAATCGCGGCGCCATAGTGAGTACATGCACATCACCGATCAGGAAGTTCCCGACGACGTCTTCGGCGACATCCTCGGGCACGTCAGAGAGTTCGTCCGCACTCGCGTGGTCCCGCGGGAACAGGAGATCGCCGAGACCAACGCGATCCCCGACGACATCCGCGCCGCAGTGAAGGAGATGGGCCTGTTCGGCTACGCCATCCCGCAAGAATGGGGCGGTCTGGGCCTGAACCTGATGCAGGACGCCGAACTGGCGATGGAACTGGGCTACTCCACACTGTCGCTGCGTTAGATGTTCGGCACAAACAAATGCATCGCGGGTCAGGTGCTGGTCATCTTCGGGACCGACGAGCAGAAGAAGCAGTGGCTCGTGGGTATCGCCTCGGGTGACGTCGTGGCGTCCTTCGCCCTCACCGAGCCCGGCGCCGGCTCGAACCCGGCCGGGCTGCGCACCAAGGCCGTGCGCGACGGCGACGACTGGGTGCTCACCGGGGAGAAGCGGTTCATCACCAACGCCCCCATCGCGGACCTGTTCGTCGTGTTCGCCCGCACCCGCCCGGCCGACGAGAACGGCACCGGCATCGCGGTGTTCCTCGTCCCGGCCGACGCCGAGGGCGTGACGGTGGGCAACAAGGACGCCAAGATGGGCCAGGAGGGGGCCTGGACCGCGGACGTGCACTTCGACCAGGTGCGGGTTCCGGCCTCGGCGCTGGTCGGCGGCAGCGAGGACGTCGGGTACAAGGCCGCGATGATCTCGCTCGCCAGGGGCCGGGTGCACATCGCCGCACTGTCGGTCGGTCAGGCCCAGCGCGCTCTCGACGAATCGGTGGCCTATGCGGCTGCTGTGACTCAGGGTGGCACCCCGATCGGGAACTTCCAGCTGGTGCAGGCGATGCTCGCCGATCAGCAGACCGGCGTGATGGCCGGGCGGGCGCTGGTGCGCGACGCGGCGCGCGCGTGGGTGGAGAACACCGACCGGCGGATCGCGCCGTCGGTGGCCAAGCTGTACTGCACCGAGATGGTCGGCAAGGTCGCCGACCTGGCGGTGCAGATCCACGGTGGCAGCGGCTACATGCGGGAGGTGCCGGTCGAGCGGATCTACCGCGACGTGCGGCTGCTTCGCCTGTACGAGGGCACCAGCGAGATCCAGCGCCTGATCATCGGCGGCGGACTCGTCAAGCAGGCCCAGAGGCAGGCGTGATGACTCTTCCCCTCGACGGCGTCACCGTCGTCGCTCTCGAACAGGCCGTGGCCGCGCCCCTGTCCACCCGGAACCTCGCCGATCTGGGCGCCCGGGTGATCAAGGTCGAGCGCACGGACGGCGGCGACCTCGCCCGCGGGTACGACCACGTCGTGCACGGCACCGGTGCACATTTCGTGTGGCTCAACCGGGGCAAGGAGTCGATCGCGGTCGACCTCAAGAGCGCCGAGGGGTGCGCAGCGGTCCGCCGCCTCGTCGATCGCGCCGACGTGTTCGTCCAGAACCTCGCACCCGGGGCCACAGAGCGGCTCGGACTCGGTGCCCGGCAGTTGCGGGCGAACCATCCCGAGCTGATCGTGGTGAACCTCTCCGGTTTCGGCACCGGCGGTCCGATGGAGCAGCGCAAGGCGTACGACATGCTCATCCAGGCCGAGGCGGGACTGATCTCGATCACGGGAACCCCCGAGACGGCTGTGAAGACCGGCATCCCGACCGCGGACATCGCCTCGGGCATGTACTGCGCCCAGGCGGTCCTGGCGGCCCTGCTGCGCCGGGGACGCACCGGGGAGGGCGCCGTGATCGACGTGTCCATGCTCGAATCCACCGTCGAGTGGATGGGCCATGCGATGTACACGCAGATGCACACCGGCAGCCAGCCCCCGCGGATGGGGCTGAGCCACACCTCCATCGCCCCCTATGACGCGTTCCCCACCCGCGACGGCGAGGTGCTGATCGGCGTGCAGAGCGACGGCGGGTGGCGCGCCCTGGTCACCGATGTCCTCGAGGTCCCCGAGCTGGCCGACGACCCACGCTTCGTCACCAACGTCCAGCGCGTGCGGAACAGATCCGAATGCGACGCGCTCGTCGCGGCGCGCACCGTCCGCTGGTCGACCGCGGACCTGGACGCGAGGCTCGCCGCCGCCGGCATCCCCGCGGCGCAGGTCAAGCAACTCGATCAGGTCGTCGCGCATCCGCAGCTGCGGGCCCGCAACCGCTGGCGCACCGTCGGCACCGAACACGCGCCGGTCGAGGCCCTGCTGCCCCCGGTGACGTTCGCGGACGTCGAAGCACGCATGGGTGACGTTCCGGCGCTCGGTCAGCACACCCACGCGCTGCTCGTGGAATCCGGAATGGACGCCGAGACCGCTGACGCCACCATCGCCGGGGGTATCGCCCTGCAGGCCGACCGTTTCCACCCCGCCCCCACCCGATAGCACGTACGGCTCGACCACCTCGGGCCACCAGGAAAGGACCATCATGCTGACAGGCCGCACCGCCGTGATCACGGGAGGCGCCCAGGGCATCGGGCTCGCGATCGCCCGCACCTTCGCCGACCACGGCGCCCGAGTCGTCCTCGGCGATCTCGACGAGGCGAAGGCGAAGGACGCCGCGGCCTCACTGAGCGCAGACGCACTCGGTGTCCGGTGCAACGTCACCTCGTCCGAGGACGTGGCGCGCCTCCTCGACGCCGCCGTGGACTCGTTCGGCTCCCTCGACGTCATGGTCAACAACGCCGGCATCACCCGGGACGCGACCATGCGGAAGATGACCGAGCAGCAGTTCGACGACGTCATCCAGGTTCACCTGCGCGGGTGCTGGAACGGTACTCGTCAGGCCGCCGGCATTATGCGGGAGTCGGGCGGCGGATCGATCGTCAACCTGTCCTCGATCTCCGGCAAGGTCGGGTTCGTCGGCCAGACGAACTATTCCGCGGCCAAGGCCGGCATCGTGGGCCTGTCCAAGGCGGCCGCCAAGGAAGTAGCCCACCTGGGCGTGCGGATCAACGTCATCCAGCCCGGGCTCATCCGCACGGCCATGACCGAAGCGATGCCGCAGAAGGCATGGGATCAGAAGATGTCCGAGATCCCCATGCAGCGAGCCGGCGAGCCGGAGGAGATCGCTTCCGTCGCACTCTTCTACGCCTCGGACCTGTCGTCGTACATGACCGGCACCGTCGCCGAGGTGACCGGCGGGCGCTACATGTAGACGGGTGCCGTCTGCGCCCAGGCAGCGACGGAGTGAGGGTTCCGGCCGGCGTCACAGCTTCGGTCGAGCCCTTGCAGCAGCGTTCGACGGCCGGGATGCCGGTATTCAGCCGTGTGCCGAATCGGAACACCCCGTGCGGTGTGACGCACACAATAATGGAACGCGGAATTCTCCCACTCGAACAAGCTGGATCCTCGTCACGTCGATCGGTGCTGCGAGGCGGCCGGAAAGAGGAACTCTCATGCGCAGCAGGCTGGACCGATGACAGGAAAGCCGATATGGCGAAAGCCCATCGACGCCGCAGACCGTGTGGTGGCGCCCCGGGCCGAGGCTCTGGTGCACAGCGGTGTGTTCGCGACGGTATCCGCCACGATCTTCGGTGTCCGTCGCGCCGTGGGCAACGGTATGAACGGCGTCGCGGCACGAGTGTGGCACCTGGTGAATCTGCCGGCAGGAACGGATCTGCAGCGGCTTCGCCAACAGATCGGGGCGCTGGACCGGGATGTGCGGCGACTGTCGCTGCAACTCGAACAGCGCAGAGACAACCCCTCGGAGAGTGATCGACGGTGACGACCACACCAGCCTCGGAGAATATCGTCGACCGGGTGCGCCGAGAAGTGGAACGCACTGCGCTCAGGGCGCGCAACGGAATTCGGATGGCAGCGGGCGTCGCACGGCCTGAGGTCGGTAAGACCCCGAAGGACGTGGTGTGGCGCCACGGCCGGTGCGAGTTGTGGCACTACCGCAACGACGATGTGCGAGTGTCGCCGCCACTGTTGATCGTGTTCAGCCTGTTCTCCCGCAGCTACATTCTGGATCTGCAACCGGGCAACAGCTTCGTGGAACGGCTCCTTGCAGCGGGATTCGATGTCTACCTGCTGGATTGGGGAGTTCCCGACGAACGCGACGCAGCCAACCGGTTGGACGACTATGTCGACGACTATCTACCCGCCGCGGTCGACCGCGTGCGGCAGATCGCCGGCACCGAACAGATCAATATGCTCGGCTACTGTTTCGGCAGCGTCCTGTCCCTGCTGTATGCGGCCCACCATCTCGACGCGCCGTTGCGCAGCCTGACCGTCATGACGACCCCGGTCGACCTGCAGCAACTGGGACCGCTGACCAGCGTGATCGGTGGCGGCGGACTGGATATCGACAAGGTGCTCGACGAGAACGGTAATGTCCCGCCGCAGGTCGTCTACCAGGGCTTCCAAGTCCTGAAACCCACCGCGCAGATCACCCAGTACGTCGACCTGTGGGAACGAATGTGGAGCGACGACTATGTCGCGGCGCACCAGGCGATGATCGGATGGGCCACCGACCACATTCCGCTGCCCGGCGGTGTCGCCCGGCAGCTCGCGGAGATGACCCGCGACAACGCCATCGTCAACGACACCCTGGTGGTCGGTGGCGACCGCGTTCACCTCGCCGACATCACAGTGCCGTTCCTGACCGTGCTGGGCACCCGTGACCACATCGTGCCGGAAGCGTCCGCAGGACCGCTGCTCGACATGATCGGCTCGCCTGACAAACACGAGTTGCGCCTCGAGGGTGGGCACGTCGGGCTGCTCGTCGGCCGAACCGCCGCCAAGACCACCATCCCCACGATCATCGAGTTCCTCATCCAGCGAAGTGAGATACAGGAATGAACATCGCCGCATTGGGCCGGGACCACACCGACGCCCTGATCGAGTTCTTCGCCCGGTTGCCCGCCGAGGACCTGACCCTGATGAGGGAGGATGTCACCGAGCCGGACACCGTCCGCGGCTGGGCGGACCGCCCGGCACACTGGGTCGCGCTCGACGACGGCGCCGTCGTGGGATTCGCCGCGGTGCGCCCGCTGCCCAGCTGGTCCGACCACGTCGGCGAATTGCGACTCGTCGTCGACTCGGCTCATCGACGCCTCGGCATCGGCCGCGCGCTGGCCCGCCACGCACTCACCGACGCGATCCGCGCGGGCCGCCGCAAAGTCGTCGTCGAGCTCGCCGCAGACCAGGAGCACTCGGTGGCGATGTTCGGTTCGCTCGGCTTCACGGGCGAGGCGCTGCTGCGCGACCACATCCGCGACCGCGAGGGCAACCTGCGCGACCTGGTCATGCTCGCCCACTTCGTCGACGCCACCTGGTCGTCCATCGACACCATCGGAGTCAGTGCCGAACTCGGCCTCGAGGACAACACCCTATGACCGGAACGACGCAACGAGGCCACACGGCGCCGGGCCGCCTGCTCTATTTCACCGACCCCGCGCGCGGGGCCGTCGACTATGCGCTCCTGGCCTACTCTGCACCGCTGCTGGCCACCCTTCCTCGCGGCGACGAACACCCCGTTCTCGTGCTCCCCGGACTGAACACCAGCGATGCCTCGACCTACACACTGCGGACTGTGCTCAAGGTGCTCGGATACAAGACGTACGGGTGGCAGCTCGGCCGCAACATCGGCCCCACGAGCAAGGCGGTGCACGGCATGCAGGCGCGGCTCGACTACTTGACCAACCGCTATCAGCAGCCGGTCACGCTCATCGGGTGGAGTCTCGGCGGCATCTTTGCGCGCAAACTCGCCCGCCGCACTCCGCAAGCGGTTCGGCAGGTCATCACCTTGGGCAGCCCGATCCGGCTCGCCCGGCACGAACAGAGCCGCGCCAACCGCCTGTTCCATCGCAACTCCCACGAGCACATCGAGCCGTTGGACCTGCCGCTCGAACGCGGTGCAGGGCCACTTCCGGTGCCCGCGACGTCGATCTACTCCAAGCTCGACGGGATCCTTGCCTGGCGAGCTTGCCTGGACGAGCCCTCGCCCCGCGCCGAGAACATCGCCGTGCTTGCCAGTCACTTCGGCATCACCGGCAACCCGGCGACACTCTGGGCGGTCGCGGACCGGCTCGCCCAGCCTCCGGATCGATGGACCCCGTTCCAACCGCCCGCTCTCCTCCGAATGGCCTACCCAGCATCCGAAAGCCGATCATGACCAACCTCGCCCACCTCCTGACCGAGTCCGCGTGCCGCCATCCCGACCGGCCGGCAATCCGTCTCGACGACCTCGTCGTCACCTACGCAGAAGTCGACGAACTGACCGCACGCGCGGCAGGGTGGTTGCAGGCCCGCGGAATCCGACCGGGCGACCGGGTCGGGATCGCCCTGCCGAACGTCGTGGCGTTCCCCGTTCTCTACTACGGTGTGTTGCGCGCCGGCGCGACGGTCGTGCCGATGAATCCGCTCCTCAAGGCCCGCGAGATCGAGCACGCCCTTCGCGATTCCGGTGCCGCTCTGGCTCTGGTCGGGACCACTATCGCAGCCGAGGCGCAGGCCGCGGCCGCAGAGACCGGCACCGACGTCGTGGTCATCGACGACGACACCCTCGCCGGCGCTGCCCACTGGCCGCGCCTGCCGGAGGTGACCGCCCGGGCCGACGACGACACGGCGGTCCTCCTCTACACCTCGGGCACGACCGGCGCGCCGAAGGGCGCACAGCTCACCCACTCGAACATGTACCGCAACGCCACCACCTTCGTCGACATGCTCGACATCCGTAAGGAGGACGTGGTGCTGGGCTGCCTCCCGTTCTTCCACGCGTTCGGGCAGAGCAACGCGCTGAACGCCTCCCTTGCGGCCGGCGCGTGCGTGTCGCTGGTGCCGCGATTCGAAGCCGCAGCGGTCGTGCGGCTCATCGAGCGTCACCGGGTGACCGTCTTCGAGGGCGTCCCCACGATGTACGTTTCCCTGCTGCACACCGACTTGTCGGAGGCGGACACCTCCAGTCTGCGGATCTGCATCTCGGGTGGCGCGGCGTTGCCGATCGAAGTCCTGAACGGATTCCAGGGAGCCTTCGGCGCACCGATTCTCGAGGGCTACGGCCTGTCCGAGACATCGCCGACTGCCACGTTCAACCGGATCGGGCATACCAAGCCCGGGTCGATCGGAGTGCCGATCGACGGTGTCGAACTGAAGCTGGTCGCTCGGGACGGCACCGAAACCCCGCCCGGCGAGGTGGGTGAAATCGTGATCCGCGGACACAACGTCATGAAGGGCTACTGGAAACAGCCCGAAGCAACAGCCGCCGCGATAGTCGACGGCTGGTTCCATACGGGAGACATGGGCAGTCGCGACAAGGACGGCTTCTACTTCATCGTCGACCGCAAGAAGGACATCATCATCCGGGGCGGCTACAACGTCTACCCCCGCGAAATCGAAGAAGTGCTCTACGAACATCCCGCAGTGCGCGAAGTCGCCGTCATCGGAGTGCCTCATTCCACCTACGGCGAGGAGGTTGCCGCCGCGATCACCTTGCGACCCGGTGCGGAGGCAACTCCCGAAGAGCTTCGCCAATACGTCAAGAGCCGGGTCGCCGCGTACAAGTACCCGCGCCACGTCTGGCTTGCCGACAAGCTGCCCAAGGGCGCCACCGGGAAGATCCTCAAACGCGAAATCGGCATCCCCGCCCACCTTCTCGAACAGCCATCGGCGTGACCGGCCTGGCCGTCGTACCGACCTCGTGAGGAACACCCGTGGCTGATCGAACCCAGCGGGTGGCCGTCGGCGAACTGGAACTGGCGTACGAGGCCTTCGGAGACCCCGGAAACCCACCTCTGCTGCTCATCGCGGGGCTCGCCACCCAAATGCTCGGCTGGGACGAACGGTTCTGCGACCGACTCGCCGACCACGGCTTCCATGTGATCCGGTTCGACAACCGCGACATCGGGCTGTCCTCCCACCTCCACGAGGGCGGGATTCCGAACCTGGGGGCCCTGCTTCGCGGGGAGGCCGCGGCGGCGCCGCCGTACACGCTGGCGGACATGGCCGAGGACACCGCTGGGCTGCTCGACGCGCTGAGCCTCGAGTCCGCGCACATCGTCGGCGCTTCGATGGGCGGCATGATCGCGCAGCAGCTCGCGATCCACTACGGACACCGGGTCCGGAGCCTGACCTCCGTCATGTCCACCCCCTCGCGTCAGGTGGGACAGGCGCGGCCCGAGGCGCAGGCGGTGTTGTTCCTGCCGCCGCCGACCGACCCGGACACCGCCGCGGAACGCTCCCTGACGGTGTATCGGGTGATCGGCTCACCCGGGTACCCGCTCGACGAGCCTCGCGTCGCCGACGTCGCGCAACGCGCCTTCGCGCGAGGCAACAATCCAGCCGGCGTGGCGCGGCAGTACGCGGCGATTGTGGTCTCCCCGGACCGCACACCGGGACTACGCGAGTTGACGGTCCCGACGCTGGTGATCCACGGCGAGGACGATCCGCTGGTACAGGTGGAAGGTGGTCTGGCGACGGCCGACGCGGTCCCGGGCGCCCGTCTGGTCGTGGTTCCGGGAATGGGCCACAACCTGCCCCAGCCCCTGTGGCCCCAGCTGATCGAGGAGATCGTCGCTCACGCCCGAGCCGCCGAGGCCGGCCGCGCGACTCGCGCCTGACGGCCCGCGGGCGGAACCGCACGATTACCAATTGTGAGCCCCCGAGGCGCTCGGGATCGAATCGGTGGGCACGAAAAATCTTCTAGAATAACATTTCTCGATCGACAGGCCCGTCCGTGACGGGTAGTGGCCGGCCCGGCAGCAGAGAACTGCGCCGGGCCGACTCATGCCGATCGAGGCGGGGCGCTCACAGGCTGTCCCCGGCAACCGCGCCTTCCCCGTCGACGCCGACGGGCCGTCCGGAATCGCGGTCCCGTCCCCGGTTCCCTGCCGCTCCCATGCCGTCGATTCGCCCGTTTCGGGCGTTTGTCGAACTCCAGTTCGCCGGAGTGTTCCATATTGGAACGCTCGGACGGCAGTCGCGCATCTCACCATTGTGGACAGAACATGAACCACGCCACATGCGGGTTCGCGTCATCGAAGGGGAACAGGCCATGGATGGACTCATCCACGACCAGATCCGCGACCTCGACGCCCTCGTCGTCGGAGCCGGATTCGGCGGAATCTACGCGCTGCCCAAGCTGCGCAACGGGGAGGAACTGGACGTCGTCGCCATCGTCGATCGGCGGCCGAGGATGGTGCGCGAGTTCGCCACGGTGCCGGCCGAGGTGAAGCAGACGCTCGCCGCGTACCGGTCCCGCCACGAAGCTGAGCTTTTGCCTCGTGCCTCCGGCACGCAGTTCGAAGGAGAGATCTGAGATGAATTCGACCATAACGCCCGACCAGGACGCACGACGCAGACGAACGGTGATGTGGGTCGTATCCCTCGCCACCGTCGGCATGATCTTCGACGGTTACGACCTCGTCGTATACGGCGCGGTGCTGTCGACCTTCCTGAACGACCCGAGCCATCTCGGGGAAGTCACGCCCGCGGTCGCGGGGACCCTGGGCAGCTACGCCCTACTGGGAATGATGTTCGGTGCCCTGCTCGCCGGAGCCTTCGGTGACATCCTCGGCCGCCGCAAGGTCATGCTTCTTTCCTACGCGTGGTTCTCCATCGGTATGTTCGTCACCGCGCTGATGAGCAGTACCACGACCTTCGGAATCATGCGGTTCCTCACCGGCCTCGGTATCGGCGCCCTGATCGCCACCACCGGTACCCTGGTCACCGAATACGCCCCGCCGGGAAAGAAGAACCTCTGCAGTGCCATCAGCTACTCCGGCGTGCCGCTGGGGAGCCTGCTGGGCGCTCTGCTCGCCATCCTGCTGCTGGATGCCATCGGCTGGCGCGGACTGTTCATGATCGGGGCACTGCCCATCCTGACGCTGCTGCCGTTGGCGATTCTGAAGATGCCCGAGTCGGTGCCGTGGTTGGTTGCGCGGGGCCGGATCGAGGAGGCTCGGTCGATCTCCGAGCGCACCGGTGTGCCGATGCCCGACAGCGTCCCGGAATCGGAGAAGGCCGAACGGGTGGGATTCGCCGGCCTGATCAGCCGCGGTTTCCTGCTCTCGACGGTGCTGGTGGGTTTGATGAGCGCCCTCGCCCAGTTCCTCAACTACTACCTCAACACCTGGTTGCCGGTATTGATGGAACAGGTGGGGTTCAATACCAAAGGCTCGCTCGCCTTCCTTCTCGTGCTGAGCGGGGGCGCAATCCTGGGTGCGCTCGGCGGATCCCGGTTCGCCGACCGGTTCGGACCCAAACCTGTTGTGGCCATGGGCTTCCTGATTGGTTCGTCGTTCATTGCATTGCTGACATTGGACGTGCCGTTGCCGGTGCGCCTGCTCTTCGTTGCCATCGTCGGCTTCGGCACCACGGGAACCTCGATCCTGATCTACGGATTGGTGGCGAACTACTTCCCCACCAAGATGCGGGGTGCGGCGGTCGCGTGGGCCGCGGGCTTTGGCCGGCTGGGCGGTGTCAGCGGCCCGCTGCTGGGCGGCCTGTTCCTGGCGGCCGGACTCGGGGTGAACGCAGTCTTCTATGTCCTGGCCGGCTTCGCCCTTCTGGGTGTCGTTCTGACGTTGGCGGTCCCGAGAGTTCATCGCGCGACAGAGGTTCACTCGACGCCCGTCGAACCGGCAGTGCCGGTCGGGGCCGGGGCGACGACGGCTTCCCCGACTACGTAGTACCGGCCCCGGAAACGTGATGCACTGGTTCGAGTCGGCAACCTCGGAAGGCGTGGAGACGGCGATGTACGAACGAATCCTGGTAGCCATCGATGCAGCGCCGGACTCGCCCGATGATTCTCTGCAACGAACGATCCAGTTCGCGAAGATGACCGGTGGGACCGTCCACCTGTTGCACTTCGCGCGCGGTCACGTGGTCGCCTACGACATCAACGCCGGTGCTGGGCTCGGTGTACTCGAGGGCGAGGACGACGTTCCCACTGACGAACAGAGAGTAGTGCAGGACGCTGTCGACCTGCTCGCCGCAGCGGGAGTCGCAGTCCACGGAGAACTCGTCAACGCCACGGAACACGACATCCCGGACATCATTCTGCAGCGAGCACACGAACTACCGGCGGACATCATCGTCCTCGGCTATCAGTATCACCGTGGGTCCACGGTCGCCGAACAAGTGATACGGCGGCATCCGGAATGCTCGGTCCTGCTGGCCAGACCACCACAACCTGCGTAAGCACGGTTGCCCGCACATGTCGTTCCGAGCGGGAGCGACCCCCGCGAATTCGGCACGCTCGGCATCCAGGAAGGGATGTTCCACGCTCTGCCGAGCAATCACCACCTTCGACCCTCTCGAGAGGAAACCCCCATGGCCACAGATCGTTACCAGCGCGGCCTCGACCGCATGATGGAACTCGTCTCCACCGAGCACTCCGGCACCTTCGACCACGTCAAACTCGTGGAGTCCTACAAGACTCTGGACCCGGACCTGTCCGACTACATCGTCTCCTTCGCCTTCGGGGACATCTACTCCCGCACCAGCCTGACCCAGCAGGAACAGACGCTCGTGACCATCTCCACGCTGGTCGCCCTGGGCATCGACCCGCAGTTGAAGCTGCACATCAATGTCGGCTTCAACGTGGGCCTGACCAAGGAGAAGATCGTCGGCGCCCTGATTCAATGCATCCCCTACATCGGGTTCCCGCGCGTACTCAACGGTCTGACCCTCCTCAAGGAGGTCATGACGGAACGGGGTATCGCTCCGGAGGCCCACGCGGAAGCGGACGATCAGCCCGCCCCGGCATCCTCGTGATGTTCGTTGCCTCGCCGGCATCTCGATGACTCGCCATGCGGCGCGGCATTCTCTCTCTCGCCACCACACTTCAAGGAACGCAAGAATGCATCTCGTAATCGGACTCGGACCCATCGGGGGAAACATCGGCGCACATCTCGCCGAGCTGGGCCGGAAGGTGTACGGCTACGACTTCAACCAGGATCGCCTCCGCGAGTGGTCGGAGGAAACCGCGTCGCCAGCCGGCAGCGACCTGGCGGCTGTCGATTGGCCGTCCATCGACAGTGTCCACGTTGCGGTGCGGCTGGCCGACCAGGTCTTGTCCGTGTTCGAGGCCCTGCAGGCCCACACAACGCAGCCGCTGACCGTCTTCGTCCACACCACGCTCGCACCTGCGGACGCACGCAAGATCCTGTCCTCGGCTCCGGACAACTGGCGCGTGTTCGAGGCCCCCGTGTCCGGTGGCCCCCAGGGCGCACGCCACGGCTCGATGACCGTCTTCCTTGCCGGACCCGCCCCCACCGACGCCGAGAACGCGCTGCTGGCCGACATCTCGGGCCGTGCCTTCCGGATGGAGTCCTACGGCCAGCCCGCTCTGGTGAAACTCCTCAACAACGCCCTGGCCACCTACAACCTGGCGGCCACCGCACGGATGCTGAATCTCGCAGCCGAACACGGCGTGCCGGCCAAGGACCTCTTCGAAGTGATCGGCGTGTCGACCGGACAGAGCTGGATGGGTGACAACCTCATCGACGTTCAGTACGACCTGCTGCTGAAGGACGTGGGTCTGCTCCGCGGCGAACTCGGTTCACTACCCGCCGCAGATCTCGACGACGACGTCGAGCAGGCAATCTTGCAGGCGCGTACGCTGTTGGGCTCCGATTCCGAACACGAGTGAGAGTGACGGGGAGTCGTTGCGCTGCAGATTCATTCGGATTGACGACAACCGCCGATCACGGAACGGCTCGACCGATTCCGGCAAGGTTGACGGCGCCCCGGGCTGCCCGCCGTCGGTCTCGGACGCGTAGGGGGTGCTTCCCCGGCCGTGGCGGCCGGGGAAGAGGTCATGGACCGGGAGCGATCATTCGTTCGTCGGTATCGATCTTCAGGGACCGCATCTTGCGGTAGAGCGTCGTGCGGCCGATTCCCAGGATCTCCGCCGCGCGGGACCTGTTCCCCCCGGCTTCCCGCAGCGCGCCTTCGATCGCCTCGCGCTCGGCCTGCTCGTAGCGGCTCAGGGAGGGCCTGCGCGTCTGGCGCATCGTGGCCGGCAGGTCCTGGGTCTGGATCAGGCCGCCGCGGGCCACCTGTGGCAGGTCGGTGAGGAGCCGGGTCAGCTCGGCTACGTTGCCCGGCCAAGGCCAGGCCAACAGGCATTGGAGCGCGGCGGGGGAGAACCGCGGTGCCGGCGCGCCCGGGTAGCGCTCGGCAGCGACCTCACGCACGACAGCCGGCAGCTCGCCCCGAAGCTCCGCGAGGGAGGGAACGCGTACCGCTGCGGAGGCGGCGTCGGCACCGTCTGGGGGGCTGCCCGTGTCGTCGGTGCGTTCGGTGAGAACGACCCGGGCACCCCGATCGACACCGGGGCGCGGAAGCCGCGCGAAGTCCTCGAGGCGCCTGCGCAGTTCGTCGGAGAGGCTTCCATCTCCGGCGATGACGATCCCGCGCCCCTCGCGCAACGCGGTGTCACCGTCGGCCCAGAACGTGCCGTCCGAGGCAAGGTCGCGGACGGTGAAGAGCTCGGGCTCCTGTCCGGTGCGTTGTCGCAGCCACTTCGAGGCCTGGTGGCGCTTGCCCACGCCGGGGGCTCCGACCACGCGCACGAGTCCGTTGGCGGCGGCGGCAGTGGTCAGCTGCCGTTGGACAACCTCGTACGGGGATTGCTGAGGCCGAGGAGAGGCCGCGCCGGCCCGGAGGAGAGGCACGGTCCCACTGCCCGTTTCGGAGACCACGGCGTCCAGTTCGGACGGCGCGGCACCGGCCGGCGTCAGGAACTCCAGCGCGAAGATGGCGTCCTGACCGCCGCGGCCGAGGCGGCGCACCATGGCCTCGGTGCCGAGCATGGGCAGCTCGAGTTTCAGTGAATCTCCGTCCCAGCGGTGGAGGCGTAGCTTCTCCCACAGGACGGCATGGGACTCTGCGTCGAGGTGGGCGAGGGAGGGCAGATCCGTCATGACGGTTTCCGAGTTCATGACCAGGACCGGGCGGCGGGACGAGCGGAAAAGACGGTAGGCGCGCGCCAGTTCGAGGTCCCGGGAATCGGCCATGTGCTCGAGCGCCTCGGCGATCTCGTGCCCGGCCTGGCGGACCATGGCGACCATCAGCGGGCTGGCGACGTCGACATGGGAGGCGAGGGAGAGCGAACCGACGATCCGGCCGGTGATGGGGTGCTTGATCGGTGCGCCCGCGCATGCCAGCTGGGCGAGGGCGTCGTTGAAATGCTCGTTGCCGCGGACGAATACGACGCCGCGCGCCTCGATAGGGGTGCCGAGCCCGTTCGTGCCCAGAGTGCGTTCGGAGAAGTTGAACCCTTCCGCGGCATTGGCTCGGTCCAGCAGCCGCCCGTCCTGGGCGTCGACGATGCGGCGGGACACGATCCGCCCCTCTTCGTCGGCCAGGAACAGAGTCATCCGCGAGTCCGTGAGGTTGGTCTGCCACTGGTCGAGGACCCGCCCCGCGGCGCGCAGGATGGCGCTGTCCGGGTCGAACTCCCCGAGGACATGGGGCTCGGCCCCGGGATCGACGCGGTGGGAGACCGAGCGTCTCCAGCTCTGCTCGATCTCCTTCGCGACGAGGGAGGCGGGCACGGACGCCCGAACCAGGCCCTGTTCGAGCAGCCGTTCGCGAGCGATCCGCACCTCGTCCTCGCGACGTGGTCCATCCACCGGCATCACTCCATTGTCAAGCCGTCAGGACGATACGTCCAGCAACGCCGCCGGCGGTCAGGTCGTCCAGGGCCTGCGACACCGCGGCAGCCGACAGCGACCGTTCGACGACAGGGATGTGGGGGAGTTCCCCGCGTTGCGCCAACCGCACCAGGTCCTGCATCTGGACAAGGGTTCCTACGAAGCTGCCCTCGATGCGGATCATGCGCAGGGCCAGCAGTGCGGTCGGGAGGGTGACCTCGCCGCCGAAGAGACCGACCTGGATCATGATTCCTGCCTTGGCCAGCACCTCGAACGCCGTCGTGGCTGTCGCGCCGTTGTTGACGAAGTCGATCACCGCGCCGGCCGGCCCACCGGCCGCACCGCGGATGTCGTCGGCCCCGCTGCCGGTCCCGGAGAGGACCGTACTCGACGCACCCATGTCCCTGGCCAGGGCGAGGTTCCGTTCGGCGACATCGACGGCACAGATGTTGCGATGGCCCCGCGAACGAAGGATCGCGATGGCGGTGAGGCCGAGTCCCCCTGCGCCGAACACGACGACGGGCTCGTCCGGCTCGAGCGGGAGCACCTTGTCCACGGCGCTGTATGCGGTGAGGCCGGAGCAGGCCAGGGTGGCGGCCCAGCTCGGGTCGAGGCCGTCGATGTCCACGAGGTACTTCTCGTCGGGCACGAGGATGTTCTCGGCGTAGCCGCCGTGGCGGGCTACACCCAGGTTTTTTCCTGCGGCACAACGGTTGTCGTGGCCTGCACGGCACTGCCGACATTCGCCGCACCCGATCCACGGGTAGATCAGCCGGATGTCGCCCACCTGGACCGATTCGACGCCGTCGCCCACCTTCTCGACGACCCCGACCACCTCGTGGCCGAGCACCATCGGATATTCGATGCCGCGCTCTTTCATGCTCATCATTCCACGGCTGCCCAGGTCGTACCCGCCGGCACGCAGATGGGTGTCGGTATGGCAGACACCGGCCCGCACGACCCGCAGTAGCACCTCGCGGCCTTCGGGGCTCGGGGTCGGAACCTGCAGGTCGTGGATGGTGGTGTCCTCGGGCTGGACGGCGAATACACGCATCGGGACAGCGCTCCGTTCGAGTGTGTGGCGATCAGGGATCCCTTCATCATGACCAACTCGGTGAGAAGCATCCAATACCGAATCCGACACCGATTGGGTGGCTCGAAGGTATCAATCCGCGACGGCGCCGACTGTTTCACATTGGAACAGCTGTGGGCTGGAACACCCTCCTACCGTAAATGCAGAAGCCGTGGCGACCATCACACCAAGGTGGTCGCACCCGAAGGAGACACAGCCCGGACGCGGCACCGATCATCCCCGAGCCGGTTCGACATCACCGAAGGACGACCCATGACCACCGACATCTCCGAAAAGTCCAGCACCGCTCCCGCCGGCGCCGCGGGCCAGGATGTGCTGCGCGACCTCTACGCCGACTGGTCCGAGATCATGGCCACGACGCCGGAGCTGACCATCCGCCTGCTGCGCGCTCTCTTCGACGAGTGGCACCAGCCGACCGTCGAGCCGGAGGACGTGACCTACCGCGAGGACACCGTCGGTGGAGTCCCGGGCATCTGGTGCCTGCCCCAGGGTGCGGACGAGTCCAAGGTGCTTCTGTACACGCACGGCGGCGGATTCGCCGTCGGCTCGGCCGCCAGCCATCGCAAGCTCGCCGGCCACGTCGCCAAGGCCCTCGGCGCCGTCAGTTTCGTGCTGGACTACCGCCGCGCCCCCGAGTTCCAGCACCCTGCCCAGATCGAGGACGGTGTGGCCGCGTTCGACGCGCTCGTCGCGAACGGCATCGCCCCGCAGGACATCACCACGATCGGTGATTCCGCCGGCGGAAACCTCGCCGTCGCCATCGCGCTGGCGCTCCGGGGGCAGGGCAAGCAGGGCCCGGGCAGTGTCATCGCCTTCTCCCCGTGGCTCGACATGGAGAACAAGGGCGAGACCCTCGCCACCAACAACGACACCGATGCCCTCATCACCCCGGAACTGCTCGAAGGCATGATCGCCGGCGTCCTCGGGGACACGATCGATCCGAAGACCCCGCTGGCGAACCCACTGCACGCCGACTTCACCGGGTTCCCCCGGCTGTACATCACGGCCGGCAGCGTCGAGTCGCTCCTCGACAACGCCACCCGCTTGGAGAAGCTCGCCGCGGCGGCCGGTGTCGACGTCACCTTGTCCCTCGGTGAGGGCCAGCAGCACGTGTACCCGTTCCTGGCCGGGCGCTCCGCCCTCGTCGACGACGAGTTCGCGAAGCTTGCCGCCTGGTACCAGAAGTAACCCCGACTCTTCTCTCCCACCTGAACGCCTGAAGGATTCACCATGACCGCACAGACCATCCCCACCGTCGACGCCGTCGTCATCGGCGCCGGATTCGGCGGCATCTACGCCGTCCACAAGCTGCACCACGAACTCGGCCTGACCACCGTCGGATTCGACAAGGCAGACGGCCCCGGCGGCACCTGGTACTGGAACCGCTACCCGGGCGCCCTCTCCGACACGGAAAGCCACCTCTACCGCTTCTCCTTCGACCGCGACCTGCTGCAGGACGGCACCTGGAAGAACACGTACGTCACCCAGCCCGAGATCCTGGAGTATCTCGAGGACGTCGTCGACCGCTTCGACCTGCGCCGCCACTTCCGGTTCGGCACCGAGGTCACCTCGGCGATCTATCTCGACGACGAGAACCTCTGGGAGGTCACCACCGACGGCGGCGACGTCTACCGGGCGACCTACGTCGTCAACGCCGTCGGGCTGCTCTCCGCCATCAACTTCCCGAACCTGCCCGGCCTGGACACGTTCGAAGGTGAGACCATCCACACCGCAGCCTGGCCCGAGGGCAAGAGCCTCGCCGGGCGCCGCGTCGGCGTCATCGGTACCGGTTCCACCGGCCAGCAGGTCATCACGGCGCTGGCCCCGGAGGTCGAGCACCTCACCGTCTTCGTCCGGACCCCGCAGTACTCCGTACCGGTCGGCAACCGTCCCGTGACCCCGGAGCAGATCGACGCGATCAAGGCCGACTACGACCGAATCTGGGAGCAGGCCAAGAACTCCGCGGTGGCCTTCGGCTTCGAGGAGTCCACCCTGCCGGCCATGTCCGTCTCGGAGGAGGAGCGCAACCGGATCTTCCAGGAGGCCTGGGACCACGGCGGCGGATTCCGTTTCATGTTCGGCACCTTCGGTGACATCGCCACCGACGAGGCCGCCAACGAAGCTGCCGCGTCGTTCATCCGCGCCAAGGTCGCCGAGATCATCGAGGACCCGGAGACCGCTCGCAAGCTGATGCCGACGGGTCTGTTCGCCAAGCGTCCGCTGTGCGACAGCGGCTACTACGAGGTGTACAACCGGCCGAACGTGGAAGCCGTCGCCATCAAGGAGAACCCCATCCGCGAGGTCACCGCGAAGGGCGTGGTGACCGAGGACGGCGTCCTGCACGAGCTGGACGTGCTCGTCTTCGCCACCGGCTTCGACGCGGTGGACGGCAACTACCGGCGCATCGAGATCCGCGGCCGGGACGGCCTGCACATCAACGACCACTGGGACGGCCAGCCGACCAGCTACCTGGGCGTCTCCACGGCGAACTTCCCCAACTGGTTCATGGTGCTGGGCCCCAACGGCCCGTTCACGAACCTGCCCCCGAGCATCGAGACCCAGGTCGAGTGGATCAGCGACACGATCGGGTACGCCGAGCGCAACGGTGTGCGGGCCATCGAGCCCACGCCGGAGGCCGAGGCCGAATGGACCGAGACCTGCACCGCGATCGCGAACGCCACGCTGTTCACCAAGGGCGATTCGTGGATCTTCGGCGCGAACATCCCGGGCAAGAAGCCGAGCGTACTGTTCTACCTGGGCGGTCTGCGCAACTACCGTGCTGTCCTCGCCGAGGTCGCGGCCGACGGATACCGGGGCTTCGACGTGAAGTCCGCCGAGATGGTCACGGTCTGACGCCACGTCCCTCAGCCCAGGACGGCCGGGCGTCATCGAGACCGTTGACGCCGGCCGTCCTCCACTATCTGACAGGAGAACCCCATGGGTGTGTACACCACCACCGATCCGGCCACCGGGGAAGAGGTCGCACAGTACCCGGAGATCTCGGATGCCGAGTTGGACGAGCTCATCGGGCGCAGCGCCGCGGCGTACCGCTCCTGGCGCACGACGCCGTTGGAACAGCGACGGGCGGTTCTCGCCCGGGCCGCTGAGATCCACCGCGAGCGGGCCGACGAGCTGGCCGAGCTGCTCACCCTGGAAATGGGCAAGCCCATCACCCAGGCCAAGGGCGAAGTGGCGCTCGTGGCTTCGATCTATCAGTACTACGCGGACCACGCGGAGGAGTTCATGGCGGATGAGCCCCTCGAGATCGCCGGATCGGGTACCGCGGTCGTGCGCACCGAGGCGATCGGACCGCTCGTCGGGGTCATGCCCTGGAACTACCCCTACTACCAGGTGGCCCGCTTCGCCGCTCCGAACATCGCCCTGGGAAACACGATCATCCTCAAGCACGCGCGGAACTGCCCGCAGTCCGCGCTCGCGATCGAGCGGGTCCTGACCGAGGCCGGGTTGCCCGACGGGGTGTACCTCAACGCGTTCATCTCCTCCGCCCAGGTAGCTGCGGCCGTTGCGGATCCGCGCGTCCAGGGTGTGTCGCTCACCGGATCCGAGAAGGCCGGGTCCGCCGTCGGTGAGGTCGCCGGACGGCAC
This sequence comes from Rhodococcus sp. GXMU-t2271, assembly GCF_041414735.1. Lineage (NCBI taxonomy): Bacteria > Bacillati > Actinomycetota > Actinomycetes > Mycobacteriales > Nocardiaceae > Rhodococcus > Rhodococcus sp. GXMU-t2271. The sequence goes on from NZ_JAUIZP010000002.1 coordinate 161,114, forward strand.
ATGAAGAAGTGTGTGCTGGAACTCGGAGGTTCGGACCCGTTCATCGTGCTCGGCGACGCCGATGTCGACGCGGCGGCCGCCGCCGCGGTCGTCGGCCGGCTCGGTAACGGTGGACAGGCCTGCACGGCGTCCAAGCGCTTCCTCGTGGAGGAACCGGTGTACGACGAGTTCGTACGCAAGTTCCTCGACGGGATGAACGCGTGGCAGCCCAGCGACCCGGCCAGCCCCGAGACGAAGCTCGGACCGTTGTCGTCGCGCTCGGCGGTCGACGAACTGGACGAGCTGGTGCAGGATGCCGTCTCGCGCGGCGCCGAGGTTCTGACCGGTGGCGACCCGCGGGACGAGAAGGGTGCCTACTATCCGCCCACGGTCCTGGTCGGTGTCACTCCCGACATGCGCGCCTACTACGAGGAGCTGTTCGGCCCGGTGGCGGTCGTGCACCGCGTCGGTTCTCTCGACGAGGCGATCGAGGCGGCCAACGATTCACCCTTCGGTCTCTCGTCCAGCGTGTTCACGTCGGACCCGCAGAAGGCCGACCGCGTGGCCGAGGAGCTCGAGACCGGCATGGTGTGGATCAACAGCACCAGCAAGAGTTCGCCGGACCTGCCGTTCGGCGGCGTCAAGCGCTCCGGTGTCGGACGCGAGCTGGCCCGATTCGGCTTCGACGAGTTCGCGAACAAGAAGCTCGTGAGAAACCCCGGGGGGAAGAAGTAGCCGGGCGCGCCCGTCACTGCCCGGGCGGCGGACCTGCCGGACGGCCGCCTCCCGGGCTTGCCCCCATCCCGCCCTGCGGGGGTACGTCGGACTGGACGTTCGCCGACTTCTCGGCGACACCGATCGTGATGTCGACGGCATAGCCGGCGTCGACGCTGCCCGTCACGGCGGCGAGTTCGGCGTCCCAGCCGTCTCCGAAGACGTTGTCGGAGTCGAGACTGATCTGTGCGAGGTTGCGGGTGCTCTGCGAATAGCCTTCGGCCTGCGCGTACACCGTCTCGCACACGTCCTGCGGCAACGCGATCTGCGAAGTGAGCCGGGCGTTGTCACCGGCGACGGCGACCTCGAGGGAGTCGTAGACCTCGAAGTGGATGTGTGGCCAGCGGCCCGAGTAGCAGGCCGGGAAGATCGACGTGAACGAGACGGTGCCGTCGGCCCCAGCCACCTGCACGCCGCGCAGGTAGTTCTGATCGGTGACACCCTCGCTGTAGAGCGAGTAGTTGCCGTCGCGGTCGCAGTGCCACAGGTAGACCGCCATGCCCGCACCGGCGGCGCAGTCGGCGGTCAGATCCTGCAGGTGCAGCGTGACGGTCGTCGGCACGCCCGCGGCGGTGCCGGTGTAGCTGCCGAAGCTGGTGGTGATGTCGCGCCGCACGATTCCCGATTCGATCAGGACGTTGGGTCCGTTGGATCCGTCGCCGGGGTACGGGCCGGCGGTCTCCTGCGGGGCGGCGGCCACGCACTCGCTCGCAGCGGTGGTCGTGCTCACCGGGGTGGTGGCCGACGCGGACGCCGAGGTGGACGTGGACCCACCCGTCGAGCATGCGGCGAGGGCGGCGGTGCTGGCCGCGCCGAAGACCGCGAGCATCCGGCGGCGCGACAGCATCGTCTTCAGGTCGTGCCCCAGCCCGAGGTCGTGCTCGTGCGGCTCGGCGCCGTCGGGGGTGTGCCGTGAACTCATACCGGTGTCCTCTCCGTTCATTCGGTCGAGTTCACGCTACGAAGCGATGCTGGGGAAATGGTGGGCTCGAGCTGTGAACCTGCTGGGACCGGAGCGGGGACGAGTGCAGCGATCGCCGGGCCGAGGGTCACCGAGCAGCTGACGGCTCCATCGCCTCGAGATGCGCTCCGATCCGAGAGCAGGCGAGGGCGTCGACCGCGCCTTCCTCTCACCGATCGACTCGACTTTCGATGGCCGGGTGGTTGACGGCGCGACCGGGTGAGCGGAGCCTGACGGGATGGCGAGACCGTTGCCGGAGTGGGAGCTGCTGATCCCCGGGGAGGGGCCGTATATCGGCACGATCCGGTGCGAGGACGCGGCCGGGCGGGAGGTGCCGAGTGCCGACGGTATCGGAGGCGGGGCGCACGCGTGGCGGGCGAAGTGCCTGCACTGTCCCTGGCTGGGTGAGACGGTGGTGCGGATCGGTGCGGGATCGGCACCGCGTCCGAGCTCCCGGACGGTGGACAGGCTCGAGGAGCAATGGGTACGGCACATCTACGAGGTGTCGGCGACGGCGGCGGTGCTCGATTCGCTCGAACAGCTCGACCGGTTGGCGGCCCGGCAGCAGGGGGTGACCGAGGTGCTGGACGACGGGGTGCGGCGTCTGCGCGCCGAGGGGGCGTCCTGGGCGCAGGTGGCGGAGTTGGTGGGAATGACGCGGCAGGCCGCGTGGGAGCATTGGGCGGACTCCTCCGCGGCACGTCGGCGCCGCCGGGGGTGACCCCTCGGAGAGGTGTCAGGCCTGTTCCGGAAGCTGTCGGGCCGGCCTGACAGGAAGATGTGTCAGGGAACCCTGTCGACTGCCGGGAGCTCGGAAGTGGCTACGGGCCGAGGAGCTGACTTCTACCGTCGAAGGCCCCGAACTTCGCACCGTCGGCTTCACACCGTCGACCGTTCCTTCGGCACCAGCAGGGCCAGCAGAGCGAGCAGGAGACCGCCGCCGACGAGATACAGCCCCCAGCGATCGGTGAGTAATTCGGCGTAGTTGTCGCGGACGAAGTCCCCGAAACTGTCGTCGAGTCGCCACAGCAACACGGCGGTGGTGCCGGTCCCGACGATCACGCCGAGCCACCCGACCGCGCGTGACCCCACCAGCGCAGCGATCAGCAGCAGGATCGCGGCCAGCAACAGCAAGGCCGTCATCGACTGGTAGAACCGCACGGCCTGAGTCTCGACTTGCTCGAAGGTGAACTCGGCGGGGAAGCCGTCGCGCAGATCCACCAGCGCGACATCGCTCGGCTGTATTCCGCCGACGAGGGGAAGGAAGGCCCCGACCGCTACCGCGATGGCACACGCGAATAGGACCAGATGGACGAAGGTGCGCATGAGTGTTCTCCTCTGTCGGCTGACGAGGTGCTCGGGTTCACAGTAGTCAGTGTGGGCTGTTGTTCTGGATGGATCGGGTCGTCGGGGTGACGGCGACGGCCAGTCGTCGGCGTGAAAGTGAAGACCTTGGGTGGCGCCGGCACGGGGACCGGCCCCTTGGTGCTCGCGCGGTGTCGCGCCAGTGTGCCGTTCGACGATCCTCAGGTGGGCGCGTGACGACCGTGCGTTCGAGGCTGACCCGGTGCCCGGCCTGCCCGGGAACGCAGGCAACGTCTCACCGCTGTGCGCGCGCAATGTCCGGACCCGGCCCACCGGTTCCGGTCGGCAAGAGGTCGGCGTCCCGACCGTGCCGACCTCTGTACGAATCGGGTCTGCCGTCGAGTTCGATTCCCGCTACCGAGTGCGGCGTCGCAGCGCGCCGCCGACCCCGAGCATCCCGAGCGGGCGCTGCGCCAGGCCCATGAGATACGCCGGTTCGCCGAGTTTCAGTCCCGGTTGCTCGCTCGCGCCGTCATCACCCGGCTGCGGCAGTATCTGCGGCAGCAGATCCACGCGCAGGCGATGAACCACCCTGATCCCGAGGCCCGGCAGGTCGCGGCGTGTTTCGCCGATCCGGTCGGGTTCACGACGCTGGGGGAGCAGCTGTCCCCCAGCGAGCCGGGGGCGTTGGCCGATCGGCTCGATGTGCTGACCACGGATGTGGTGGCCCCGCCGGTGCGGTTCGTCAAGACGGTCGGGGATGCGGTGATGCTGCTGTCGGCCGACCCGACGGCTCTGGCCACGGTAGCGATAGAGCTCCTTGCGGCCGCGCAACGGGCAGGGTCTGCCGCCGTTGCACGCCGGGATCGCGTGGGGCACGGCGGTGCGCAGTGCCGGCGACTGGATCGGGCGACCGCTCAGCCGGTCCAGCCGTATCGCCTCGGTCGCCGGACCGGACGAGGTGCTCGTCGACGGTGCGGGGATGCGCCGCCTGGACAGTGCGGCGGTGGCCGCGGAGCCGGCAGGTACCCGTTGAAGGGCTTCGCGGGCGAGCACGAGCTGTTTCGGCTCGGCGTGGTGGGAACGCCGGCCGGTGAGGGTGGACGCGAGCCTTCGTAGCGGCGGTTCCACCGTCACGGCGTAGCCGAGCACCGGATACCAGTGATGTGCCTCGCTTCTGGTGGCGGGTCTCATCACACGGAAGGGCGAGATTCATGGGAGCGCCGAGGAAGTATCCGGAGGATCCGAAGGAATGAGCGACGAGGTTGGAGATCGAAGCACGCCGCGAGCGGGGTCGAGAACGCGCTCAGGTACCGGCGCACGTCGGTGGGATCGGTCAGGCTGCGAGTCCAGGGGAGTTCCGAGAGCGGAGGCGTGCGCAGGCGCGGGCCGCTTAGCTGCCGCGGTGTGCGGTCACGCCGGGCCGGCCGTGGTGTCGTCCGCGGTGCCGGTCGTCCCGACTCGGGACAGCCGATGCGCATCGTGGGCGGGACGAATGGCTGCGACGGCATACACGCCGCACGCAATCATGACGACGGCGGCGAGGGTGAACGCGGTGCCGTATCCCGCCACGACCGTCGCTCCGCCGTCGACGATCCGGCCGGTCACGTACGGGGCGACGAGGCCGGGGAGGGTGCCGGTGGCGGCGAGGATGCCGAAGACGGCGCCGCGCTTGGCCGACGGCACGACCGCAGCCGCCGTCATGTAGTGGAGCGGGAATGCGACGGCCGAGCCGCTGAACGCGATTACGATGAGTACGAGCCGGATCGCGGACCCGTCCGCGAACGGGACGAGCACCATCGCGATCCCGGCGATCGTCACGGCGATGCCCTGCAATGCCCCGTGCGCCCAGCGCACCGACAGCCCTTTACGTAGGAGCAGGTCGGACAGCGGGGAGATGGTGAGCAGCAGCAACAGGCTCGTGCCGGAGATCGCGCTGATCACACCGGCGACATCTCCGGGCCCGAATTGCATTGTGGTGTGCAGGTATTCGGGGAGCCATGCGGAGTTGACCGCCATGGCCCAGTGTCCGCCGAATGCGCTCGCCGCGCTGCCGAGGAACGTGCCGCTCACCAGGATCTTCCAGATCTTCGGATTGCCCGCCGCACCCGACTTCCCGGTCGCAGCGCCGTGCCCGTGCCGAGTGTCCCGGTCGAACGGTCCGTCCTTGCCGATCGCGAGCCAGGCGATGCCCCACAACCCGCTCACGACGGCCAGTGCGATGAACGCGGCCCGCCAACCGTGATCACTGATGAGCCATGTCAGGAGGGGGGCGGCGATGAGGACTCCCAGGGCTGCACCACTGATCTGCAGGGCCGACGGCAACCCGCGCTTGTGCGGCGGGAACCACTTGTACAGGGCGTGCATGGACATGGGCGTGGCCGGGCCCTCCGCAGCGCCGAGGAGGACCCGGCCCGCCACCAGCGCCGGGACGGTGGCGACGAGCAGCACCGGAATCTGGGCGACGGTCCACATCATGGCCATCGAGAACAGCAGGAGCCGGCTCGAGACGCGGGCGGAGACGAAACCGACGACGATGCCGGCGATGCTGTAGAGCAGGTAGAACGAGCTGGCGATCAGTCCGAACATGCTGCGGTCGATTCGGAACTCGCTCATGATCGGCACCGCCGCGAGACCGAGGACGGCCTTGTCGCCGAAGTTGATGATCATGAAGAAGACGATCATCACGAGGACGGCGAGGGCGCGTCGACGGGTGTACCCGGGCGGGTTCACGTCCGATGTCGTGGCAGTCGGACTGGGGGTTCGAATGGTCGCCATGCATCCTCCTCGGCTCGTCCCGATCCTCGATCGGTGGCCCGGTCGTCTGGTAATCCGATCGGCATCGGGCTCGCGTTCGTCGTCGGTGGCCCGACGGAAGGGCGGCGCATTCCGGCCGATCGTCACGAGGTGTCGAAGTCGTACACCGTCCCGTGTTGCACTCAGCTTACTGTGACGAGCGTCGCATCGCAAGGAAGCTGTCAATGAAAATGGTTATGGAACAACAGCTTTCATTCGACCGAGTATCCTGGGGGTGACGATCGGGAAGGCCGGATCGAATCTGTCGCGCAGGTCGAACGGCACCCGCCACGCCGCAACGTCACCGGATACGTGGACGTGGTCTGCGGCCTCGGCGTCGGCTGTGGTGAGTGCCCCGAGCACCAGCCGCGCCAGCACCGGTCGCGACAGCACGACGGTCGCGTCCACGTCGGCGCGCTGCGGACGGCGGCTGTGGACCAGCACGCCGTGGCGCACCAGAACGAAGATCCGCTCCTCGCCGTCCACATCGAGTGCCACATGGGCGTCACATGCGGCGGCTGCTGCGCCGTCGAGCCGGACCGCCAGGTGGTCGAGCAGCATCTCGGTGGTCATCGCCGTGAGCATGTCGCCACGCGCCCCACCGCCCCCGCCGTAGGCGACGCCCGAGCGTAGTTCCTGCGCACCTGTCAGGTAGAAGTTTCGCCACGAGGCCGCCTCCGCCTGGTACCCGAGCTGCTCGAACGCGTCGGCCTGCAGGGCGCGCGCATCCTCGTTCTCCGGGTCGGCGAAGACGACCCGGCCGACCACTTCGGCGACCCACCGGTAGTCGCCGGCCTCGAACGACGCCCATGCCTTGCGGAGCACCTCGTCCGCACCACCCATGAACTCCACGTACCGCTCCGCCGCCGCGGTGGGTGGATGGGGGTGCAGGTTCGCCGGGTTGGCGTCGAACCAGCCCAGGTACTTCTGGTAGACCGCCTTGACGTTGTGTTCGAGGGTTCCGTAGTAGCCGCGGTTGGACCAGTAGTTCGCCAGGGCGGGCGGAAGTTCGAGTCTCTCCGCGATCTCGGCCGCGTTCAGTCCCCGCGCCGCCCACCGCAACGTCTCGTCGTGGATGAAGCGGTACAGATCGCGCTGCTTCTCCATGAATTCGCGGATCGTCGCGCGTCCCCATGCCGGCCAGTGATGGCTGATGAACAGCACATCGGTCCGGTCGCCGAAGAGATCGAGGGCGTCGCGGATGTAGTCGCTCCACGCTGCGGCATCGCGTACCTGAGCGCCGCGCAGGGTGTAGAGGTTGTGCATGTTGTGGGAGACGTTCTCTGCCATGCACAACGCCCGCAGGTCCGGAAGGAAGAAGTTCATCTCCGCCGGAGCCTCGCTGTCCGGGGTGTACTGGAAGACGATCCGCACCCCGTCGAGCACCATCTCGGTACCCGTCTCGGCGACGAGGTCGGTGGGAGCGAGCAGCGTCGGTGCACCGTCGGCGAGTGCGGCTCCGAGGCCGACCGAGACGACACCCCGGTCGTCCGCCGGGAGGAGCGAGCCGTACATGTACTGCGCGCGCCGCTTCATCGCGTTGCCGGCGTGGACGTTCTCGCTGACGGTGTGTTCCATGAAGCCCGACGGCGCGACGATCCGCACGTCGCCACGGGCCACCTCCTCGGCCGACACCACACCCTTGACCCCACCGAAATGATCGGTGTGGCTGTGGGTGTAGACGATCGCACGGATCGGCTTGTCCCCGAGGTGTTCTCGGGCGAGTCGCATGCCGGCTGCGGCGGTCTCCGGGATGAGCAGCGGATCGATCACCACGTATCCGGTGTCTCCCTCGACGATCGTCATGTTCGCGATGTCGAAGCCACGGATCTGATGGATGCGATCGGTGACCCGGAACAGGCCGTGCTGCACGGTGAGTTGCGCCTGCCGCCACAGACTGGGGTTGACGGTCTCGGGGCAGTCGCCGTCGAGGAAGTCGTACCGGGTCAGATCCCATACCACCCGGCCGTTCTCGGCGCGGATCACCGGCGGGTCGATCGTGGCGACGAATCCGCGGCGAGCGTCGTCGAAGGAACGCCGGTCGGCGAAATCCAGTGTGCTCAGCACGGCCCGATTGGCCGCCGCGGTCGCGGGGGTGGCCGCCTTCGGACTCGACAGTGGGCTGGTCATGCCGTTCCCTTCCCGCCGGCCGGCTGTGCGAGCAACTGCTTGGCGATCCCGTTCTTCTGGATCTCGGACGACCCGGTCAGGATGCGGAACATGCGCAGCCGCCGGAACAGCCATTCGACCTCGGCGCCGCGGACCATGCCCGCCTTGCCGTGGATCTGCACGGCCTCGTCGGCGATGCGGAAGGCGTGCTCGGCAACGAACAGCTTGCACATGAACGCCTCGACGCGCGGCGGTGTACCGGCGTCGAGCGCGGCGAGGGCGTCGTAGGTCATGCTCCGGGCCGCGTAGTAGTCGGTGGCCATGTCGGCGATCTTGTGCTGGATCGACTGCAGTGCCGCCAGGGGCGCGCCCTGCACGTGCCGCGTCTTCGCGAAGTCGACGGTGAGTTCCAGCGCGCGCCGCGCGCTGCCCAGCACCGTCGGGCAGTGCAGCAGCCGGTTGACGGTCACGCGTCCCAACCCGATTCGCAGACCGTCACCGACGGAGCCGAGCAGCTGCTCGGGCCCGACGTAGCAGTCGTCGAGGACGATGTCGCTCTCCACGTGCTGGCCGGACATCGGCAGGTCGCCGTCGACGACGGTGCAGCCGGGGGAGTCGAGGTCGACGAGGAAGGCCGAATAGACCTCGCTGTCACCGGTGGGCGCCATTCGCGCGACGAGCACGGAGAAGTCGGCGAACGGACCGGCCGAGGAGAACACCTTGCGGCCGGTCAAACGCCAGCCGTCCCCGTCGGGGGTGGCGACGGTGCGCATCCGTCGGACGTCGGATCCCGCGTCCTCCTCGGTCAGCGAGAAGCAGCACGCCCGCTCGCCGCGCAGCACCGGCATCAGGTACTTCTCGAGCTGGTGGTCCGTGGCCACGCCGAAGATCGACCCGACGCGGAGCGGCCCGCCCATGTCACCGAGGACCGAGTGGGCGAGAATCCGGCCGCTGGCCCCCACCTCCTCCTTGAGGACGGCGAGTTCGGTGTAGGACAGGGCCTGACCGCCCAGGGCCGGGGGCAGATGGATCCCGTAGAACCCGAGTTCGCGGCTGCGCCGCCACACCGGTTCGAGTTGCTCACGGGTGTACCGAGTTTCCGGTCCCAGGCCGAGTCGGTGTTCGTACTCGGCGAGTTCGCCGTCGAGGTAGTCCCGCAGGCGCGGAACCAGCGTCGCGAGCCGCGGATGGTCGTCGTAGGACGGGGTGAGGGTGAACGACATGAAGTGTCCTTGTCAGTGAACGCGGTCAGTGAACGTGGCGCTCGGCGCCGGACCAGTAGGCGTCGCGCACGGCGCGGCGGTCGACCTTGCCGTTGCGGTTGATCGGAAGGGACTCGACGAAGTCCACCGAGCGTGGTTTCTTCATCCCGGCGAGCCGCTGGGCGCAGTGGTCGATCAGTGCGGCTTCCGTCGGCTCGATGCCGGGGCGCGGCACGACGACGGCCTTCACGGCCTCGCCCCACCGCTCGTCGGGGACGCCGACGACGCAGACCTCGGACACGTCGGGGTGCTCGTACAGGGCGGCCTCGACCTCGCTGCAGTAGATGTTGAACCCGCCGGAGATGATCATGTCCTTCTTGCGGTCGACGATGAACAGGTAGCCGTCGTCCCTCAGGCGCCCGATGTCGCCCGTGTGGACCCATCCGTCGCGGAAGGTCTCCGCCGACAGTTCCGGTTCGTGCCAGTATTCGTGCACGCAGTCCGGGCCGCGCACGACGATCTCACCGAGTTCGCCTGCCGGCACGGGCCGGCCTTCGTCGTCGACCACCCGGACTTCGGTGTCGAACACCGCGCGTCCGCACGACAGCAGGAGCTCGGGGTCGGAACCGATTCCTCGCTGTACATCGTCCGGCGTGAGTACCGTTATCCCACTCGTTGTTTCAGCCTGACCGTACCCCTGGGCGACGACCGGTCCGAACAGGTCGACGGCGTCCCGCAGGCGCTGCGGGGAGACGGGCGCCCCACCAATACGCACACATCGGAGGCTCGAGTAGTCGGTGGTGGCGGCCTCCGGGTGGTCGAGCACCAGATTGAGCATGGTGGGCACCATGAATGTCGAGGTGATGCGCTCGGACTCGAGGGTGCGCAGGAACAATGCGGTGTCCCAGTGCGGGAGGATCACGACGGCCGATCCCCGGGAGAGGGAGGCGAGCAGACCCATACCCGAGGCGTGGGTGATCGGTCCGGGCGCGAGGTAGCGCTCGCCGACGCCGAGCGAGCTGTCCGGGGTCATCAGCCGCTTGCGCATGTTGGCCAGGCGGTTGCCGTGGGTCTGCACCGCGGCCTTGAGTTTTCCGGTCGAGCCGGAGGTGAAGTTCAGGACTGCGGGGACTTCGGGATCGACCTCGATCGCTACCGGGCGCTCGTCGCCCTCGGCCAGCAGGTCGCTGTAGCGCACCGCGTCGTCGCAGCTGTCGTCGTAGTCGACGACCGTGCAGCCCGTGCCTGCGTCGGCGACGATCTTCAGTGCGGTCTCGACGTGCTCGGCGTCGACGAACAGCAAGCGCACGGCCGCGTCCCGTAGGACGTGGGCGACCTCGGCGGCCCCGAGTCGCGCGTTGATCGGCACGCGGAGCAGCCCGGCCTTGCACAGGGCCATCTCGGTCTCCACCAGTTGCGGGCGGTTGCCGGCGAAGGTGGCCACCGCGTGTGCCGGTTCGAGTCCCCGTCCGATCAGTGCCGAGGCGAGCCGGTTGGTGGAGTCCTCCAGGCGGCGGTATGTCCAGCGCTCGTCGCCGCACACCACGGCCTCGTGGTCGGGCCAGTACGTACTGCTGCGGCTGAGATAGATGCCGAGGTTCATTTCCGCTCCTTCGCGGACAGAGTGACTGTTATTGGACACGATGTATGGAACTGGTGTCGGTGTCAAGGCTTGCGCTAGCATGGTCGTCCTGGTAGCGGGAAGGGAGCCGACAATGGCAGCGGAAGACCGCCGGGTGCGTCGCACCAAGCGACTGTTGCGCGATGCGCTCGTGGCTCTCGTGCTCGAGCGCGGCTACGGCGCCGTCACCGTCGAGGACATCACCGAGCGAGCCGACCTGAGCCGCGCCACCTTCTACGGTCACTACACCGACAAGGACGACCTGTTCGGGCAGATCGTCGCGGATCTCATCGCGGAGTTGAACGAGCGGTTGCGCCCGCTCGTCACGGACTCGTCTGCCGGGTTCACCGGCAAGCCGGTCCTGGAGATGTTCCGCCACGCCGCCGAGGAGCGCGACGTGTACCGGGTGATCCTGCGCGGGGAAGGCGACGGCCGTGCCCTGCGCGAGTTCATGGACGACCGCAGCGAGGTCGTCGCACGAATCTTCCGTAAGCGTGCGGACGCCCACGGTGTGACCCCGCGCATCGACGTCGACGTTCTCGCCCGGGCCTGGGTCGGCGAGCAGATCTCGGTCCTGCGATGGTGGATCGAGTCGGACCCGCCCGTCCTTCCTCTCGAGGACGTCACGCACATGCTGCTGGACCTGTCCCTACGCGGCCGGTACTGGGCGAACGGCTTCGACGGACCGCCGCCCGGCGCCTGATCTCCCGCCGGTTGCCGGTCGACAGGGCGCGACGAGGGCAGCTCCGCATGCACGTACCGTCGCACGGCCGCCTCGTCGTCGGGGCGGGGCCGAGGGCAGGGCCGGGCACCGTGGCAGGACTGATGAGCGAGCGTGCCACCCACCGGGCGGCCTCGTCGAAATCGCCGTCGCCTCGGACCTCGCCCCGGCGGTTGGCCGCGACGACGAACTCGAGCCGGAACGCCGCGGGCCGGGGACGAGTGCGCGGATACCCGCGCCGGCGCATGCCTCGAACTCGGCGGACCGAGCGGGCGGTCTCGCTCAACGGGACTGCGCCCGGGGCCGATCGGCACCGCTCATAGCATCCGCGCCATGACCGCAACCATCGGCACCGACGTGCACGCGCTGCTCGAGAACCAGCAGAAGCAGTTTCGCGCACGACGGACCAGCTCCGCGGCGGAGCGCCGCGCCCGGATCCAGCGGGTGATCGACATGCTCGTCGCCCGGCGCGGACAGATCGTCGAGGCGATCGACGCCGACTTCGGCGGCCGACACCCGGGATACTCCACCGTCAACGACGTGCTCGGTTCGCTGGCCGCGCTGAAGTACTCGCGCGATCACCTCGAGAAGTGGATGCAACCCGAGCAGCGGTCGGCCTTCGCCCCGTACGACCAGCTGGGTGCCACCGCCTCGGTGCAGTACCAGCCGAAGGGCTCGGTGGCGATCATCGGCACCTGGAACGCGCCGGTGTTCACCCTGCTCAGCCCGCTCGCCGGGGTGCTGGCAGCCGGGAACCGGGCTGTGCTCAAGCCGTCCGAACTCGTCCCCCGCACCGCGCAGGTGCTGGCCGAGGCGGCCGCCGAGTTCCTCGACCCCGTCGACGTCGCGGTCGTCACCGGTGGTCCCGACGTCGCGCAGACTCTCACGGCGTTGCCGTTCGACCACATCGTGTTCACCGGCGGTCAGGCCGCGGGCCGCTCGGTGCTGGAGAACGCCGCCCGTAACCTGGTGCCCGTCACGCTCGAGCTCGGCGGCAAGTCCCCGACGATCGTCGGGCGTTCGGCCGATCTCGCCGCCGCCGCGCACCGGATCGCGGTCGGCAAGGCCACCAATGCCGGTCAGCTGTGCGTCAACCCGGACACCGTGTACGTCCCCTCGGAGAGCCTCGAGGCGTTCGTCGCCACGGTCCGCGAGTCCTACCTCGAACTGCTGCCCACCGCCACCGGCAACGCCGACGCCACAGCTGTCGTCACCGATCGGCACGCCGCACGCATCGACGGCTACATCCGCGACGCCGAACAGCGGGGGGCGCGCATCGAGACCGTGCCCGCGGAGCCGATCGACGCGACCGACCGGCGCCGCCCGCTGCGGCTGGTCGTCGACCCGCCGGCGGCCGCGGCGATCTCGCAGGAGGAGATCTTCGGACCGGCCATGGTGGTGCGCACCTACGACGATCTCGCGGACGTGATCGCGCAGATCAATGCCGGGCCGAAACCGCTGGCCCTGTACTACTTCGGCCGGGACGCCGACGAGCAGCGCACCGTGGTCGAGTCCACGACCTCCGGGGGCGTGACGATCAACGACGTGATGATGCATCCGGGCATGCTCGATGCACCGTTCGGCGGGGTCGGCGCCTCCGGCACGGGGCACTACAACGGCCGCGAGGGATTCCTCGAATTCAGCCACGCCCGAACGGTGTTCGTCGCACCCGACCTGGATCCGCGCCGCGAGTGGGGGATGCTGCCGCCGTACGGCGACGGCTACCGGGCCGCGATGGATGCCCAGGTCACCCCCTGACACCGGACCGAACCCGACGCCGTCCCACACCCCGGAGGAACCCGATGAGAACCCGCGGCGCGATCATCCGCCAGGCACCCGGCACGTACGAGATCGCCGACCTCGAACTGGACGAGCCGCGGCGCGGCGAACTGACGGTGAAGATGGTGGCGGCGGGACTGTGCCACTCCGACGACCACATCGCCACCGGTGACCACGCTGTCGGCAGTTACCCGATCTGCGGCGGTCACGAAGGCGCCGGCGTCGTCGTGCAGGTCGGGCCGGAAACATCGGGCTGGAGCGAAGGCGACCACGTCGTGTTCTCGTTCCTCGCCGCGTGTGGCCGGTGCCGGTGGTGCGCCAAGGGACTGCAGAACCTGTGCGATCGGGGTGCGGCGATCATGACCGGGAGCCGGCCCGACGACCCGTCGAGCTTCCGGCTCAGCCTCGACGGGGCGCCGGTCGCGCAGACCTGCGGCCTGTCCACCTTCAGCGAATACACCACGGTGAGCGTCGATTCGGCGGTCAAGGTCGACCAGGACCTGCCGCTGGACAAGCTGTGCCTGCTCGGCTGCGGTGTCGGCACCGGCTGGGGCGCTGCGGTCAACTCCGCCGCGGTGTATCCGGGGCAGACCGTGATCGTGCAGGGCGTCGGCGGGATCGGGATCAACGCCGTCCAGGGCGCCGCCCACGCCGGCGCGGCCCGGATCATCGCCGTCGACCCGGTGCCGTTCAAGCGGGAGAGCGCGTTGCGGTTCGGCGCGACGCACGCTGTCGCCGATATGGCCGAGGCGACGGAGATCGCCCGCTCCTTCACCGACGGTCAGGGTGCCGACGCCGCGATCGTGACCGTGGGTGTCACGACCGGCGAGCACATCGCGCAGGCGTTCGCCGCGATCCGCAAGGCCGGCACGTGCGTGGTCACCGGTCTCGGTGCGATGACCGACGTGGGGATCCCGATCAGTCCGATGGAGCTGGTGCTGTACCAGAAGCGGCTGCAGGGTTCGCTGTTCGGCGCCTCCGCCCCGACTGCCGACATCCCGTGGATGATCGAGCTGTACACCTCCGGCAAGCTGAAGCTCGACGAACTGGTCACCGCCACCTACAAGCTCGACGACATCGCACAGGGGTTCACCGATATGCACGAGGGACGGAACCTGCGCGGGATCGTCGTCTTCTGATCGACACGAGGTCCTGAGATGGAAGTGGTGGCATCGCTGCCGGCGGACACGCCGCTGAGCCGGGTGGCCGAGCGGGTGCGCCGGATCGAGGCCCTCGGCTACGACACCGTGCACGTGTCGGAGACGGTGCGCGACCCGTTCGCGGTGTGCGCGCTGGCGCTCGAGCACACGTCGCGGCTGACGGTGCGGACCAGCATGGTGGTGGCGTTCGCCCGCAGCCCGATGGTCACCGCGTACTCCGCCTGGGAGCTGGCCCGCTTCTCCGGGGGCCGTTTCCAGCTCGGGATCGCAACGCAGGTCCGCGGCAACATCGTGGGCCGCTTCTCGATGCCCTGGAGCGACCCTGCTGCGCAGCTGCGTGACTACCTCGACTCCCTACGTGCGATCTTCGATGCGTTCGCCACCGGAGTGCCGTTGTCGCACAGCGGAACTCATTACAAGTTCGACCGATTGCAGCCGTACTTCCGGCCGGGTCCGCTCGACGTCGCGGCCCCGCAACTGTGGACGGGTGGGGTCAACCGGCGCATGTGCGTGCTCGCCGGGGAGCGATCCGACGGCTTCGTCACCCACCCCACGAATTCGCATCCGATGTTCCTGCGCGAGCGGGTGCTGCCGGCGCTGCGTGAGGGCGCCGCCCGCACCGGCCGGGACGACGGCGGTCCCCGCATCGTGGTGGTGCCCAAACCGATCACCGGACGCGACGACGCCGCCGTCGCCGCCGCCACCGACGCCGCACGCTCGGAGTTCGCGTTCCTGTACTCCACCCCCGCCTACCGGCGCACCCTGGAGATGCACGGTCTGGCCGGCCTCGGCGAACGGCTCGGTGCGCTCGCCCGGGATCAGCGCTGGGCCGAGATGGCGCCGCTGATGACCGACGACGTCCTGCATGCCCTCGTGCCGTGCGGCACCTACGCGCAGCTGCCGGAGGTCCTCGGCTCCTGGTACGGCGGGCTGTGCGCCGGCCTGTCGATCGACCCGCCTGCCGAACCGTCGGGTGACGACGACTTCGCGCGCCTGCTCGATCGTCTCCGCGTGCTGCCGGAACGCCGCCCGGCTCAGGATCGCTGAGGCGGACGCGGCAGGAACTCCGGCGCGCGGACCGGTGACGGCAGTGCGGCAACTGCGGACCGGCGCGCCGACACCGAAATCATGCCCATCCGGCAGCGCCGCGATGGACAATGACGGCCAGGGACCCGGATCCGGGGGAGGGATCGTCGATGACCGAGCAGGACGGCGCGACTCCGGGTGAGCCGCCGGACCGGCAGCCGGTGGGGGCCGGGTCGCTCGTCGCGGACGGACGCTACCGGCTGGTGGACGGGGCCGGGACCACGGTCGGCCTGCAGTGCTGGCGCGGACACGACACGGTCATGAATCGCACCGTCGCGCTGAGTCGCCCCGCGCCCGGCCGGCGACGACGGTGCCTTCTTCCACGCGTTGTGCGTGCGCACGGCCTCGGCTGCGTTCGCCCGGGTGGGGTCGGCGGCCCGGGTCTTCGACGTCGCCGATGACGCCGCCCGCTGCGTGGTCGTGTCCGAATGGACGCCGGGCCGGTCGCTGCACGACGTCGCCGCGGACCGTCCCGATCCGGCCGTCGCGGCGCGCACGGTGCTCCGACTGGCCGAGGCGGTGCGCACCGCGCACCGGCAGTCGACGATCCTGGGCCTCGACGACCCCGTGCGCATCCGGGTCGACGAGTCCGGCGCCGCGGTCCTGGCCTTCCCCGCGACGCTGCCCGGTGCGGACGAGACGACCGATGTCGCCGGTCTCGGCGCGGCCCTGAAGTGCATGCTCGGAGACCGGGGTAGTGCACCGGCGATGCGGGCACTGGCCGACGAGGCGGTCGACGGAAGTGTGCGGACCGCAGCAGTGTTCGCCGAGCGACTGGGGCGGCTGCTGCCGGGGGCACCGCCGGACCGTCCGGAACCGGTGGCCCGGATCGCGGCGCCCGTACGGGAACCGAAACCGTCCCCGGCCACCACCGCCCGGCGCAGCGCAGCGGTGCCGGCAGTGGTGGCGCTCGTGGGCGTGGCGTGCCTCGCCGCGGTCGGCTGGGTGGCCGGCACCGCGCTGAGCGGACCGCGTGCCGAGTCGGCGGCGCCGACGACGCTTCCGGTGATCGTCGCCGCGTCGCCGCCGACGGTGGGCGGGACCACCGTCCCCGTCGTGCCCCGCGCGGTGCGTGCCCATGCGCAGGAAGGCGCGGCGGACAACGCCGTGACGGCGGACCTCGCGGTCGACGGGAACCCGAACACGGCGTGGAGCACCGAACTGTATCCGCGTCAGCTCCCCGCGGGACGGGCCGGACTGGGCCTGACCGTCGCGTTCGCGCAACCGGTGCGGCTCGGTGAGGTGTGGATCGACAGCCTCAGCGCCGGTACGCACGTCGAGATCCGGACTGCACCGGACGGGGGCGGTCCGCTCCACCTGTCGCAGGTGGTGGGCACCGCCACGCTCGACGAGGGCATCACGCGCATCCCGGTGGCGGCGACGGCGGCCCCGATGTCGGAGGTGCTGGTGTGGATCACCCGGCTCGGACCGGCCGGCGACCGCTTCCGCACGTCGCTGTCCGAGGTGGGGTTCACGACCTTCGACGGGCCGTGAGCGTGGGCCGTCCGTCGCGAGGGATCAGTCGCGGGCGCAGATGTGCCGGATCAGCACGTGCGACCCGTACAGGACGCGCGCGCGGGCCAGCAGGGCCGTGTGCACCTGCTCCTCGGTCACGCCCGTCGGCAGGGTCAGGACCAGGGGATCGAGACGGCGGTCCGGATCGGTGGGGTCCTCGACGAGGCAGGTCCAGTCGAACGTTCCACCATCGCGTCTGCGGGCCAGTTCGATCCGGGCGGCGTGGACCTGTTCGCTCCGCTCGGGCACGGCGTCCGTGGGGTTCTCCTCCACCAGCCGGTCCAGATGCTCGTCCGACCACCTGTGCACACCGAAGCTCTGCCGTCCCGGATCCATCTCGCCACGCCTTCCCGCGGTGCTTTCCCGGTCGCTCGGCCGTGATTATCCCACTCGCGCAAGGATCGAGCACGTGGTTACCCGAGTCGATCCGGGAGAGCGGGCGTCGGCCGAATCTGTGGCGCCGGAGAACCCGGTCCACCACGATGAGTGCACACCCCGCGCGTCGACTCGAAGGACGGTCCCGCTGATGAGTACTCCCGAGCTGGCCCGGCAGGCCTCGCAGTTGCGCGCGGATCTGCACGCGTTCGACCGGCGGATCCAGGAGCTGAGCGAGGAGTTCGGGCGGATCGACCGGCATTCCCACGGCGACTCCGCCGAGGCTGCGCTCCTCGAGATCCTCGACCTCCTGGCCGACGCGCGCCTCGATCTGCGCAGCGTCGACCGGCACCTCGAGACGACGGTCCGGCACGCGGAAAGCCTGCACTGACCCACCGGGACCGCCCACGGGCGGTGGGGTCGGTGAACTCGCGGTCGGCCCACAGGCGTCGGGTATCGCGGTGGGTTTCGGCAGACGACCGGAGACAAGGAGGCCGAGCAATGCTGCAGCCGAGTTCGACGTCGTCGTCACGTCCGTGTCCGTGGTCGCCGCGGGTGTGCTCGGGGCGATCATCACGCTGTCCGCGGTCGACGAACTGCTGCCGGGGTATCAGCCCGTCGCGTCCTGGGCCGCGGGCGTGGGCCTCGCCCATGCGGGGTGGTGGCTCGCGGCGGGGTTCGCCGCGATCCGGGTTGCGGCCGCGGTGACGCTGTGGACGCGCCGAGGCTCCGCGGTCGTGAGCTGATCGCGGCAGAGGCATCCGGGGATATTCCATAATTCCGTAGAATGTTGTAACGGTACGTCCCGACAGGTCCCGGAAGGCGCTCATGAACACCTCCACGCCCCCCACCGTCCCGCTCGACCAGCAGATCGGACTGGGCCTGCGCCGCAACCTTGCCCAGTTCACGCTGCTGGTGGTCGTCAACGCGCTCGTCGGCGGCATGCTCGGCCAGGAACGCACCGTGCTGCCGCTGCTCGCAGAGGAGGAGTTCGGCATCCGCGCCTACACCGCCGGGCTGTCGTTCATCCTGGTCTTCGGCCTGTCGAAGGCGATCACCAACTACTTCGCCGGGACCTTCTCCGACCGGTACGGGCGCAAACCGGTGCTCGTCGCCGGCTGGCTGGTCGCCCTCCCGGTCCCGCTGCTGCTCATCTGGGCACCCTCGTGGGGCTGGGTGATCTTCGCCAACGTGCTGCTCGGCATCAGCCAGGGACTGACCTGGTCCACCACCGTGGTGATGAAGATCGACCTCGTCGGCCCGGCCCGACGGGGATTCGCGATGGGACTGAACGAGGCCGCCGGGTACGCCGCGGTCGCCGCAACCGCGCTGGCCACCGGGTACCTGGCCGAGGCCTACGGTCTGCGGCCCGCGCCGTTCCTGCTCGGCATCGCCTTCGCAGCCCTCGGTCTGGGACTGTCCACCCTCGCCGTGAAGGAGACCCGCGAACACGCGCGTCTCGAAGCCGTCGGCCACGTCGCCCGCGCCGACGGACGCCACGACCACCTGCACGACAAGCTCACCGACCGGCAGGTACTCGTCCAGACCAGCTTCAAGGAACCGGCCCTGTCCTCGGCCAGCCAGGCCGGGCTCGTCAACAACCTCAACGACGGACTCGCCTGGGGCCTGTTCCCGATCCTGTTCGCCGCGGCCGGCCTGTCCGTCGGCCGGATCGGCGTCCTCGCCGCGCTGTACCCGGCTGTGTGGGGAGTCGGCCAGCTGGTCACCGGGGCACTGTCGGACCGGTGGGGCCGCAAGTGGATGATCGTCGCCGGCATGTGGCTGCAGGCGCTCGCCCTGGCCGTCATCGCCGTCTCGGACTCCTTCCTGCCGTGGGCGATCGCCGCGGCCGCGCTCGGCGCGGGCACCGCGCTGGTCTACCCGACCCTGCTCGCCTCGATCGGCGACGTCGCGCATCCCGCCTGGCGGGCCCGGTCCGTGGGCGTGTACCGGCTCTGGCGCGACGGCGGATTCGCCGCCGGCGCCCTGCTGGCCGGTATCGTCGCCGACGCGTTCGGCATCCACGCCGCCGTGTGGGTCGTGGCCGCGCTGACCGCCCTGTCCGGACTGATCGTCGCGGTGCGCATGTACGAAACGCATCCCCGGCCCACCCGCACCCCACAGGAAGGACCCACCCGTGGCTGACCGAGCCGCCAAGGACGCGCTGTACACCGAGTTCGCCGCCGTCGGCAAGGTGCTGGGCAACCCGGCACGTCTGGAACTGCTCGACCTGCTCGCGCAGGGACCGCGCAGCGTCGACGAGCTCGCCACTGCCGCCGGCCTCGGCGTGAGCACCTGCTCGGCGCACCTGCAGACCCTGCGCGCGGCCGGGCTGGTGCGGTCCCGCCGCGACGGCAAACGCATCTTCTACTCGCTCGCCGGGGACGACGTCGCCGAACTGTGGGACACCCTGCGCCGCGTGGCCCAGCTACACCGCCCGCACACCGAACTCGCCCGGCGCGCCTACCTCGGCCCGGACGACACCACCGCCGTCGACACCGAGGAACTGCTGCACCGCCTCGCGACGGGCGAGGTGGTCCTGCTCGACGTGCGGCCCGCCGCCGAGTACGCCGCGGGGCACCTGCCGGGCGCACTGCACGTGCCACTGGACGAGCTGACCGAGCGGCTCGCCGAACTGCCGGCGGACCGGGAGATCGTCGCCTACTGCCGCGGCCGGTACTGCGTGCTCGCCCACGACGCCGTCCGGCTGCTGCGCACCCACGGCGTGCCCGCCCGGCGCGCCGCCGACGGTGTGCTCGAGTGGCGACTCGCCGGGCTGCCCGTCGACTCCGACGTCGCCTGACCGACTCCGCGACGTTCGCCTCCGGTTCGATTCGCGGTCACCCGCCGTCCACGGAACCGGGCTTTCCGGCACCTACGGTCCGGAGGACCCGACCGCATCGATGGAGGTATCGGAAACCGTGACGACGGCACCACTGAATCGCCGGGGATTCCTCGGGCGCACCGCACTGGCCGGACTCGGCGTGGCCCTCGCCGGCAGCGTCGAGGCCCTCGTCCGTCCCGGACTCGCGTCCGCAGTGCCGGGCGGGGCGATCGGGTACGGTCCGCTCGTCCCGGATCCCCAGCGCATTCTCGCTTTGCCCGTAGGCTTCTCGTACACCGTGGTGTCCCGCTCCGGGGAGACGACCCTCGACGACGGCACGCCCGTCCCCAGCGACCCCGACGCCAACGGGGTGTTCGCGCACGGCAACGGCTCCACCATCGTCACCAACCACGAGATCGGCAAGGACGAGCCGTTCGGGGTGCCCGTCGTCGACGGTCTGACCTACGACCCCGGCGCGCGCGGCGGCACCACCACCGTCACCGTGGGGCCGAACGGGCAGCGCACCGGCCAGTACGTCAGCCTCGCCGGGACCGTGAACAACTGTGCCGGCGGCATCACCCCGTGGGGCACGTGGCTGACGTGCGAGGAGACCGAGGACCGGGCCGGTTCGAAGGGATTCACGCTCGATCACGGCTACGTCTTCGAGGTCGATCCCGCGAGTCAGGACGCCAACCGCGGCAGAAGCCCGGTGCCGCTGAAGTTCCTCGGCCGGTACGCGCACGAGGCCGTCGCCGTGGACCCGGCCACCGGCGCGATCTACCTCACCGAGGACGCCGACGAGCCCAACGGCCTGTTCTACCGGTGGACCCCTCCGCAGGGTTTCCGGGCCGGCCCGGGCGCCCTGCGTGAACTCGCCCAGTCGCCCGGCGGTGACACCGCGGGCAGCCTGCAGGCGATGGTCTGCTTCGACGGCGGCGCGCACGTGCCCGACCTGTCGCAGGCCACCGAGCCGGGTGTGCGCTACGCCGTGCAGTGGGTCGACGTCCCCGACCGCGATGCCGCCACCACCCCGGTACGCGAACAGTTCTCCGCCGACGAGGTGACCCGCAGCCGCAAGCTCGAGGGTCAGTGGTGGGGCGACGGCGGCGCCTACTTCGTCGCAAGCTACGCCCGAACCAGCGACGGCAGCGTCGCCGAACACGACGGCCAGGTGTGGTTCTTCGATCCGGCCTCGCAGACGGTGACGCTGAAGACGCTGTTCGGGGTCAACCCCGACCCGTCCGTGGACACCGGCAACTACGACGGTCCCGACAACATCACCGTCTCGCCGTACGGCGGGGTGATCCTTGCCGAGGACGGCGACGGCATCAGCCACCTCATCGGCGTCACCGCCGAGGGCCGGCCGTTCACGATCGCGCGCAACGAACTCAACGACAGCGAGTTCTGCGGGCCGGCCTTCAGCGCCGACGGCAGGACCCTGTTCGTCAACATCCAGTCACCCGGCCTGACCCTCGCGATCACCGGGCCGTGGCGTCGCCCGATCGGCTGAGTCGCCTCACGCGGACCACGACCGCCAGCGCAGCCCGTCGATCCGGAGCACCGGTCCCGACGGGCGCGCCGCGCGGTACTGCGCGTACTTGACGGCCAGCGCGTCGAGACCCCACGAGCCGAGCTCCGAGCGTGGGTCGTGGACGGTGGCGGTGCCGTCGAGACGGATCCACCACAGCCGCGACCAGTCGTCGTCGTAGTGGTCGACGAGCACGGCCACCCGCGGGTCGTGCTCGATGTTGCGCAGGCGCCGCAGCCGTCGCGTCGTCTTCGGCTTGTCGTCGACGCAGGTGTAGAGCGCGTCGTCGACGAGCGCGAACACGATCGGCACGAGGTGCGGCCGTCCGTCCGGCCCGGTCGTGGCCAGCCGGGCGACGCGGGCGGCGGTGACGAGAGCACGGGCGTCCACGTCGTTCACGGTAGGCCCACGCCGGGGATCATCTCCCGGGGGTCATCTCCTCGGTCCGGGCATGCCCCGGTCGGGGCCGAACCGTGAGCCCGTGATTCCCGGGGGTACCGGCCGCCAGTTGTACAGGTTGTGCGGCGGCGGAGATTCGAGGTCGGCGCAGGCCTCCTGCGCCCAGGTCTCCGCCTCCGGGCCCGGCCCGAAGTCGATGCCGAGCGACGGATCGTGGGTGCCGATCACCCACCGGTGACCGTCGGGAGTCGCGTGGATGCGGTAGCGCCGGATCGTCGCGGGGTCGGGGAGAGGTGCCATGCGGACCGGTTTCCCCGCCGCCCGGCAAATCATGTCGGCAAGATGCGATTCCGGCCCGCGCGCCGCTCAGGTGGTGCCGAGGCGCTGCGGCCGGGCGCCGTCCGCCTCCGCCCGCAGCACGTCGAGTACGACGCCGCCGTCGACGGTCTCCTCCTCGACGAGGATCGCGGCCAGCCGGTCCAGCGCCGCCCGGTGCTGCGTCACGAGCGCGACGGCCCGTTCCTCGGCGGCCCGCAGCAGCCGGGCGACCTCGCGGTCCACGAGCTGCTGGGTGTGTTCCGAGTAGGGCCGCACGAGGCTGCGCTCACTGGTGTCGGCATGCAGATAGTTGGGGTCGCCGGAGCCGTACCCCACCGGGCCGAACGCCTCGGACAGCCCGAATTCCCGCACCATGCGCACGGCGATGCGGGTCGCGCCGCTCAGATCGTCGGCGGCGCCGGTCGATCCCTCCCCGAACACCACGAGTTCCGCGGCCCGCCCACCGACCCGGACGGTGAGCAGATCGTCGAGATACCCCTCGCTGTAGAGGTGCCGTTCGACCTCGGGTAGCTGCTGGGTCGATCCCAGCGCCATGCCGGCGGGCAGGATCGTCACCTTCGCCACCGGGTCGGCGTGCGGGCACAGGGCGGCGAGCAACGCGTGACCCGATTCGTGGACCGCCACCGAGGTCCGTTCCTCGGGGAGCAGGGCATTGGCGCTCTCGCGGCGCCCGAGCAGCAGGCGGTCACGCGCGGACGACAGGTCGTCGGCGCAGATGACGGTGCGGTCGTCCCGGACGGCGTTGATGGCGGCCTCGTTGACCAGGTTCGCCAGGTCCGCACCCGAGAAGCCGGGGGTGGCCCGTGCGAGCACGTTCAGGTCGACGTCAGGTCCGAGGTGTTTGCCCTGCAGGTGCACCGCCAGGATCGCGGCCCGTTCCGACTGGGTGGGCAGGGGGATCACCACCGTGCGGTCGAACCGGCCCGGCCGCAGCAGGGCCGGATCGAGCGCTTCCGGGCGGTTCGTCGCTGCCAGCACCACGATGCCGACGCTCTGGTCGAAGCCGTCCATCTCGGCCAGCAACTGGTTGAGCGTCTGTTCCCGCTCGTCGTTCCCGGCATAGGTCCCCACGCCCCGCTTGCTGCCGATGGCGTCGATCTCGTCGATGAAGATGATCGACGGCGGGCTCTTGCGGGCCTGCTCGAACAGGTCCCGCACGCGGGAGGCGCCGACACCGACGAACATCTCCACGAACTCCGAGCCGGTGACGGACAGGAAGCGCACCTCCGCCTCACCCGCCA
Organism: Rhodococcus sp. GXMU-t2271; assembly: GCF_041414735.1. Lineage (NCBI taxonomy): Bacteria > Bacillati > Actinomycetota > Actinomycetes > Mycobacteriales > Nocardiaceae > Rhodococcus > Rhodococcus sp. GXMU-t2271. Next base: position 184,828 of record NZ_JAUIZP010000002.1, read on the forward strand.
CCGCGCGGGCCAGCAGCGTCTTGCCGGTGCCCGGCGGGCCGATCATCAGCACCCCGCGGGGGCCCTTCGCGCCGGCGGCCGCGTACTTCTCCGGATCCCGCAGGAAGTCGACGACCTCGCTGACCTCCTGCTTGACTCCGTCGTACCCGGCGACATCCGCGAAGCGAGTCGTCGGCCGGTTCGCCTCGATGACCCGGGCCTTCGAGCGGCCGAACGCGCCGATGCCCCCGATACCTCCGGTGCCGCCGCTGAAGGCGCGCTGCGCCCGGCGGCCGACCCACAGCAACAGCCCCGCGAACACGACGAAGGGCAGCATGCTGAGCAGAATCGCAGCCCACGGGCTGTCGTCGGTCTGTTCCGCGCTGACCTGGACCTGCTTCGCCCGCAGCTTCGCGTCGAGCCCCGCGAGGTTCAGTGCGGTCGGCAGCTGGGTGACGAATTCCGTTCCGTCCGAGAGGGTTCCGTAGGCCGATCCGCGGTCGTCGATCGTCACCTGCTGGACGGTGCCGGCGTCGACCCGGTCCACGAAGTCGCTGTAGGACAGGGTGCTCGACGTCGGGGTCTGCAGCGCCAGGGCGACCACCAGACCACCGAGCAGGACGGCGACGGCCACCAGCTGCCACCACAGACCCGACGACGGCGCCGGTGGAGGCGGCGGGTCCGGCGGAGGTCCCGATCGCGCCGACCGTGAGAGATGAACGGAGAAGAACTTCGTCCGCGTGATCATCCGGTGCTCCCCTGACCTGGCTGTGTCGGGTCCACGGTATCCGGACGCGCGGAGGTCTTCACCAGGGATCGACGACGGAACGGCAACCGTGGTGGGGGACCCCCCGGGGGTGG